>JASJAT010000042.1 GCA_030066885.1 Arenicellales bacterium | reverse complement strand
GTGGCACTCCGCTACGGCATGGCCTACCAGCGAACCCAGTTGAGAAGCCACACGCAACAGCAAGATAGACTACAGGCATTACAATCTCGTATTCGGCCGCACTTTTTATTTAACAGTATGAACAGCGTGGCCAGCCTAATCCGATCCGACCCGGATATGGCGGAGAAGGCATTGCAGGATTTGGCTGATGTATTCCGGGTTTTACTGGCAGATGCTCGAAAGATGGTACCCATCACGGCCGAAGGAGAGTTGGCTCGTCAGTATCTAGATATAGAGAAACTGCGGCTGGGTGATCGGCTGCAGGTAAAATGGACCGCCTCGAACGTACCGCGCAGTGCTTTGATCCCCTCACTGACCCTGCAACCGTTGCTTGAAAATGCCGTCTACCATGGTATAGAACCCAGTTTCGCTGGAGGCACTGTTGACATTCAGCTGTGGTCTGAGGGCGATAATCTAAAAATCATGATCAGCAATCCCGTGCCCGAGGTTACCAATCAAGCGCAGCATCGCAAGGGTAACAAGATTGCCTTAAACAACGTGCGTGAGCGGCTGATCCGCCATTTCGGTGGCAGGGCCACTTTGCAGAACCTTGAGCAGAAAGGGAGCTACCACGTAAAGATAAGTATGCCCATAGTTCGAGGTTAGCGCGCGAGGGTACACGCATTGCAGCATCTCGCTAATTTACAGCAGATCGTGCAGGGTAAGCGGAACTATAACGATATGGACTTGCAGGAAGCTTCCACGGATACCGATTTTTTTCCCAACTTCTGTAAGGGAGAAATGGTCCTGAACGTGGTGATCCTAGCGGAGTTTCTGGCAATCATTTTAACCATTGTCACCCCGGCTATAACCACAAATATCTTTCAAGATCTGTTTCTTATCTCTCTGTTTTTGCAATGGATAGCAGTTATGAGCGTCAGCGCCTTGTGTCTTGCTGGACCTTCGCTCAACCGACTGCCGGAAAAAAGGGCGTTGTTGGTGGCGTATGCCATGCTGTTGTGCATCACTTGGTTGGTGGGTGAGCTCTCCATTTGGTTGTTGGCCTCTTTCAAATACATAGACTCGGCACGGCCGCAATGGCACCTTTATTTCCACGCGCAGAATCTTCTGGTCAGTGGGATAATAAATGCTCTGGCCCTGCGCTATTTCGTCGCCCGCCACCAACTTAGGCAAAAAACTCTGGCCACAGAACGCGTCCGGTCACAACTACTCAGACTTCGAATCCGTCCACATTTTCTATTCAGCAGTATGAATATCATTGCCAGTCTCACCCAGCGTGCCCCGGCACGGGCTGAGGCAGCGATCGAGGATATGGCAGACCTATTCCGGCTAATGCTGGACGACAGCAAAGACTTGATGCCCGTGCAAAGCGAGATGCAAATCGCCAGAAAATACTTAAAATTAGAGAAACTGCGTTTAGATAAAAGGCTAAACGCGAATTGGTCGGTTCACGGTATTACCCGTCAAGCCAAGACACCAGTGCTCATTTTGCAGCTGTTGCTTGAGAATGCGATACATCATGGTATAGAACAATTACCAGAAGGTGGGGATATAGACATAAAACTGCTCATCGAAAACGACGACGATCAACTACTGATTTCGGTCGGCAACCCAACACCGGAGACCCAAGATAGCGACCAAGAACGTGATGCCGTTTTAGACAATATCCGCCTAAGGCTTCAAGACCATTATGGCGATGACGCACATCTGACAACCCAACGTGACTCACACTATTTTACTGTGCATGTTAAACACCCGGCCTTTGGAGGCGTACTAAATGAAAATCCTGGTCGTTGACGACGAAAAGCTGGCACGCGCCCGCATGCGTGAATTGATCGAAAAAGATGGAGAACACACCATCGTTGGTGAAGCCATGAATGGCAATGAAGCGATCGAAAAAGCGATGAGCCTCAAACCCGACTGTGTGTTGATGGATATACGCATGCCGGTAATGGACGGATTAGAGGCCGCCATGCATTTGCAATCCCTGGATAATCCACCAGCCGTCATTTTTACGACGGCTTATGACCAGCACGCGCTGGAAGCATTTGAAGTAAACGCAGTGGATTATTTACTGAAACCCATACGTAAGGACAGACTATCTGCGGCTCTGCAAAAAGCGAAACAAATTACGTTGAAGCAATTGCGAGAGTTGAATAAGGCACAGAGTGAACCAAGTTCACGTAGCCATATCAGTGTGCACATGCGGGGACAAATAACACTGATTCCGGTCCAAGACATCGTTTATTTCATGGCCGATAACAAATATGTCACCGTGCGCACGATAAATGAGCAACACCTAGTCGAAGACTCACTCGTTAGCTTAGAAGAAGAATTCGCTGATCGTTTTCTACGGATTCATCGAAATGCTCTTGTAGCAGTCGACTACATACGCGGTATTGAGAAGCAACCGTCGGGGCGGTGGCGTGTGTTGTTGAGGGAAATCGATGACAAACTCGACGTCAGCCGACGCCACACTCCGGAGGTTCGTCGTTGGACCCGACGTTAGCTGTGTAGCGCACAACTTTACCCGCTATGACCCAGGTGCGTATCGCCACCCGCAAGAGCCCATTGGCACTGTGGCAGGCTCAATATGTGGCCCAACAACTCACCGCCCACCATTCCGATCTCCGAGTCGAGTTTGTTGAAATAACCACAACTGGGGATCGACTGTTGGGTGCGCCCCTGGCCAGTGCGGGTGGTAAAGGTCTTTTCATGAAGGAACTGGAGCTGAGCTTGCTGGAAGGACACGCTGACATTGCCGTTCATTCCATGAAGGATGTCGTCGTTTCGCTGCCTGACGAGTTCGAGATAGCGGCAGTTTGCCGGCGAGAAGATCCTCTGGATGCGTTTGTTTCGAATCAATTTAATGACTTGGATCAATTACCTGAAGGTGCCCGGGTCGGTACCTGTAGCTTGCGTCGTCAATGCCAAATAAGAAACGCTTACCCTGGGCTAAAAGTGCTGAACCTACGTGGAAATGTAAACACCCGCTTGAGAAAACTGGACGATGGGGAATATGAAGCCATTATCTTAGCCGTCTCTGGTTTAAAACGGCTAAATATGGCCGATCGAATTCGGCAACGTATTCCACCAGCTGTATCCCTACCCGCTGTTGGTCAGGGTGCTATCGGTATCGAATGCAAAAAAGATAACACTTTAGCGATCGATTTAACGCTTCCGTTGGATCATGGCCCCAGCCGGCGTTGCGTTGAAGCGGAAAGAGCCATGAACGCCCGTTTGGAGGGCGGGTGCCAAGTCCCGATCGGCGCGTTTGCCCAGATAACAGGTGAGTCAATGAACTTGGATGGTTTAGTCGGCACCGTTGACGGCGAAACCGTACTCCGAACCCGGGCCGATGGTGACGCCGATCAACCCACGGCACTCGGCGATCAAGTGGCGGACCAATTGATAAAGCTCGGCGCACGTGAGATTTTGGAAGAGGTTTACCGCTCTAGTTAAAACTCGCATGCAAACTAACCTAAACGGCCTCGGTGTTGTAGTCACAAGGCCAGCGCGCCAAGGACGAAAACTGGCGGATCTCATTCGATCCGCCGGTGGACAAGCAATAGAGTTCCCAACCCTAAAAATCACCGCGGTCACCGACACACAACGTTTGCGACAACTCGTCAAGGAACTGCGCCCGGGTGATTGGGCCATATTCATTAGCGCTAACGCGGCAGAATTCGGTTCACAATCCCTTGAAGGTGCGGGTGTTGATATCGACTCGGTCAAGACCATAAGCATCGGAGCTGCAACATCCGCTGCTCTGAATCACTACGGTCTTCATGTTGATCTCGAATGTCCGGCACCAGCCGGCAGTGAATCTCTGCTTGCCATGCCTGAAATGCATAAAGTCAAAAATCAGCGGATCTTTATATTCCGAGGAATCGGCGGGCGTGAGCTGTTAGGACAAACTTTGGGGAATCGGGGGGCATTGGTTCGTTACATAGAATGCTATGAACGGCGTCGGTCGGACTCGAACCCGGTTGCGCTACAGCGAGCCGAGCAAGAGGAAAATCTAGATGTCATGGTAACGACCAGCGTGGATGGCTTAAAAAATCTTGTTGGGATTCTGACCGACGGTGGATATGACCACTTACTGAAAACCAGCCTGGTGGTCATCGGTCAACGTCAGCATGCTGAGGCGAAACAATTAGGATGGCGGGGCGAAGTCTTAACGGCGTGCGACGCTAGCAATGAGGCGATTCTGAACAAACTCCAAGACCTAGTAAAAACGTAGCTTACTGGGTCAGTTTTTTGTGTTCTTATGTTAAAGTGGAAGCAAATTCCAATACGAGCACGGGTTAACCTATGGATTCTGATAAAGATAAAACGCCCAGCGACGACCTTGCCAAAGGAGAACAAGAACAAGCACCACTTACGGAAGTTAGCGACGAGGTAGAACCCTCTACCGAGGAAGAGGAGGAGGTTCAACCCATCGTTCAAGCTCCGGTGCAACCCAAGGCCAAAGGCGCATATGCGCTGGGAACTTTTGCACTGATTTTAGCTATTGTCGCCGTCGCCGGTAGTGCTTATCTATGGTACCGATTCGAAGTGCAGCAAAAGCACGAGCAGGAAGTAGCCAGCGCGAACCTGCTTGGCGAGCTAAAGGCAATCACAGAGAGCACCCGGGCCCTGGAAAAGCAGCAAGATAGACTCGCCTCTGACCAAGATCAACTCAATACGTTAATACAAGAGAAATTAGAGGCCAGTGTCGCTACGCTACGGGAACAGCAAGATGCGCTCACAAATTCAGTTACCAAGATCTATGATTCTCTCGATCGCAGTATTGATTCGTGGGCTCTTGAAGAAGTCGAGCAGCTGTTGCGCATGGCAAACCATCGCGTGAGTTTAGAGGGTGATGCTGCCAACGCTCTCATTGCACTCGAGCTCGCCGACAAAAGGTTGGCGGAACTTGGCAACCCAGAATTCTTGGAGGTGAGACGCTTAATTGCAGAGGAGATTGCGTTACTCAATGCAACTGAACAAGTAGACTTGCCCGGACTCGCGTTGCGTCTATCCACCCTAGTCGCGAACGTCAGTGAGCTGCCCTTGGTATCTGAACCGGTTCGACCCGTTGCTGCAGAAGACGGCGAGCCTACTGCAGCAAGTTCTGATAACGCTTGGGTAGAGGCGGGCCAAGCATTACTGGCAGACCTGAAGGGTTTGGTTCGGATCCAGAATGTAACGGAAGCTGCCCAGCCTCTGCTCACCCCTGAGCAAAGGTATTTTCTGATTGCTAACCTAAGGTTGATGCTGTCTGGAGCGCAAATGGCTGTGCTGCGTTCGGACAACCAGACTTTTAAAGCCAACCTAGGTCAGGCAACGCAATGGCTCTCGGAGTACTTCGATACCGAAGATCAGGCAGTGAAAGCCATGCTGACTGAGCTTGAAGAAATAAGCAGCCAAAATCTGACGCCGGAACGTCCCAAAATCACCGGCTCTATAGTCGAGCTGCAAGGCATCAAGTCACGGATGAAAACGCAATGAACCTCCTGTTCTTGATATTCATAGCATTGGCCTTGGCCGCAGGTTTCGTGGTGATGGTGATGCAGGACCCCGGTTACGTCCTGATCACCTTGAAGCCATGGAGCATTGAACTGTCGTTGGCGCTTTTCCTGACACTGCTCGTGATCTTTTTCGTAGCTATGTATTTCCTTATCCGCTTTTTAGTGAAGCTATGGCGTTCACCGCGCGCAATCAATGAATGGCAAACTACACGCTCCCAAAACAAGGCACGCAAGCTGCAAACTAATGGGATCATGCGGGTTATAGAAGGAGATTGGAATCAAGCGGAGCGATTGTTGCTGAGCCACTTAAGCCAAACCGATACTCCTGCCCTGAACTATTTAGGCGCAGCCCACGCCGCCCAAGGCCGGGGCGACTACAAGAAAAGAGATTTATATCTGTCGCAAGCCGTAGACAGTGATCCCGGCCAAGCTACGGCTATTGGGTTGACTCAGGCCACACTACAATTTCGATCCGGACAATACGACCAGGCAAGCGAGACGCTGGCACGGTTGCGTAGTAATTCACCAAAGAATAAGAGAGTCTTGGGATTGAGTGTCAAAGTGCTGGAAAGAACACAGGATTGGCCGTCTCTGCAACAAATCCTGCCAGCGGTAAAGAAACAGCAAGCAGCGCCGGATTCGGAAATCGAGAGACTAGAGCAATTGGCAAACAGGAAGTTATTGACCGATGCTTCACAAAGCCGTGAACTGCAACAAGTCTGGCGGTCTCTATCGCGGGAACAACGCAACGATCCCGGGCTCTTGGCTACCTATGCACAACGCCTGATGAATGAAGGTTCGCACAAGGAGGCCGAAGAGCTTTTGCGCAAGTCCATTCAACGTAAATGGGAGCCATCATTAGTCCGGCTATACGGTCAAGTTAAAACAAGTGACCCGGCGGCTCACCTCAAACGCGCGGAGCAGTGGGCGGCCAGTCACAAAGACAGTCCGGAGCTCATGTTGAGCTTGGCGCAGATTTCCCTCAACAATGAATTGTGGGGTAAGGCACGCAGTTATCTGGAAGCCTGTATAGCCTCCGGCGGTACCGTTGAAGCATATCGCGAGTTGGGTCACCTGCTGGAGCAACTTGACGAAAAAGAAAAGGCTTTGGATTTGTATCGAAAAGGCATAGAACAAGCGACGCCCCAGACCATACCGGGTATCACCAAGCCGATAACAGACGTCAGAGATGAGGGAACCCAGACTTTTACTGATTAAAAAAGGTGACTGGGATTTAATATTGTAGGAGTCCCGCCCTCTGGCCGATTCATCGCGGCGAGGGCGCCGCTCCTACAAAAAAATTTAACCCTCTCCCACCTTTTGTAATTTTTACGCAGGCACGTCAGCGGAAAATTCAAAAGAGTCATAATATAGGTGCTCATCGGGCAACCCATGTTCGAGAAAGGCGGCGTGTGCAGCATCGATCATCGGCGGCGGTCCGGACATGTAAACTTCATGTTGTTCTAGACTAGGATAGTGCGCCAGCAGTACATCGTGCACCCAACCTGTTTCACCCGACCATCCGTTTTCCGGTTCGACTTCGGATAACACCGGTGTGTAGTTGATATGCTCATGTTGAACCGCCCAATACCTAGCCATCTCATCTAAGTACAGGTCGTGTTCTGTGCGGGCCCCCCAAAACAGGTGCATCGGGCGTGTTATGTCTTTTTCTATCGCTTGCTCTACGATCGCTTTAATGGGAGCGAATCCCGTGCCGCCCGCCATAAGCAATATAGGTCGATCAGAGTCTTGTCGCAGAAAGAAGGTCCCGAGTGGCCCTTGAAAGCGCAATAGATCCCTTTCCTTCATCGTGTTAAAGATCTGATTGGTAAAAAACCCATCCGGCACACGGCGTACATGAAGCTCTAACTCTCCACCCTCCTTTGGAGCGTTAGCGATAGAAAAACTGCGGCGGCGACCATCACGCAGTAAGATGTCTATATACTGCCCGGCTAAATAGTTGAATTGTTGATTCTGTGGCAGTTTCAGAGACAAACCCATAACATCATGATTGAGCTGTTCCAGCCTCACTACCCGACACGGCAGCATCTTAATCTCGATCTCCTCGGATACAGCCACTTCGCGCGCGTCAACCACCAGGTCTTCTAGTGGATGAGCCTGGCAAAGCAGCGCAATTCCCTGCGCCCTCTCCACCTCTGTCAGAATATTTCCTTCGTACTCCCCATAGTCTATGCTGCCGGATACAATTCTGGCTTTGCATGAGCCGCAACTGCCGATTCTGCAGCTATACGGTATCACGTAGCCCGTGCGTAATGCGGCATCGAGTACGGTCTCTGATTCCTCGACGTTGAATTGATTTCCACTTTTACTAAGCGTTACTTGAAAAACCATAGTTAAATTTTGGCTACCTACGCAGCTGTGTCAGTTTACCGTGTTGAAGTTGAATTGGAATAATGCCTGAGCTACCCGAAGTCGAAATTACCAGAAAAGGTATCGCGCCGTATATAACGGATCAAACGGTACAAGGTGTCATCGTACGCAATCCAAACCTTCGCTGGCGTGTCCCCTCCCGTTTACAACACAAACTCACGGGGCAGACCATAGACAGCGTGACACGGCGCGCCAAGTACCTTCTGTTGAACACCAGCGAGGGCAGCATAATTATTCATCTCGGTATGTCAGGGAGTCTAAGAGTATTAAAAACAGTGTCACCACCGCGTAAGCACGATCATATTGATATTGTTTTCGACAACGATATTTGCTTGCGATTTCACGATCCACGCCGGTTTGGTAGCGTTTTGTGGTCTCGGTGCCCGCTGCGGCATCGCTTGCTAAAGAATCTAGGCCCAGAACCGCTGCTTGCGGAATTTAACGGCGCATACTTATACAACAGCTCACGGCAGCGCCCCGGTGCAGTGAAGAATTTGTTGATGAATTCCAATATCGTGAGCGGCATCGGCAATATCTACGCTACTGAGGCCCTGTACGCCGCGGGGATCCATCCCCAACGGGCGGCCAACAGGCTGAGTTTAAAGCGGTATCACGTGCTTGCAGACAAGACGAAGCAAACCTTGCAAAACGCTATCCGAGCCGGGGGAACGACTTTGAGAGATTTTCACAGCGCCGAGGGTCGACCTGGTTACTTTCGTTACGCTCTCAAGGTGTATGGCAAGGAAGGAGAACCGTGTCCCCGGTGCAACCGTCCCATTCGACGTCGAATCATCCAAGGACGCTCTAGTTTTTACTGTACTCGTTGCCAGCACTAATCTTTTGTTAAAGTAGTTTCTGGGTTGTTATGTGATGTCTTTGATTAATGGTGGGATTTTTGCATTTATGCTTTTTTTAGTGTATAGATTATTAATGTTAAGGTACTTACTCAATCACTCGCTCGGGACTCGTTAGCCTGTATACAAAAATATGATTGCGCATATAGGACACGAACTGGACGCCTATGGCAGTTGGCGTCAAGCAGTACAGCAACGTATAGACACTTATCGGGAATGGCTCAATCAAGAGGGTTTGGCCGACAGTCATGTAGATCAGCGACTCGCGCAGCTTCTCTCTACCTTAACCGATGACAGGTTATACGTGGCGTTTGTAGCTGAATTTTCACGAGGTAAATCAGAGCTCATAAACGCCATTTTCTTTGGTGACATGCCGCAACGGGTCGTACCTTCGGGTGCAGGACGCACCACGATGTGTCCTACCGAACTGCTCTATCGTGATGATTGGGACCCGTGCATTCGATTGTTGCCTATCGAGACCCGCGGTCAAGAAACCACCATCAACGAATACAAGAACTTTCCAGAGGAGTGGGACAACGTACCACTGGATCCCGAAGATCCCGACTCAATGATTGATGTTTTGCACCAACTGACGGAGGTCAAGTTAGTCAGCAGACAGCAAGCAGAAGAACTGGGTCTACCCATAGCAGATGACGCTGCGCACGAAGACGGGATGCAAATAACCGATAGTGGAGAAGTTGAAATTCCTCGCTGGCGTCACGCGATTGTTAATTTTCCACATCCATTATTGGAACAAGGGCTGGTGATCCTCGACACACCGGGTCTAAACGCACTTGGTGCAGAACCCGAACTCACCTTAAACATGCTTTCGAGCGCGCACGCAGTGATTTTCATTTTGGCGGCGGATGCCGGTGTAACCAAATCGGACATGACATTATGGCGGGACCACATCAACATTACCGGCGGAAGCAAGGGCCAATTGGTGGTCTTGAACAAAATTGATGTTTTGTGGGATGAGCTCAAAGATACTTACCAAGTTGAAAACGAGATCGAGCGACAAATACAAAGCACTGCCCAAACCTTGGAGATTGATAGAAACAGAATTTTCCCAATGTCTGCTCAAAAAGCGTTGCTGGGTAAGATAAAGTCCAACGACGATGTCCTGGCCAGCAGCCGTATCACAGATTTTGAGAATGCACTGACCGATTTACTGATACCCGCCAAACGTGACATCGTCAGTGCCAACGTCCGTGGCGAACTCAGCGAAGTCATAAAAACAGCGTCGATCATCAATACACAACGTTTTGACGACGTTAATGAGCACATATCAGAGTTGGAACGCTTAAGCAGTAAGAATATGGAAGTGGTAGAGGATATGATGCAGAAAGTACGTTTGGATAAGGAACACTTGGAGAAGAATCTGCAGAGGTTCCAGGCCACCCGTTCTATATTCTCTAAGCAGACCAACAAACTGTATGAATCGATAAGTCCGCAGAAGCTTGAGGTTTTAATAGCAGAAACCAAGAAAGACATGTCGATGAGCCTTACCACCGGAGGCTTAAGAACATGCATGATGAAGTTCTTCACCGATGTAACAAAATCGTTTGAAAAAGCTTCCGCGCAATCGAAGGAAATCCAAGATCTAATGGAAGGCGTCTACCAAAAATTTCAAGAAGAGCACGGCTTAGCCAATATAAAACCCAGGCGCTTCTCCACCAATAAATACCAAAGGGAGATCAAGCGCCTAATTGAACGCCACGATCACTTCATTCGTGGACTGTCTATGATAATGACTGAGCAAATGGTGCTGACCCGGCGTTTTTACGATTCTGTCGTAGCCAAAATTAAGCAAACGTACGAGCGTGCCAACCGCGATGCCTATGACTGGTTACGTACGATAATGTCACCAATGGAAACCCAGGTCCGCGAGCACCAAGTTCAACTACGCCGGCGTTTGGAAAGCATCAAGCGAATTCACAAGGCGAGTGACACATTGGACGATCGGTTAGCCGAATTAGAACACGTTCGCGACGGCATAAAGGAACAAAGCACCCAAATGCAGGCCCTGGTTAACGACATCGAAGCCGTGTTAGACGCGGAAGATCTGAACGAGTTCGAACAAAAAACGGCCTAACCGGGGACAGTATACTTTTTAACTTTAAAACATACGAGGCGCGCCTTTGTACCGATCGAAATGAGGCGACACCGCCCTGTTCCTGAGGTTCATTAACTAAGTTAAAAAGTATATTGTCCCCGGTTTACCAAACCCGGGCGGCCCCTTCTCCTCTCCCATCACTAGCGGCCGATAGCTTATTGCGATCTATCTCCCACAGCACGGCGTGCATATTACCGTAGGTTCGCTCCCTCTCTTTGAGCGCGTGTCCTTTGCGCTTCAAAGCAGACACTAATTCCTCATCAAACGCACCTGGCTCATAGGTAATACTGTCGGGTAAGTACTGGTGATGAAACCGCGGCAGGTTCACTACCTTTTGAATATCCCTTTCACCGTTATCCACCAACTCGAGCAGAGCCAGTAATACCATCGTTATAATCCGACTCCCCCCAGGTGTGCCGATAACGGCAACCATCTGATCGGTTTCAACAAACGTGGGCGACATACTCGACAAAGGGCGTTTCCCCGCTTCAATCGAGTTCGCTTCACCACCGACCAAACCGTATACGTTGGCCGCGCCCGGTTTGCTTACAAAGTCGTCCATCTCGTTATTCAGAACGACTCCAGTCCCACCAGACACAAAACCACTACCAAAAGGATAATTGATGCTCAAAGTCGCTGCGACTCTATTACCTTGATCATCGATGATGGAAAAATGGGTTGTATTTTCACCTTCCTTCAGAGTCGAACCGGATTTGGACAACTCAGCGCTTGGCGTTGCATGTTCAACCAGGTTGCTTATCTGTTGTTGTGCGTATTGCGGTGAGGTTAGCTTATTTTGATCCACCGCAACGAAGTCGGAGTCACCTAAATATAACGCGCGGTCCCGGTATGCACGTCGCATTACCTCAATGATAGTATGTGTACGGTTAAACCGCTCCCGCTTCCACGCCTCGCTTGCTTGCAGCATGTTTAACATTTCACTGAGCACAATCCCACCGGAAGAAGGCAGCGAAGCCGACACGAATCTGGCGCCTCTGTATCGACCCTCCACAGGGGCACGTTCAACAATCTGGTAATCATCCAGGTCCTTTTGTGTCCAGATACCTCCGGCGGTTGTGACCTCGCTGACTAGAGTACTCGCTACCCAGCCCCCGTAAAAACCACTGTGGCCCCTGGCTGAAATTTCACTCAAGGTAGCGGCCAGCTCAGGTTGTTTAATCAATGTTCCAAGCTCCGGGACCTGATCGTCATCCAGAAACAACCGGCGCGCTTTAGCATTGAATGCTTCATGGCGGAATTCCGCTAAACGCTGAAAACGGGCGCTCACCGGAAATCCATCTCGGGCAATTTTAATCGCAGGCGATAACGAATCGGCCAGACTCAGCTGTCCGTACTTTTCGGCAATGTGTACGAGCGCCGCCGGTTCTCCGGGTATACCAGCGGCCAGCGGTCCGTCCAAAGAGGCACCCGCAATTACTTCACCACCATCGTCCAAATACATGTTTTTGTGAGCACCTAGCGGTGCTCGTTCCCGACCATCCACCATGATCTCCAGCCCATCACTGGCCTGATGAATCAACCAAAAGCCGCCGCCACCGATACCCGATCCCATGGGTTCAACTACACCCAGTGCAGCCGATACAGCCACTGCAGCATCAAACGCATTGCCGCCTTTTTCTGCGACCCAGTACGCAGCATCGGTCGCCAGTGGGTGTGCGCTGGCTACGGCCCATCCCGGCGGTTTGACGGGCGCCGCCTGTGCGATAGCACACCCAATAAAAATCCAGAGGAAAAACACTAGACCCGGAACAACATGATCAGACCGGGACCGTTCAAACTTTGATCTTTGCTTAACTGTCATGCGAGGCCGCCATCAGAGCTTGGTATTTAAGTTGGAGTTCATCCCGGGTTTCCACATGACCCGGGTCTAAGATGATGCAATCTACCGGACAAACAATCTGGCATTGCGGTTGTTCAAAATGACCAACACACTCAGTACAACGTTGCCAATCGATCTCGTAGATTTCCTCTCCCTCATAAATCGCGTCGTTAGGGCATTCGGGCTCACAAACGTCACAATTAATGCATTCGTCGTTGATCAGTAGTGCCATTGCACAACTAGCCCGTATATTGCATCAGCACCTATCAATTGAGAGGACCCCGGACTTGATCCGGGGGACGCGGCAACCCAGATAGTTAAAAGAATGAAAGGTGAAAGTTGAAAGCACCTATTTTTCAATATCCACGTTGGTTTTGATATTTCCCTTGTTACTCTCAACTTTGTACTGTTAGCTCGGCCACGCCGCCTTGAGGCAATATGCGGGCAGGCTGCATCAATTCGCGTTTTGTTGGTTAATTTTATTTACTAAGAGTTGGTTTACCCTTGGATCAACAAAACTGGAGACGTCTCCACCAAAGTGTGCGATTTCTTTTACCAACGAGGCGGAGGTAAACGTGTGGTTTTCCGAGGGGGTCAGAAATACTGTTTCTACATCGGGGTTCAATCGTCGATTCGCCGATGCCAATTGGAATTCAAACTCGAAATCCGACACTGCGCGCAATCCGCGCATGACGACCTGAGCATTTTGCTCCTTTACAAAATCGATCAGCAAACCATCGAATCCCATCACCTTAATGCCGCTTACTTCTTCACACACTTGATTAACCATAGCTATGCGTTCATCTACCGTGAATAAAGGATTTTTGATTGGGTTGGCAGCAATGGCTACGATAATTTCATCGAAAATTCTTTTCGCCCGTACGATTAAATCAGTATGACCGTTGGTTATCGGGTCAAACGTACCGGGATATATCGCCTTGGACATGTTTGCATCGCTCCTTTTTGCTGGCAGCGTACTTACAAACCCGATTAGCTGTCAATCACCGACTTGGTATAGCCTAAAGTCAACATTACCAGCCTGACCCGATTTTTCTAGCGACCAACTATGTGGATGCTTCAACTCATAGCCCTTGGGTGCCTCAAGATAGACCAGTGCAGTATCCCCTAACCAGCCGTTTTCATCCAGCAGATTGCACACAGTTTCATGCAGTGCAAGCTCGAATGGTGGATCAACAAAGACGATATCGAATTGGCGATGGGCAGGCTCTGCGAGCAGCCTCTCCGCTTTGTCGTGCACTACAGTCAGGCCGCTGGCACCGAGCAACTGACTTGTTTGGTTTAGGGCCCTGATTGATTGACGGTGGCTGTCTACGGCAACGACTTCTGCCGCTCCTCTAGACAGTGCCTCAAACGCGAGTACCCCACTACCCGCGAATAGATCTAGACAGCAAGCACCATCGATCTTGTATTGCAACCAATTAAAAAGTGTCTCGCGCGTGCGATCTGAAGTAGGCCGCAACCCTGGTATATTAGAAACCGGAATTCGCCTACCTCTCCAGCACCCACCAATTATGCGGACACCTGTTTTGGATTTAGTCCGCATCTCGCATCAAAGCGATCGGGTTTTTGTACTACGCACCACCCACAAAAACGCGCAACAAGCGATCTGGAAATACCCTTCGCTGAAAAGACTCTTTAACTTGCTCTAAAGTCACACTATTTACTTTCTCCGAGTAGGTTTCCAAATAATCCAACGGCAAGTCATAAAACGCGATGCTCAACAAGTTGTCTGCGATCTTCTTGTTACTGTTGATGCGAAGAGGAAAGCTACCGGTGATATTTTTTTTGGCCGCATCTAATTCTTCCTGGGTTGGCCCTCGCTGCACAAACTCGGTA
This sequence comes from Arenicellales bacterium, assembly GCA_030066885.1. GTDB lineage: Bacteria > Pseudomonadota > Gammaproteobacteria > Arenicellales > JAANXG01 > JAHEKE01. The sequence goes on along the minus strand of JASJAT010000042.1, from coordinate 21,240 downwards.
ACCGTTTGGCTTACCAGTTCCTCGGCTAAAGCCCCATTATCGTTACGCGTTTGCAGATTGATGATAAAAGGTCCATTTTGCTGCATTGGTATGAAGTAGCTGTAGACGCTGTAGGCCAAACCCCGTTGCTCCCTAATTTCTCCCGATAGGCGTGAAATTAGACCGCTGCCACCCAAGATATAGTTACCAATGTAAAGGGGAAAATAGTCCGGGTCATTTCGCCTGATCCCAACCTGGCCGATCATCATGTGGGTCTGGCTAGAAGGAAAAGAAATATTCAAAACGTCGTCTTGGGCAGATGGGGATACATCATCCAGTTTGTCTGGTGCGGTGCCCGCGGGTAACCCGCCTACTATCTTGCTAGCCCAAATCCGTGCTTGTTTTTCGTTCAAATCACCGACTATCGCGATCACCGCGTTGGCACCGACAAAATAACGTCGATGGAAATTGATCAGATCACCCCGTTCTATTCGAGCCACCTCTTCCGCTTCACCGGAAGGCGGATTGCTGTAAGGATGGTTTTTGAACAAATTGGTATAAAAAGCCCGAGAGACCACACTACCAGGGGACTGAAGTTGTTGCTTCAAGCCCACGAGCATGCGATCACGTATCCTCTCCATAGCGTTGGCTGGAAAGGTCGGGTTCTGTAGGATGTTGGCGAATACCTGCACTGCAGATTCTAGGATCTGCTCTTCACTCAGGCTACGTAACTCGAAAACAGACATGTCTCGACCATTGCCGTTTGAATATTGCGCACCGACAGATTCCAACTCCAACGCAATTGTCTCGCCGTCCATCCCTTCCGCACCTTCTTCGATCATGTCGCTAACAAAGCGTGCGAGACCTTTAAGCGCTTTTGGGTCGCGTGCGCTTCCAGCATCGAAGCCAACAGCGAATTGAACCATGGGTATTTGGTGGGTCTCGACGAAATAGACCCTGGCACCGTTGTCCAAAGTCCAACGCTGTATGTCTGGTGCCGCGATGGCATCCAGACTTAAGATGCCGAACAGGCACAACGCTTTAGCGATGGTTCGAATCATGTGCTCGCCTCCGGTCGCAGCACGGCGATGGTCAAGTTATCGTCAACCAGGTATTGGCGAACAGCGTCGCGGACCTGTTCTGCGGTTACTGCCCGCAATCTTTCGTGTATTTCTTCCCCCAACTGCCAGTGCAATCCATTGGTTTCTATTACGCCCAACTGCATGCCTTGATAAAAACTTGAGTCCATTTCATATACCTTGCTTGCAACGATCTGTGCCTTAACTCGAGTCAGCTCCTTCTCCGTGACCAGCTCGTTTCGCATCAGATCGATCTGTTCTTTTATCGCACTCTCTAACTGTTCCAAGGTTGCATCAGGGGCCGGATTACCATCAATGAGAAATAGTGTCGGATTACGGGAAACAGCGCCGTAACCCACACCCACTGATGAGGCAACTTGCTGGTCACGCACCAGCGCAGTGTTTAGGCGTGCGCTCTTTCCACCATCCAGCAAATAGGCGGCAATCTCAAGTGCATACGGCACCCAATCTTCTGCAGGATCGAGGGATGTAATGACCGGAACGTGGTAGCCAAGAAGTAAGTACGGGACTTTTGCTGGCGCCCTAACTTCAACGCGGCGAAGTTCAGACTGGGCCGGCTCTGCCGGGTTTTCTGTTGGCTGAGTTCGCGGTTTCGTTATCTGACCAAAGTATCGCTCGGCCAGATCAAATACTTCCACTGGCTCCACATCTCCCACAACCACCAAGGTTGCGTTGCTTGGTACATAAAAATTATCGTACCAAGCACGCAAATCCTCTACATGCAATGAATCTAAATCCTTGGGCCAACCAATAATAGGATTGCGGTAGTTCGATCTGGTATAGGCGGTAGCCATGAACGTTTCGTAAGCCATGGACTCTGGACGATCTTCCGTACGTAACCTCCTTTCTTCTTTAACTACCTCTATTTCTTTGCTGAACTCATGCTCATCCAACGTTATATTGCGCATGCGATCCGCTTCTAATCGAAATGCGACCTCTAGTTTTGATTTTTCAAGCGTCTGAAAATATGCTGTGTAGTCACGGCTAGTAAAGGCGTTATCTCGACCACCGTGTTCAGCGATGATGCGTGAAAACTCGTTTGGCCCCAGCGTATCCGTTCCTTTAAACATCATGTGTTCCAAAGCGTGAGATATTCCCGTTTTCCCTTCTGGTTCATAGCTCCCTCCAACCTTGTACCAGATCTGTGATACCACGACTGGTGCTCGTGTGTCTGGTTTGACTAAGACTTTCAATCCATTGTCTAAAATCTTCTCATATACCTTGGGTGCGGTGGACTGTTGTATATATTCTTTTGTGCATCCAGCCAATAAACTGATGGCGCCCAGGCAGACCAAAAAGGGTAATACACCATTTCTACTTGGAAAAAGTGATTTAATTTTCAGCAACATCTATATACAAATTCCGACTTGTTATCCAGTAGGTACAAGACAAAACATACATAAGTTAGTTCAATATATCGTGATAGGATACATGGCAAAGCCTAGTGCTTAAAAATAGAAGTATCAAATAAGTATAAAGAATGAAATCGAATAAATTCCGTAGCCGGTTGGCTAGGTCCAGACAATCCCTATCTCGTGGTCTTGGTCAACTTTTTACTGCGAAAAAACTAGACGACTCACACCTCGATGACTTAGAGGACCTGCTGATCAGCGGAGATGTTGGGGTATCCGCGAGTCAACGGATTGTTACCCAAGTAAAGAGAGCGTCAAAGGCACATCGTGTTTCCACGGTTGAGTCCCTAAACTCGGTTATCCAAACGGAAATGCTTGCAATCTTAAAACCTTGCGAAAATCTCCCGGAGATGACGGGACATCCATACGTTATGCTTGTGGTCGGCGTCAATGGAGTCGGCAAAACAACCTCAGTCGCAAAAATAGCTAAACATTTTCAGCAACAGGGTAAATCTGTGTTGCTGGCAGCGGCCGATACGTTCAGGGCGGCGGCGGTAGAGCAGTTGCACACCTGGGCGGAACGGATGGACATACCGGTCATTGCACAGCACCAGGGTGCAGATGCAGCTGCTGTAGCTCACGATGCTTTAACGTCAGCTATGTCGAGGAATATCGACTTGCTGTTGATCGACACCGCCGGTCGCCAGCACACCCACAGCGATCTAATGGAGCAGCTGAAAAAAATTAAGCGCGTATTGGCAAAAGTAGATCCGAATACACCGCAAGAAATCATGCAAGTATTAGATGCTACGACTGGACAAAACGCAGTATCTCAACTGAGACACTTTGACAGCGCCGTATCGGTGAATAGCCTGTGCCTTACAAAATTGGACGGTACAGCTAAAGGAGGTGTGGTCGTCGCCATTGCAGACGAATTCAAACTTCCTATTCGCTTCATCGGTATCGGTGAAGGTGCCGATGACCTGCGGCCCTTTAGTGCCGAATCTTTTGTCGATGCTTTATTGCTGCAAGACTAGTCCGCCTATTGCACCAAGACTGCCGTATGTTGCATATAGCATGAACCATAACAAATGACCCGCGCTATTTTCAGATAGGACCAGCAAATTAATGGATCTTCAGATGAGTACAGCGTGTACCAATAATCGGCCTTCGCCGACCCTGGCTAGTCCAGGTCCGCTAGAGCTTCATTCAAGCCATAGCTACGGTTATGCCTTGTGTTACAACCCTGGGTCCAACAAACCCTGTCCTTCATTATCATCCGGGATCCTGATGCAATATATTAGCTAGTAACCTTCATGTTGCATGATGTTTTGAAAGCCCCCAGCGTTGCGGCGCGACTATGATTCGATTTGCTCAAGTATCTAAAAGATATGAAAGTGGTCACGACGCGTTAAAAAACGTCAGTTTTCATTTAGACAAACAAGAAATGGTATTCTTAATCGGCCGTTCGGGTGCCGGTAAGAGCACTTTGCTAAAACTCATCACACGGGTAGAAAGTGCAACGCGCGGTCAACTCATCGTTAATGAAAGAAATATAACCCGGCTGACTAGACGCCAAGTTCCGTATTTGCGGCGTGAGATAGGTGTCGTGTTTCAGGATCATAAGCTACTGCACGACCGAACAGTGTTTGACAACGTTGCGCTTCCCTTGGTGGTGGCCGGCGTAGGGCACAGAGAAACCAGCCGCCGTGTGCGGGCGGCGTTGGATAAGGTTGATCTGCTCGGTAAAGAACGTTTGTATCCGATCATGTTGTCGGGTGGAGAACAGCAGCGGGTTGGAATCGCCAGGGCTGTTGTCAACCGTCCCCCAATATTATTAGCGGACGAACCCACGGGTAACTTGGACCCAGAACTGTCCGACGAAATCATGGATATCTTTCACCAGTTTTATCAGTTTGGTGTGACCGTTCTTATTGCCACTCATGAGCACCGGCACATAGATCGTCTCAATAAGCGTGTTCTGGAGTTGGAACAGGGTCGACTCGTTCGCGGTGGCGATGAACAAGCGGAACCATGAGCTATTTCGTACGTCACGCTCAAGTTCTTTTGTCAAGCTTGGGGCAGTTGGCACGAGCGCCCGGATCAACTTTGATGACGGTGTGCGCTATCGGTATTACACTGGCTTTGCCAACGCTGTTATATCTGCTCGTAGAGAATGTAGAAAACGTCAGTCGCAACTGGCAAGGCCGGGCACAAGTATCCGTTTTTTTGAAACTGGATGCTACGACACAGCAAGCCCAGAATTTAGAAAGGGAACTTGCTCAAAGGGCCGAAGTAGAAAGCAGTCAATTGATTACGGCTCAACAAGCATTGGAGGAGTTTAGAGCTCAATCAGGCTTCGGCGTGGCCCTCGATATTTTGTCAGATAATCCACTACCCGCCTCTATCCTGCTTCACCTCAATAGTGACTACAACCAACCTTCTGCTATCGAGGGGCTTATAGCCGAGATCAACTCGAGGCCTGAGGTAGATTTAGCACAGTGGGACATGGCATGGATCAAGCGGTTACACGTAATCCTGAAGCTGGTCGAGCGATCCGTTGCGTTGTTGGCCGTATTGTTGGTATTGGCCGTTGTAATCATTATCAGCAATACGATACGGCTGGCGATAATGAACAGACGGGATGAAATTGAGATCATGAAACTCATCGGTGCCACCGAACGCTTTATTCGGCGACCTTTCTTATATGGAGGCGTATTACAGGGTTTGCTCGGGGCGTTATGCGCCGGGGCTATCGTCTCCGTCTGCGTCAGACTGCTACGAGACCCGATTGCCGAATTGGTCATGTTATACCATGGTGATTTCACGACATCCGGCATCGATCTCCGTGCATTTGCCGCGTTACTGGTCGCCGGAGCAGCTTTGGGCTGGTTAGCCGCCCGTGCCGCTGTGGGCCGCTATTTGAGTAAAATCGAGCCAAAATAAGGGCCTTTAGTCAATTAAAATGGGCAGAAACCTGCTGAAAAAAAAGGAACTTTTGCCGTTATTAGCACTCTAACGACCTGAGTGCTAAACTACCCTCAGTCAACTAAGGAGACCCTTGAATATGCCCAATACACTGCCCATTCCGATTGACATACCGAACGGTCAGGGACTTGCGTCCTACATTCAGGCCGTGAACGCCGCACCGGTTTTGTCCGCGGAGCAGGAACGTGATCTGGCGATTCGTTATACAGAGAATAACGACTTAGATGCTGCACGTGAGCTGGTCATGTCCCAACTGCGCCAGGTGGTTCGGGTTGCGCGCGGTTTCACCGGATATGGGTTACCTCTGGCCGACTTGATTCAAGAAGGAAATATTGGACTCATGAAAGCGGTCAAGAACTTCGACCCGGGACGCGGGGTTCGCTTGGTATCTTTCGCAGTGCATTGGATCAAGGCCGAAATCTACGACTATGTCTTGCGGAACTGGCGCATCGTCAAAATGGCGACGACTAAAGCGCAAAGAAAACTGTTCTTTAATTTAAGGAAATCCAAAAAGCGTCTAGGCTGGCTGAAAGAACACGAGATAGATCAGATCGCCGAAAACCTTGATGTGCCCACCCACACTATACGTGAAATGGAAGCACGTATGGGTGGTCTTGATGTTTCGTTCGACGGTGATGATACCGACGACGAGTGCAGCGCACCGGCTAGTTACCTACCGGATTTACAATACAACCCGGAGAGGTTAGCCGTGATGGCGGACGAAGCGCAATCTAGGAACTTCCAGCTCCAACAAGCGATAGAAACTCTAGATCCCCGCAGCCAAGACATTGTCCGTAGACGATGGTTGGACGAGCAAAAACCTACATTGCATGAACTGGCGGCCGAATACGATGTATCCGCCGAGAGGATACGCCAAATCGAAAAACGTGCGATGCAGAGAATGAAAGACCAGCTTGCTGTGAATTAGAACCTCCCGGGTCAGTACCGAGGTGTGTCAACCAACACCCGTTTCTGATCCGGTTTCACTAGTCGGTTTTTCGGCATTGTTGGCCGCCAGCATACGCATCAACATACTGGGAGAAGCTGCAAGGTAGGCTGGTGTCGGCGGCCCGTAAATCGCGGGATTGAAATGCATATAGGTGTCGGCGCCATCCACTCTAATCAAGGCAGTGCCTTGGATCATGTCGCACACTTTGATGTACCCTTCCTTCATTCGTGGCGTGAATAACTCATCCGTGACCGAAATACTATCGATCTTGCGGATCTGAAAAGGTCGCCAGAACGAACCCCGTCGCTTGGAAGAATGGTAACCGCGTACCTGATACGCCAGCATCGTAATAACGTCTTGATCAGATCGAAACAAGAGATGAGGCTCTACGATGCGTGCATGCGATCTGCCGTCATAACGCAGACTAAGTCGACGTTTATTACGAATCGCGGCTTGTATGATATTTTGGACGTTTGGTATCACGGGTTACTACGGTGCTTGAGGTTTTTTTACAAATATAGCTGGACACTCCCAGTTGAGGATTATAACCGATGAACGGTATATATTTGTCCACCGACGGTATTTTCTGCGGAATACTACTCCATCACACCGGTATGATGCAGCATCAGCGTATGGTTGGGGTCTTGCTTGCTGCGTAAGACCAACAAATAACCCGAGCCGTCACTAGAATAGCGTCCAATTTCAAAAGAATGTAGAGGGGACTCGTTGGGGGGCAGTACTTTCGCCAGGGAGTCGCGGGTCGTAGGATAGCGTTTGTTTTGCCGATAGTACCCGTCCAATCGTTTTTTCACCTCTCTCATTAACAGGCCTTCGTCTATCTGGGTTTCCTCTGGTGCGTTTTGTGTACGATCAGACGTGCGCAAACCACTCAATATCCGACCAATTTCTTGACGGCGCACAGGCTGATCCTCAAATTTTTGTTGCAGCGTAAGCAGTTCTTTCTCTGCTGCCTCTACTTTCCCATCCCAAAGCAATCGCTGAATCATCATGAGAGGGAGGTAGTAGGTGAGTTCAATTTCGGCTTCGTGGTGTATATTTGTGCCCTCAGGCGAACTATCTACCACTATTTGAAACATATTTTTGGCGTTCAACAAATCTCCCTGCCCTTTGTAAGCTTTAGCCGCCTCCAATGCCGCATGTGCCCGCTTCATATTTGTGTTTTGAGCGTACAAGCCGTGCAAGGGGAAGAGAAATAATAGCGCCATTGTAATCAGCACTGCCGTACGTGTGTATCTACGGCGCACGATCGACTCTTGGAAACGCGACTAAATGATCAGCCTGCAATCGGATGCTGACCGACTCACCTAGCTGATAGTCCGCATGACTGGGGAACAAGGACAGTACCTGATTGCCGTCATCCACCCTCAGCGTATAAAGAATCTCGGGTCCTTTAAAGGCTTTGCGCACGATAGTCGCTGTCAAATCGCTATCCTGGTCAAAGATAATGTCATCCGGCCTAATCAATACATCCAGTATGTCACCGACATCACCATTATAGCTGCGCTCGCTCCTGATCACGCCCAATCCCGTCTCCACGGCTCTCGAATCCAAGAGCCTCCCAGGGAGAAAAACACCTTCTCCAATAAAGTCCGCCACGAAGCGAGTGCAGGGCTCATGATAAAGCCGATAGGGTGTATCCCACTGCAAGAGCCTGCCTTCGCGCATCACCCCAACCCGATCACACAGTGCGAACGCATCGTTTTGGTCATGGGTAACCAAAACACAGGTGGTCCCTTGCTCTTTGAATATATCCCTCACTTCGTAACCGAGTCTTTCTCTGGTCTCTATGTCAAGATTGGAGAACGGTTCATCCATCAGAATAAGATCTGGATTCGGCGCCAGCGCTCGCGCCAGCGCCACGCGCTGCTGTTGGCCGCCGGATAACTCGTGCGGATATCTCTGCGCCATATCAGCCAGACCAATTCGTTGAAGCAATCGTTGGATGTTTTGTTTGCGTTGTTCCGGTTCGAGCTTCTTAATGCCGAAACCCACATTGTCATACACGGTAAGGTGGGGAAACAGTGCACTTTCCTGGAACACCATGCCTACTCGACGCTTTTCTGGTGCCACAGAAACGCTCGGCTTGGAGACAAGTCGACCGTCGATCCATATCTCGCCCGCCGTCAAAGGATGAAAACCAGCGATTGCTCTCAACACGGTTGTTTTCCCACAACCACTTGGTCCCAGCAAACAAGTGAAAGAACCACGGCTAGCCGCAAAAGACAACTCAGTTACGGCAACGCGAGTGTCGTACTGACACTCTATCGATTTTACTTCCAACAGGTTCATAGAGTATGGGGCAAGCCACAGCTCAGTTGCTAATGGCTAGTTGCTAGGTACTACTATCATAGTTCAGTTATTTGTAGAGCTTGATCGCGTCTACCAGACGGTCTACCAAAAAATCCGCTTCATCGTCGCTTAAGATTAGTGGCGGCAATAGCCGAACAACATTCTCTGCGGTGACGTTAATCAATACACCTTGGTCGAGACAGATAGACACAAGCTCTGTACAAGGCTGCTCAAACTCCAAGGCGATCATCAATCCCTGGCCCCGTATCGATTTAATTCTTTGCTCTTTCTCTAACTGTTTGCTCAGTTGGGTTAATACGCGCTGACCGAGTTCACTGGCTCTTCGAACCAAATCGCTTCGCTCTATCTCCTCGATCACTGTCAACGCTGCCCGGCAGGCGAAGGGATTGCCGCCGAAAGTTGTCCCATGGCTTCCCGCGGTAAGAATCTCACTGGCCACACCCCGTGCTAGGCAGGCCCCGATGGGAATACCATTGCCCAAAGCTTTGGCCAGCGTGACCACATCCGGTTCCACTGACTCTTGCTGATACGCAAACCAATTCCCGGTCCTGCCCATGCCCGTTTGAATTTCATCTACCACAAGCAGCCAGCCATTACGATCACAAGTCTCGCGTAAATTCGACAGGTAACCGGCATCGGGAATATTTATGCCACCTTCACCCTGTATGGGTTCTACCATAACTGCAACGATACCGGGGTCATCGTCGGCTACTTGTTGTACTGCATCTATGTCGTTAAACGGTACTCGCTTGAAACCGGGGACCAAGGGTTCAAACCCCAATTGGACTTTGGGGTTTCCCGTTGCTGTCAACGTTGCCATCGTACGGCCGTGAAAACTGCCTTCCGTAACCAACACAGTGGGATTTCGTATGTCGTTTTGGTGACCGTATTTTCGGGTAATCTTAATCGCCGCTTCGTTGGCTTCTGCTCCAGAGTTACAAAAGAACGCTCTAGACATGCCACTCAGCTCACAGAGCTTTCTACCCAGCTCTTCCTGCATTGGGATACGATATAAGTTAGAAGTGTGAATCAAGGTACGGGCTTGATCTGCCAAGGCATCTGCTACCGTGGGGTGACTATGCCCGAGGACTGCAACCGCAATACCGCCCAGGGCATCAAGATATTTCACTCCTTGGTCGTCCCATAACCAAGCACCTTCACCACGCACGAAGCTTAGCGGTAAACGTTTGTATGTTTGCATCAGGTGGTTGTCTTCCATTTCCTTAGCCAAGGACATTATTAAACCGGGGACAGTGTACTTTTTAAGGTAGATTCATTGTAGGAGGCGCAACCTCGCTCCGAGCGAATCGCAGCGAAGTCTCCGTTCCTACAGCTTACTCAACGTTAAAAGGTATACTGTCCCCGGTTTTGTAGACGGTGATGGGTAAGGTGGGTAAGGGCTAGCGTTAGCCTAAGTAGAGCACCGAATGTGCTGGGCTCCCAGTTACCATGAAGAACAACATCGGTATGGACAACATCGTATTCGTCCGTGACGCCAGTAGGGCAACCCGCGCGCTTTTGGCTTTCTCTTCATCACTAGCTTCAACTAAACCCAAAACCTTTTTTTGATTGGGCCAGATCAAAACCCACACGTTAAACAGCATTATTGTGCCCAGCCACGCTCCCATGCCAATCGGGGCCGCAGAATCCTGCAACAAGAATGCACGAGCGAAGCCGTTCATCTCAGCAGTACCGTGGCCAGCCATTAAATAAATCGCTCCCGTTATCCAAGTTGCTAATGCAGCCCAGCGGAACCAAAGAAGTGCCAGCGGGGCAATGTGTTTAGTTATACCCGCTGCCGTTCCATCCGCTTTGGCTTTACCGAGACCCGGGACTTGAACGAAATTAAAATAATAGAGTAAGCCGATCCAAGTAATACCGGCCAACACATGCAACCATCGCTCTATCGCTAAAAACAAAGGATCCATAACTATTCTCCCGCAACACCTACACTAGAAAGCCACTAACAAATACATAAAGGACAAGCGTAAGTACCACGCCCGCCACAATCGTGCCAGGGATGGAATCAAGTGGATTTTTCATGTTTGCTCTCCCGCGCCGTTCATGTGGTGCGCTAGACTATGCCAACCCACACCAGGATTTCAAGCAAAACTTAAGCTTGTGTCTTTATCTCAAACAAAAGAAGATATCGACTGTTTAAGTTCACTCAATAAAGTCATGGTCAACAAAGTCGTACTCGCGTATTCCGGTGGGCTGGACACCTCGGTAATTCTCAAATGGTTGCAGGAAGAATACAGCTGTGAAGTAGTTACATTTACCGCTGATATCGGGCAGAGGGAGGAACTAGAGCCTGCTCGTGAGAAGGCACGAAACCTCGGGGTGAAGGAAATATTCATAGAGGACCTCAGAGAGGAGTTCGTAAGGGATTTTGTTTTTCCAATGTTCCGTGCCAATACAGTCTACGAAGGTGAGTATTTGCTAGGTACCTCTATCGCCCGACCGCTAATAGCTAAACGGCTGGTTGAGATCGCGCAGCAGACCGGGGCAGACGCCATTGCCCATGGCGCTACGGGCAAGGGTAACGACCAGGTAAGACTGGAAATCGGGGCCTATGCTCTCAATCCGGACATCAAAATCATTGCACCGTGGCGTCAATGGGGCCTTGGCTCGAGAGAGAAGCTTGTGGCTTACGCCGACCGACACGGGATCCCAGTGGAAAAAAAGGCAGACGGAAGCGCATCGTATTCAATGGATGCAAACGCGTTACACATCTCTTACGAAGGTGGTGAACTTGAGAATCCCTGGCAAGAACCAAACCCTGGAATGTGGCGATGGACCGTTGCACCGCAAGACGCGCCAGATCAAGACGAAACATTGGAACTCGAGTTTGATCGAGGCGATATCGTGGCTATCAACGGAAGTAGACAAACACCTGCCCAAGTCTTGGACTCATTGAATCAGTCTGGCGGGCGACACGGCGTTGGGCGCGCCGATATAGTTGAGAATCGCTACGTGGGTATGAAAAACCGGGGTTGTTACGAAACCCCTGGCGGCACCATCATGTTAAAAGCGCACCGGGCAATGGAGTCCATCACTCTCGATAGAGAAGTCGCTCATATCAAGGATGAGCTGATGCCTAGGTATGCCAATTTGATATACAACGGTTATTGGTGGAGCCCAGAACGCAAAATGCTGCAAGAAATGATCGACAAATCCCAACAAACAGTAAATGGCACCGTCCGGTTACAGCTCTACAAAGGGAATGTCGTGGTGACGGGGCGTAAATCAGAGAGTTCTCTATTTGACGAACGCGTGGTGACTTTTGAAGATGACCAAGGTGCGTATGATCAGTCTGACGCCGACGGTTTTATTAAACTCAACGCTCTGCGTTTGAGGCTAGCCGGTAGGAAATATTCGCAATAGATTGGGACAGTTGGCAACTTGGGCGGTGAACAATATTGAACAGTCGCAAGTTACTCGTTGTTAGCAGCAAGTAAAAACAATGCAGGCGACTCTCATACACTCAAGGTACTTGCCAGCTCAGTGTTTCCGAAATAACTTGTCATATTCTAAGACGTTCTCTCAGGGCCCCCGGACTTGATCCGGAGGAAGCGGGAACCCATAGACAAAAGTAGCGAGCCGCTTATATCTATCTGCTAGTAAGAACAAGCAACAGCTACCACACCTGCTACTCGTCATTAGACATAAGCTACTGTTATGGCGTCAGAACCCCTTACCATTGTGGTTCCAGTCCTCAACGAAGTCAGCCGAGTTGATGCGCTAATCTCTTATCTCAATACCCTTCCGTGCAAGGCTATCGTGGTGGATGGGGGAAGCACCGATGACACCTATGTAAAATTGCAAACATCTGTCAGGTCGCAAGTTCGGGTAATGAGCGCACCCCGTGGACGTGCCACCCAGATGAATGTGGGTGCACGTCATGCCGATACACCCTTCTTGCTGTTCTTGCATGCAGACACCACACTGCCGCATAACGGCGTTATGCACGTCATAGCAGCATTGCAAGAAAATAAATCCGTTTGGGGCCGGTTTGACGTCAGTTTCGATAAAGCAACACCGATATTGCGGCTGGTGGCCTGGTTCATGAACTGGCGTTCGGCCCTGACCGGGATATGCACCGGCGATCAAGCCATTTTTATGACCGCAGCAGCATTTACCGCCGTGGCCGGTTTCGATGAAATACCGTTAATGGAGGACATCGAGCTATCGAAGAAACTAAAATCCCTCGGCAAACCCATCAGGTTACGCACACCCGTAGTAACGGCTGCGCGTCGTTGGCGATCCAACGGCCCTATCCGGACCATACTGGTGATGTGGTGGGTTCGATTGCGCTATTGGTTCGGAGCTCCACCCGAAGCCCTGGTTAAGTGGTATAACGATGCCCGTTGAGGCACCTAACCCGACTCTAATCCTGTTCGCCAAGTCCCCTGTGCCGGGTCGTGTCAAAACCCGCCTGATGCCTGAGCTTGACGCGCAACAGGCAGCCCGGGTGGCGACGCTGCTCATCGAACACACGGTGCGACTGGCGGTCAGCAACTGGTCGGGACCAATCGCTCTTCACACGTGGCCCGATACTAGTCATGAGGTACTGAAGAATTTGTCAGCCACACATGGACTTCAGCTTGCGGCACAGAAGCAAGGTGACCTTGGGCAAAAGATGTATGGTTCGATACGCGAGCTCACCGAGCACGGGATGTCAGCCGCTGTAATGGGCTGCGATGTGCCGCACTGTCCAGGAGAGCTCTTGCGCGAAGCACATGACCTGCTCAAACAAGGCCAGAATGTCATTGGCCCTACCATTGATGGAGGCTACTACTTGATAGGGTTACAAAAAGCGCGGCCCGAAATTTTCAAAGGTATCCGTTGGGGCAGCGACAGCGTGATGCGAGATACATTACAGGCTGCGCGAGGCTGCGGTTTTCGTTTTACTTTACTTGCCCCACTACGGGACATCGATCGTTTCAAAGACTTGCAACAGATAGCAAAAGAGATACCGGAACTACAATCATGGGTTAGTTAAATTTCTCGGTAGTAGCTTTAATCCCCAAATCTAGACGTTTGCCGCTTAGTTTAATCAACAATGGTGGAAGAAACAGGAAATCGGCAACTAAAGCGAAAACGATTACGATGGCAGTCAACAGGCCCATGCCTGAGTTCACCTGGAATGCTGATTGAGATAGGACCAGGAACCCGGCCACAAGAACCAGTGAAGTTACCCATAGTGCCATACCTACCGTAGAGAAAGCATAGCGAACGGCGTCTGCCGCGCTCATCCCTTGTTCCCGGCGCGCACGAGTGTATTTGGTCAGAAAATGTACGGTGTCATCCACAATAATACCCAGGCTCATGGCACTGACGACAGATATAGACAAACCGACTTGGCCAACTACGATTCCCCACAGCCCAAAGGCCAATGCAGCTGGCAGTAAATTAGGCACCATACTGATCAAACCCAACTTCAACGAGCGTAATGCCACTATCAAAATAAGAGAAATAAGAATAAGCGCTACGGTAGTACCCACCAACATACTTCGGATGTTGCGCCCGGTGATGTGCGCGAACATGATGTTCGGGCTCGATCCTTCGATATCACCTGCCCTTGCTAAGCCACTATCCATCAACCACTCACGCGCCTGTTCAACCATTTCTAGGGTCTTTTTTGTGGACAAGCTTTGTGTGGTTACCACAAAACGGGTTGCAGACTTATCTATATTAATCTGATCATTCAAGTCGAGACCGTACGGCAAGGACATCTCGTACAGCAGTAGATATTGTGCGGCTAGATCTCTTTGCTGTGGGACTTTGTACCAATCCGCCGAATCGGCATGAAGGTTTTTATTCAGACGCTTGAGTGTATCGGTGATGGAGTTGACATGCAGTACGTCGGGATGCTGTCTGAACCATTGTGCAAACTCTTCTACCTTGGCTAAGAACTCTGGATCTGAGATACCGCTTGATTCACCGGCATTGAGTGAATATTGAATGGTGTAGATTCCAGTTAGGTTTTGCGTCGTGAAATCTGTGTCACGGCGAAATTGAATCGATTCGTCGAAATACTTTACGAACTCATCGTTAAATTCGTTACGAGGAATGAAAGCAATCAAAAACAACATCAGTGGCCCGACAACCCATAACAACATCTGGCGTCTTTTGATAACCCATTCGGCAAACGCCGTCATAGCTCTGTCGCCGTGAGTTTGGCGTTGCCGTACTCGAATCGGCATTATCGCTATGAAGGCCGGTAGAAAAATCACCGCAAAAGCGAAGGCCAGCATCACGCCCAACGCCACCAGATTTCCCATATCTCGGAATGGGGGAACATCGCCGAAGTTCATACTGAGGAATCCGATTGCGGTGGTAATACTGGTCAGGAATACCGGCTGTAGATTGATTCGCAGACTCTCGGCAAGGGCTGGATACTTGCCCGCCCCATTTCGCATTGCGTGAATGAAGTTAACCAAGATATGTACGCAGTCGGCCACCGCCAAGGTAAGAATAATTGTCGGTGCACTGGCTGAAGCTCCGGTTAACTTCATACCGGACCAACCGGCTAAACCCATGGTCATGATTACAGTAAACGCGATGACAAGGACCGTCCCCAGAGTACCGACTACTGATCGGGTCATTAGCGCCAATACCAGCACAACTACAGCGAACATCAGTGGAATCAGGGTACTGATATCGTGACGGGAAGCCTCGGGAAAGGCGTTATTCATCATGACGATTCCGGTTAGGCGAACCTCGATGTCTGGAAATCGCTGCTTCATATTTTCCGCCAGGTCACGACAGAACTCGGCTATTTCGGGTACTTCCAGGTCTGTTCGTATCCCGGGAGGCTGAACCGTCACGTTGACCCCGGTGGTATGAGAACGAGGGGAAACCAAACGATTAACCAACAAAGGTTCAGACAGTGCCGTTTGCCTAACGTACTCCAGGTCCGCGTCCGTAAGTGACTCCGCATCTGTATACAGATCCTGAACAATCAACTCGTCGGCTTCGCCACGTGTGTGTTGAAAGTTAGACAGGGAATCTACTCTAATCGAATAAGGTACCTGCCAGGCCTGTTCGGTTAACCACTCCACCGCGGCCAGTGTCGACCGGGTAAACACGTCCCCATCTTTTGGCACCAGTACAAACAGCAGATTGTCGTACTTCGTATAAGTGTTCTGTATTGTTTCAAAGGCCTGCAGTTGGGGATTGTCCTCGCTGAACCATATCCTGTAATCAGTATCGAACAATAAGAAGCGGGCTCCGCTGCCCGCCGCTACAACCAACGCCAGCGTTACGGCGACAATTGCAAACCGCCATTTAATAACCCAGTTAGCCAGTCGTTCACCCAAAAGATTGGGCCCTCGTTCGGATTAAATCATGTATTTGCGTAGCAAACATTTGGTGGGGAAGTGTTCGGCTCGCCACTACAGCTACCAGTTACTCGCAACTATTAACATCTAGCTGCGCCAAAAGGCAGTGCTGAATAGCACTAGAAGGGTAAACAATTCCAATCGCCCCAATAGCATACTGAAGCACAGCACCCACTTCCCCGGCATGTTGATACTGGAATAGTTTTGCGCTACTTCACCCAAACCCGGCCCAAGATTGTTCAGACAGGCCGCAACAGCCGAGAACGCGGTTACCCAGTCCTGTCCTGTCGCTGACATGACGACTCCCAGTACCGCAAAGCTCAACATGTAAAGGGAAAAGAATCCCCACACTGCGTTACTCACACTATCTGATACGGGCTTTCCCCCAAGCTTCAACGGTAACATTGCGTTGGGGTGGATGAGTCGTATGATCTCACGGCGCCATTGTCTATATAGCAAAACGATGCGAATCACTTTTATGCCACCAGCCGTTGACCCTGCACATCCCCCGATGAAACTAAGTAGGATCAAAAAAATCGGCAAAAACGAGGGCCACCAGTGGTAACCCCCGGTCGTAAATCCAGTTGTCGTGGCAATTGAGACAGTTTGAAAAATTCCCTGCCGGATGAGTTGTTCCAAACTTTCGAAAGTCTCAAAACTGCTTAGTACCACAATAACCAAAACAGTAGCGAAGAATATTCCGGCGACAAAGACCATAACCTCATTATCTTGCAGGTACGCAATCAAACTTCTCGATCGCCAAGCAACAAAATGTAGCGCAAAATTGACTCCTGATATGAGCATGAAAATGATTGCGACCATGTCTATGGTCACGCTATCGAAATATCCCAAGCTGTCATCGTGTGTAGAGAACCCACCGATCGCCACTGTTGAGAAACTGTGCCCGATTGCATCGAACCAACCCATACCAGCCAACCAGTAACTCAACGCACACAACGCTGTTAAGCCGAGATAGATGTACCAAAGTGCCTTTGCAGTTTCGGTGATCCTTGGGGTTAACTTGGTATCTTTCATCGGGCCCGGGGTTTCGGCTCGGAAAAGTTGCATTCCTCCAACCCCCAGCATGGGCATAACCGCAACGGCCAACACGATGATTCCCATTCCACCCAACCACTGCAGCTGTTGTCGGTAGTATCGGATAGATTCGGGTAGCTGGTCTATCCCGTCTAAAACGGTCGCACCAGTTGTAGTCAAACCCGACATAGACTCAAACAGCGCATCGGTAAAACTGAGTAGAGGCTTTGTTGTCAGGTACAGGGGAATTGCGCCAAATGCCGCCAATACAGTCCAGAATAAGACCACGACCATAAAACCGTCGCGATACCGCATATCCCTACTGACTCGACTATTAATCAGCCATAAACCACCGCCGGTAAAAAGGGTGGCGAAAAAAGCGATTACAAAAGGTTGCAACGCACCGTCGTCGTAGAAATAAGAGAACGCTATAGGGGGAATCAATGTGACGCTGAACATGACCAATAAGATCCCCAGCAGTTTCATGACAACTTGATATTGCATACGTAGGCCTAGCTAGCGTTCCTTTAGAAACCCTAAATTATTGTGTGAAACATATTTTTATTGGTGTTTTTTACGTGCTGCATGGGAGGACACAACGTTTACAGACGGACACTAGCAAGCCCAATACTGCGGTGACATTTACAGAAACATGACGTCAACCTGGAAGAGCCGCTCTACTTCAGGGATATATTTCTTATCCACCATAAACAAAATGACATGATCCTCGGATTCGATTGTTGTTTCCTTGTGTGCGATCAGAACATCATCGTTACGCAATATGGCACCGATCTGTGTGCCGGGGGGCAATGGAAGATCTCGAACGCCGCGTCCGACGACACGAGATGACGTCTTATCTCCGTGTGCAATAGCTTCAATGGCTTCGGCTCGCCCCCGCCGCAATGAATGTACTGCCACAACGTCACCTCGACGAATATGGGCCAATATACTGCCAACAGTAGCCAAGCGCGGAGAAATTACAATATCGAGCTCGCTATACTCGAATAGATCAACATACACAGAGCGGTTAATCAGCGCCATAACACGGTTTGCACCCAAGCGCTTTGCTAACAAGGCCGATAGGATATTCGCCTCATCGTTGTTAGTCACCGCACAAAACACATCCATATTTTCTATGTTTTCCTGGCGCAGTAATTCCTCGTCGGCCGCATCACCCAGCAACACCACGGTATTGTGTAACCTATCAGCAACGATTTCGGCGCGCCGGGAGTTATGTTCGATAACCTTCACTCCGTAGCCCATGCTCTCAAGATTACTGGCCAACCGGAAACCAATATTGCCACCGCCCGCGAGCATCACCTTATTGACAGATTTGTCTATTTTTTGCATTTCACTCATTACGGCGCGGATGTTCTCTCTTGCCGCGACAAAGAAAACTTCATCCTCCGGTTCTACCACGGTGTCTGCTGTCGGGGTTATCACTTCATTCTGTCGGTAGATCGCCGCCACACGCGCCTCCACTCCTGGCATATGGTCGCGCAGCTCCGCCAGAGGATGGCCAACCAATGGACCACCGTGGTACGCCCTCATACCAACGATCTGTATCCTACCGTCGGCGAAATCCAGGACTTGCAAAGCACCAGGGTATTCAACCAAACGCATAATATGATTAGTCAGGATCTGCTCCGGGCTTATCAGTACATCAATGGTTATTGCATCAGAAGCGAAGATTTGCGGGCAGGCCAGGTACTCTGATGAACGAATCCGGGCCATTTTTTTAGGTGTATCATACATAGCCGACGCCACTTCACATGCGACCATATTGACTTCGTCACTGTTGGTTACGGCCAACAAGAGATCTGCATCCTCCGCTCCAGCCTGCTTCAGTATACTGGGGTAAGATGCGTTGCCTTCGACGGTCCTGATGTCGAGGCGATCCTGCAAAGTACGTAGCAGACTTGGATCTATATCGACCAAGGTAACGTCATTAGCCTCGCTGGCTAATATGTCCGCACTCGAAGAGCCAACTTGACCGGCACCTAATATAATAATCTTCATTGGAGCGCCCTATCTTATTGTTCTTGTTTGGCTGACTTTTTCACAGATTTGGGATCTATATCGAGTGATTTTAGTTTTCTATACAAGTGCGTCCGTTCCATTCCGACTAAAGGTGCCAAATCACTGACACTGCCCTTGACCTCGCGCAGCCGAAATAGAAGATATGAGCGCTCAAACAAATCACGCGCATCCCTAATTGGTAACTCAAGCATAGACTCGGGAAACCACGTCGCAGCAACTTTGGACTTGCCCACTTGGAGAGCACTTTCGACTTCTTCGGCACTCACATCTGCGTCCTTGTTCAATATGAGCAGGCGCTGTATGAGATTCCTCAGTTCGCGAACGTTTCCAGGCCAATGATAGTAGCGCAAAGCATTTAAGGCGCCCGTAGAGAACCTCCGGTATGGAAGCTGTTCTTTCTCAACCATCCAATTCAGAAAGAATTCGGTAAGTTCAGGTATGTCCTCCACATGGTCACGCAGTGGAGGAATGTGTATTGGTATTACATTTAGCCTGTAATATAAGTCTTCTCTAAATTCACCCTCACCTACCAAAGCTCGTAGGTCTCTATTTGTGGTTGCAATGATGCGTACATTCATATCCAGATAGCGCTGTCCGCCCACCCTGAGGAACGTGCCTTCCTCGAGGGCACTGAGCAATTTGGCTTGAACTTCCAGGTTCGCATCGCTTATTTGATCCAATACCAAAGTGCCACCTTGCGCTTCTTCAAACCTTCCCGCTCGCACCTGCCCGTCAAGCTCACTGCCGAATAACTGAACAGCAAGGTTTTCACTCGGAATCGCGGCCACGCTGAGCTCGACCAGTTGATTCTCTTTACGTTGACTTAAACTGTGTAATAAACGAGCGGCGACGCTTTTTCCGCTACCCGGTTCACCTGTGATTAGCACCCAGCTGTCAGTAGCCGCAGTTCGCGCAAGAAGTTCTTTTAACTCTCGAATTGACTGACTCTTGCCGACTAGATCGGAAGTCAGCTCTAAACGGCTGCGTAGTGTTACGTTCTCTTGACGTAATTTTTCGCTCTGCAGGGCACGTTTTACCGTAACTAGCAACTTTGCCGTAGATAGCGGCTTTTCTAAAAAGTCATAAGCTCCGTACCGAATCGCTTCGACCGCCGTTTCCACGTTACCGTGCCCCGAAATCATGACCACTGGGGTGTGCACACTTCCTTCTTCGGTCCATTCTTTCAACAACGAGATGCCGTCGGTTCCAGGCATCCAAATGTCAAGCAAAATCAGATCTAACTTATTATCCAGCCTTAGACTTCTTGCTTCGTCTGCACCTTGTGCCGTAAATACAGCATAACCTTCATCTTCCAGTACATCTTTTACGACTTGTCTTATATCGGGTTCATCATCCACTACCAGGATCGTTTCGCCGTTCATCCCGGATCTCCAGCGGCCCGGACCTTGGCCAGCCTGATATTAATGTCCGTCGTGTTTTCCACACGCTGACTGATCACGGGCAGACGAACCGTCGTTTTTGTCCCCTGTTTTCCGTCACTCTCTGCCCATACGGCACCACCGTGTTCTTCTACAATCCTTTTGACAATAGCCAAACCAAGTCCCGTGCCTTTCTCTTTGGTCGTGACGTAGGGTTCGAAAAGTTTTCTGATCATGTCCTCAGGAATACCCGGTCCGTTGTCTTTAACTACCAGCTCTATGTCGTTGTTGCTGTCCGTTTGCACCTGCCGGGTCGACAATACGATGGTTGGATTCTCCGTACCCGCTAACGCATCTTGTGCGTTAATCAATAGATTGTTTAAAACTTGTCGTAGCCGTCCAGCGTCAGCCGATATCAGTGGTAGATCGGCTGCTAGATCAAATTGGAAGTCGATCGCAGGATCGTCGTGCTTGTGCAGTTCCGACACATCGGAGACGAGCTGATTGAAGTCGATTTCTTTTATTTCCATCCTCACGGGTTGTGCATAATTTGAGAACGCGTTGACCATCTCTTCCATTGATTCCACTTGTTGCACAATTGTTCTAGTGGCCCGGTCAAGCGTAGCACGATCTTTTTCTTCTAAGAGATCTAAGTACTTACGTCTGATTCGTTCAGTCGATAGCTGAATCGGGGTAAGCGGGTTCTTGATCTCGTGCGCTAACCGGCGTGCAACTTCACCCCAG
>JASJAT010000041.1 GCA_030066885.1 Arenicellales bacterium | reverse complement strand
AGAGCGGATCGACTCAGCCATCGAACCGCTGCTGAATACGGGACTGGTGGTGGGGATATCTGCCGACCATTCTACAGATTCCACCCTTGGCAGGCATTGTGGAGACCCTGTTCCATCGCTAATCTATGCGCCCAATGGGCGTAAGGACGCATGCCAGTCATTTGGAGAACTGGCATGCGTTAATGGAGGTCTGGGTCGTATTTCTGCGAACGCTTTTCTCCTCACCCTCATAGATGGGATGGATCGTTTACACGAGTATCGGCCCTCCGATGCTCGATTCCTAGCCAGGCGCTAACACACCTTCACTAAAGGGTGACACCGTTCTAGCGTTACCAATCACCATTTCACCCTCACACCGGTTATCGCAGTGAGGGCGCCGCTCCTTCCGCCAACACACCAAGCCTACACCCCGGGTATAGGACTGTAATAAAAAGTTCATAAAGATTTAACAAAAGGTTAACAGTACCGTCATATTTTTATATCAACGCGCTAAAGCTATGGAATTCAACAATTCAGGTCGGCTTTGGCGATTGTTTGTTGTAAACAAATTCACACATTTTAGATGCGTAGGGGTTTTACACCATGTGCTTAAGAAAACTGTCTTTTGTCGCGCTTGCCGCTATTGTTACCGGATTAGGGACTGTCGCGGAGGCGCGTACCGTCATTCAAAACAAGGGTTCTGACACCCTGGTTAACGTGGCCCAGGCCTGGGCAGAGGAATACCGAAAGGTTGATGCAGATGTGGCGGTAGCCGTCACGGGGGGTGGTTCCGGTACAGGTATCGCCGCCATGATTAATGGCACCGTGGATATTGCCAATGCCAGCCGAAAAATGAAGGAAAAAGAGATTAACCTTGCCAAGGAACGCGGCCAAAATCCAATAGAGCATGTCGTCGGTTACGACGCGCTTGCGGTATTTATCCATCAGGACAACCCGCTCGACGAGGTGACCATCGAACAACTTGCCGAGATCTACGGCGAGGATGGGGCAACCGAGAATTGGGGTGACCTCGGCATAGAAGTACCGGGATGCAAGGATAACACTATGGTCTTGGTAAGCCGGCAGAACAACTCCGGAACCTATGCTTATTTCCGGAAAGCGGTACTGGGTAAAGCGCGCGACTATAAACTTGGGACACGAGATATGCACGGTTCCAAGGATGTGGTCGATCTAGTCGAAAAGACACCCTGTGCAATTGGCTACAGTGGTCTTGCTTACGCTACAGACCATATCAAAATGCCATGCGTTTCCAAAACTGCCGGGGATTCGTGTGTGGCACCGAGCGTGCAGAGTGCCAGCGACGGCAGCTATCCGATTGCCCGACCGCTCCTGATGTACACAAACGGTGAACCTGAAGGTGCAGTTAAGGCTTATCTCGACTGGATCCTGAGTGACACCGGTCAATGCATCATCCAGAAGAAGGGATATGCACCGATACGGGATGTCGCGTGTAATTAATTAATTTCGTTCGATTCAAACTTCACAACCTAGAGCGAGTGGTAAACAATGGCGCACTACGAAGAACGCTTACAGAAAGACCTTGACAATATTCGTGAGCGGGTAGCTGCTCTGGCTCAGGACGCGGAGCGCGCCGTTGCCAACTCGCTCCAGGCGGTGCAGACAGGGAACGAGAAGCTGGCTTATACCACCATTTTGGAAGACGGTCGCATCAACCGGGCTCATCGTGAGCTCAACAAGCACTGCTACCGGTTCATAGCTCTCCATCTACCCAGTGCCGGCCCACTCAGATTGATCGAGGCCATCGTCAGGGCAAACATCCAGTTTGAGCGACTCGGAGACTATGCGGTGACCATAAGCCGGGAAGCTATCCAAATGTCCAAACCCCCGCAAGGTGTATTGGCCCGCGAGCTGGAATTGATCTCCAACGATACCATGCAAATGTTGAGCCAGGCCATCGCTGCATTCAACGACAATAATGAAGAAGCGGCGAGAGCCACGATGAACATGGCGGCCAATGTCGAGCAGACTTTGGACGTCGTTTATTCCGACCTGACCGCCGAAGGGGATCGGCAGGGTATTTCGGATTTGCTGGCTGTGTTCGTGGTTTTTAACATGGTGAAAAGGGTCTCGGATCAGGCCAAGAATATTTGCGAAGAAACATTGTTTGCGATCAGTGGTGAGTATAAACAAGACAAAAAGCACGAACTTTTATTCATCGATGAAGACAACAGCTGTCTGGCTCCCATGGCGGAGGCGGTTGCGCGCAAGATGTTCCCGGACAGCGCCAGTTATAGCAGTGCCAGCCGTAATCCCAACGCGGAACTTGATTCGGCCGTGGTCCGATTTATGGAGCAACATGGCGTTGGCGTAGATTCAGTTAAGCCACGGAAACTTGATACCGATCCACACAATATCGGCAAGTATTTTGTGGTGATCAGCTTACAGGGTCCGGTAAAGTCATATATTCCATCTCTGCCCTTCCACACCTCGGCGCTCGAATGGGATGTAGGACCGACGCCGGCGGGTCTGGAAGGAGGGGAGGTCAATGCTCGACTGGAAGAGTTGTATCGAGAAATTGTCGTGCACGTCCGGGATCTCATCGAAACCATAACCGGTAAAGAGGCTTCGTGATGGCAGAGAATCCCATCGTGGCTGCGGTCGAGCGTCCTCAGGCAGTAGCGCCTCAAGAGGCGGATTTCGATAACCGTAACTCAGACTGGTTCATTGATAAGGCTGTACAAATCCTGGTCTTTCTCGGGGGCATATCTGCGATAGTTTTTATTATCGGGATCTTCGTGTTCATTACCAAGGAAGGCGCCGGATTCCTGTTCGCTGATTTGGACATCGTTGAGTTTTTTACTTCGCCACGTTGGCGGCCGACATCCGAACACAATCCTACCTACGGGATACTTGCGCTGGTCGTAGGAACCGCCAGTGTCACAGGGCTGGCAATGGTGGTGGCGATTCCCTTTTCCCTCGGCGCGGCTATCTATATTGCGGAGTTTGCCACCGGTAAAACACGTGAATTTTTGAAGGTATTGGTCGAGCTGTTAGCAGCAATCCCATCCGTTGTGTGGGGTTTCATCGGCCTCACCATCATGAACCCACTCATTATTCAGGTCTTCGACGTACCAGTCGGTTTGAATGTCCTGAATGCGGGTGTGATATTGGGTCTAATGGCGGCACCGATCATGACCTCGATTGCGGAAGACGCACTCAATGCGGTCCCCGACCGTTATCGGGAGGCGGCCGAGGCCATGGGAGCGACACGCTGGCAGGTAACGATTAGAGCAGTTCTGCCCGCAGCTAAAAATGGTCTGTTGGGGGCTGTTCTACTCGGAGTAGGACGGGGCTTTGGCGAGACAATGGCAGTGCTCATGGCCACCGGGCACTCGATCAACTTGCCCAGCAGTGTGTTTGACTCGGTGCGTGCTCTAACGGCAACTATTGCGGCGGAGTTAGGTGAGACGGCGGTCGGTTCCAACCACTACATGGCGTTGTTCACCATAGGTATTTTCCTTTTCGTGATTACATTTATTATCAATTTGACTGCGGACTTGATTGTCCGAGGTGTACGTAAGGGGTGAGGTGATATGTTCGTAGCAACCGAACTGAATCAACAAGACAGAAAGGTGCAGGGGTTATGCGGTATTTTGTTTATGCTCATGACCGGCCTGCTGATCCTACCGGTGCTGCTCATTTTGGGTACCCTGATATACAAGGGCGGTTCTGTCATATCAGCCGAATTCTTGTTTTCGGAACCGACCAACGGGATGACCGCCGGTGGTATATTCCCCGCCCTCTACGGCACTATCTGGCTGGTCGGGGTAGCGCTGCTTATCTCAGTACCGTTGGGTGTGGCCGCCGCGGTGTATTTAAGTGAGTACGCCGGAGACAACTGGTTTACACGGGCCATCAACCTCGCCATTATCAATCTGGCCGGCGTACCTTCCATAGTGCACGCACTGTTTGGGGTAGGGGCGTTTGTTCTGTTCTTTGGGTTCGGCACCAGCATACTCGCCGCCAGCTTAACACTGGCCATCATGACCCTGCCCGTAGTAATTGTTGCCACGCGGGAGTCCCTACAGGCAGTGCCACACGCTTTTCGCGAGGCATGCTGGAACATGGGTGCTACACGCTGGCAGACCATACGTCGCGTCGTCTTGCCCAATGCGGTAAGCGGCATTCTTACTGGTGTAATCCTGGAAGTGTCCCGTACAACAGGTGAGACCGCCCCTATAATGTTCACCGGTGCTGCGTTCTTCTTACCGTTTCTTCCAGAAAGTGTATTCGATCAGACCATGGCACTGTCCCTGCACCTCTATGTGGTTGCCACACAAGTGCCAGGAGTACCAGAGGAGCTTCCTTATGGTGTTGCTCTAGTATTGATCGCGATTGTGCTGCTCATGAACAGCTTGTCAATCGCTTTTCGCATGTGGTTGAGGGGTCGGAAAAAGTGGTAACTGCTGCGCAAAATATCCATACATTGCGACCCGATGCACGGGTCAAGTTAGAAATAGCGGATCTAGCCATCAGCTACGGCGCCCAAACCATCTTAAGCGATGTCAATTTTTCCATCTACGAGCATGAGATATTCGGAATCATCGGTCCGGCTAATGCCGGCAAGACCTCCTTTATCAAAGCTGTGAACCGCATGGACATGTTCACATCCTCGATGCATGTAGATGGCCAGATCTTGTTCAATGGCCGGGACAATAAATCCCTGCGTAATGTTTATGCACTACGAAACCGTATCGGAGTGGTATTCCCACTTCCGGTGGGACTGCCCCTGTCCGTGTACGATAACGTTGCCCTCGCACCGCGTTTGTCGGGCATCAAGAGCAAGGAGAAACTAGATGTCATCGTCGAAAGATGTTTGACTCGAGCCGCTCTATGGGATGAAGTAAAGGATCGTCTAGATTCACTCGGTAGTCTCCTTTCCGGTGGTCAACAACAACGGTTAACCATTGCCCGCGCCTTGTCACAGGACCCGGAGCTGTTGATGCTAGACGAGTTTTCTATCGCCGTCGATCCGGTCACAACCATGCGTATTGAGGACGTCCTCAAGGAGTTGAAAAAAGAAGTGACCATTATATTGGTGACCAATCTAGTTCAGCAGGCGCGGCGCCTGGCCGACCGTACCGCATTCTTTTTGGAAGGAAAATGTGTCGAGGTTGGAATCACAGAAGAACTATTCACGGGCACGGTGAAAGATCAACGGACAAGAGACTATGTAGAGGGACGCTTTGGTTAACGCGCCATCGACCCAGCCAGACTGAAGATAACAATTGACTGAATAGAATAGATAAACCATGAACGATATCGCTGCCACCGACTTCGCAATCCATACTGACAAGTTGAACCTGTGGTATGGGACTTTCCAGGCTTTGTTCGATGTCGATCTGGACATCAAAGGTGGCATCATTACTTCTCTCATTGGGCCCTCGGGCTGTGGCAAAACGACATTCCTGCGCAGTGTCAACCGAATCAATGAACGGCTGGGTTATGTCCGTATTACCGGGGGCATCAATGTATTGGGCAAGAATATTTACGATTCGGATGTCGAATTAATCCAGGTTCGCAAGCAAATAGGAATGGTTTTTCAGCGACCAAATCCGTTACCGCTTTCCATCCGTGACAATGTCCTGTTTGGGTACAATATTCATATGAGGAAAGAGCGTGCCTCTAGTAGTGAAAAGGATGAAATTGTTGAGACCGCACTTCGTCAAGTACTGTTGTGGGATAAGGTCAAGGATCGATTGCACCAGAAAGCAACCAATCTGTCATTGGAAGAGCAGCAAAAGTTGTGCATCGCAAGACTATTGCCGGTGAAACCTACTTTGTTACTCATGGATGAGCCCTGTTCCGCACTCGATCCCAAAGGCACAGAAGCGGTCGAGGAGTTGATCTGGGAACTGCGCGGCCAATACACTATCCTAATCGTTACACACAACATGGCACAGGCCAGACGGGCCAGTGAGGAATGTATCTTCATGCTGATGGGGAAGGTGGTCGAACATGGTGCAACGGAAGACGTATTCGTCACTCCAGAAAAAAAGGAAACTGCCGACTATATTGAGGGACGATACGGCTAACGCCAGGGTATGAGTCCCATTTCGGGCCTGTCTTTGCTTCACCTACGCAAGACGATGGTGTTCGCTACAGGGCCACCAAATCTCAGCTCTTCCCCAGATATTTTCAGGCAACATGCGGACTAAGACTGCAAAAGTACTTGTAGTAGAAGATGAACCCGCGATTCGGGAGATGATCAGCTTGGCGCTGTCCAGTAATGGCTTCGAGTCCATCGGGGCCGAAAGTGCCGAACAGGCCCGTATCCAGATCAAAAACTCGAAGCCCGATCTCATCCTGCTTGACTGGATGCTTCCCGGGTTGTCGGGGATGGACCTCGCCCGTGAACTTAAGGCAGATCCACTTGCCAGACATCTGCCTATTATTATGCTTACCGCACGAGCGGAAGAAGGCGATAAAGTAGAAGGGCTCGGTGCAGGGGCAGATGACTACATTACCAAGCCGTTCTCACCAAAGGAGCTGGTCGCACGGGTGAAAGCTGTGCTGAGGCGGGCCGCACCGACTATTCCCATCGAGCCGGTTGAAGTAGCGGGGCTGCGACTTGACCCCGACAGTCACCGGGTTACCGTGCTGCAAAAGGTGGTGACTATGGGGCCCACTGAGTTTCAGCTGCTGTATTATTTCATGACCCACCCGGAGCGCGTATTCAGCCGAGCCCAATTGATCCAGCAGGTCTGGGGCAATAATATCTACGTAGAAGATCGAACAGTGGACGTACATATTCGTCGATTGCGCAAGGCTCTTGAGCCTTCCGGTCACGACAGTATGATCCAGACCGTCCGCGGCGCCGGCTACAGGCTGTCAACCCGCGGATAGATCCTACAATTGCTACCCGCTGTCAAAGTGGGTAGTGTGTTTAGTTGCCATGACCGACTTGACTGGCCCACTTAAATTTGAGCTTATCTGCCTAGGCTGCGTTGTGGGGCTGAGTGTAGTGGGCGCCGTGTTTTGGGATACCCCCCTGCTGTTTCTATTGGTCGGGATACTAATTTATGCGGGATGGCATTTGTTTCACCTGGTCCGTCTTGCCTATTTGATTCAAACCGGGAAACAACTCGACGCTCATTTCCCACCGGGATTCTGGGCAATAATCTATAAAAACGCCTATACGCTCAAAAAGCGCAGTCGTAAACGTAAGCGTCGGTTATCGCGGTTTTTCAAGCGTTTCACGGAATCGGCCGCCGCATTCCCCGATGCCGCCGTCATCTTAGGACAAGCCAACGACATAGAATGGTGCAACCCGGCTGCGGCTGAATTACTGGGAGTATCCTGGCCCCAGGCAGCCGGTCTAAACCTTGTTCAAGCGGTAAGAGATCCGGTGTTTGAGGAGTATCTGAATAAAGAAGAGCAAGGCCAGGCTCTGGAATTCCCTTCACCGGTGGATCAAACCAAAATATTGTCGGTTTACGTCACGTCATTCGGTAAAAAAAGCCAACGCTTATTGATTGCCCAGGACATTACTCGACCGTACTACGTCGACAGGATGAGACGGGATTTTGTCGCCAACGCCTCGCACGAACTGCGCACACCTTTAACAGTCATTCGAGGATTTCTCGAGGTGTGGAATACACCGGAGTCAAAATCGCTGCAACAAACGCAGTCTGTTGAATTAATGCTGGAGCAGACCGAACGGATGGAGCAGACCATAACCGATATGTTGACACTTTCTCATCTGGAGTACGATGACAAACCTGCTGCGGAGACAGTCGTGGCCATACCGGCATTGTTGAACTCTATTGTAAAGGAGGCAACGGCTCTAAGTGGTGATATGGGACATGAGATCAATGTTTCCATCGAAGAGGAACGAAATCTATATGGGAATCTAGCTGAACTACGCGATGCTTTTTCCAATCTGGTTTTCAATGCCGTTCGGCATACACCGCCTCGCACCCACATCGACGTAAGCTGGGTCCCTCACCAAGATGGTGCGCAATTGGAAGTCAGAGACAACGGTGAGGGGATCCCTGCTCGCCACATACCTCGACTTACAGAGCGGTTCTACCGGATCGATCCAGGCCGATCCCGCGAGTCTGGTGGAACAGGTTTGGGGCTGGCGATTGTCAAGCACGTGCTGACACGACACGAAGGCGATTTGCAGATCTCAAGTGAAATCGGAAAAGGCAGTGCTTTCACTTGCATATTTCCCCACAGGCGTCTGGTCGAGCCTGTAGCGGAAGTCGCGTCAGGGGCTGTGATAAAAGAATAAGTGGGAACAAAATCAAGGTACGTAGTCAAGGCGAATGTTCACAGCTAATAAAAAACAGAGCGGCAACCATTCCTTCGTCATTCCTGCATGTCTTTATCGTGAATCCAGTTGAATTGCACTTGGATTCCGGCTCTACTCGCTTCGCCCGAGCGGCCGGAATGGCGATTTCTAAATGTAGAAAGCGACCCCCGCGCCGATCGATTAGTGAAGAGGTGCCCATACCTGCGCGAGTCGTTACGAAATCGCGTAAGCGGCAGTAGCAATCAACCCGTTGTCATTCCCGCATGTCGTTAGCGGGAATCCAGTCAGTATAAAAAACGGAAGTTGAAAGTTTACAGGGCCGTTTTCAATAAGCTGCTTTAACCAGCTTCCTTCAACTCTGGATGCTTTTCGACAAAGGACTTGTACATTTTTTTTGCCGGTCCCAGGATGCCAGGATCCGGCGCGGTTACGAGTTTTTCGTCCTTCTTGGAGTAAGGCAGTGTATACAGCACGTGGCGCATGCAATTCAATCGCGCGCGTTTTTTGTCGTCCGATCGTACGACGATCCAAGGTGCTTCATCGGTGTCTGTATACTCAAACATCTTGTCTATGGCCTTGGTGTACGCGTTCCATCGACTTAAAGACTGTTCATCAACCGGACTTAATTTCCACTGCTTCAAACGATCAGTTTCTCGTGACTTGAATCGCCTGTATTGTTCCGGCCGGCTCACCGAAAACCAGAATTTATAGAGCCGGATGCCACTCTCGATCAACATGTGCTCAAACGGCGGCGTTTGCTTTAGGAACAGTTCGTTTTCCTCATCCGTACAAAATCCCATCACCGGTTCCACGACGGCGCGGTTGTACCACGATCGATCGAAAAACACGATTTCCCCTTTGGTGGGCAAGTGCTCGACGTAGCGCTGGAAATACCATTGCCCACGCTCCTGGTCATTCGGTTTGTCAAGGGCCACGACCCTCGCCCCCCTTGGATTCATATGTTCCATGAATCTTTTTATCGTACCGCCCTTGCCGCCGGCATCCCGACCCTCGAACAGAATGACTATCTTTTCCCCTTCTTTCTTAACCCAAGTCTCCATCTTAAGTAGCTCGATCTGCAATTCGAGCTTGGCTGCCTCATATTCCTCTCTTTTCATCTTCTTTTTATACGGGTACTCCCAGCCCAGGATTTCGCTTTGTTTTGCCTTAGCGACCTGTTCCCGTACCGACTCGGGGACCGCTTCATCAATACTCGTTTCCTGCGACATCACAATCACCTCTGGTATTTGCCGTGCTCTGCAGTTCTGGAATCAGTAAGCAAAGAATTCTCCGCGCACCTTTGTTCCAGTTGTCTACAACCTATATCATGTTTTTCCTAAAAGAGGGGGACGTAATTCCGTTTTTATCTGTCCTAAATCAAGAATCGGTGTTAATTCAGTAGACTAACACTAGTTTTTATAGCTAGATTCTACTTTGTATTCAATAATTATTAGAGATTTTGAACCAAAGAGCGGTACAAAACCTAAGCAGTTATGGACCATAGTTTACCTAAAAACGGTAACACAACGTCAATGAAAAAGCACAAGAAGCCGGCGCCTGTACACTCACGCCAAAGCACGAGTGAGGCCTTTGTGACGGTGTTGCAGCACAACTTTGACTATCTGCAGGGCTGGGAGAGAACGGCTAGATCGTGGGAGGACACCGAAGGTGTTCACCAGATGCGAGTTGCATTCCGCCGCATGCGTTCTGCTCTGGTCACTTTTCGCACAGCCGTGCCTCAGGAACTCACGCGCCCTTGGTCCCAGGAGATGCGTTGGCTGGCAGGCCAGCTCGGCGACGCACGAGATCTGGATGTATTCATCGATGAGGCACTTGGCACAGTCGCCGGTAAACTGCAATTAGAGGGAGAAGAGGAGTTGCTGGCTCTAATCCAAGCGCGTCGGGCCACGGCATATGACAAAGTGAGATCGATGTTGGACAGTGAGCGCTACGCTGTATTTAAAAAGGATTTCGGCAAGTGGCTGGAAGACCAAAACTGGTTGCATGAAGACATTGGGCGTAAGAGACAAAAACGTTTGCACTCCAATATAGTTCCTTTCTCTCGCAGCGTTTTGGACAAGTTGGAACGAAGGGTGTTGGCTCGTGGTAGCCAGATAGACGTTGGTTCTCAAGACGAAATGCATCAGCTCAGAATCGAATGTAAGAAACTACGGTACGCCGCAGAATTTTTTAGTCCTGTATTCAACGGGATGGTGGAATTCATTGCACACATGCGCGGTCTGCAGGACCTGCTTGGTGTTATGAACGACGTGAGGGTGATGCCCAGTCTCTTAGAGGGTTTGTTCACTAACGGTTCCGACCGTAAAGCAACAGAATATGCGGGCGGTGTCGTAGGATGGCGAACCCGTGAATACTACGAACTCCTTAATACCTTTGACGATCGCTGGAATGAGTTCGTTAATGCAAAACATCCCTGGTGGAAAAAATCAGCCATCGTGCGTTAACTCAATAAATCTCTGATGTATCGCGGCGAGGACGCCGCTTCTACCTCCCTCTTGTGTCAATAAACTCTTGCCAAGACGCCAAGCTCGCGGGAGTGGTACACGGATATAGCTAAGAATGTAATCTTTTTAAGATGTCATTGCGAAGCCGTATCCCCCGGACTCGATCCGGGGGGCCGCAGCAATCCAGTAAGTTAAAAGTGTGAAAGTGAAAAGTTTCAAGAACTGATTCCCAATAGGCTGCTTCTGAATATTTCCCTTTTTACTTCCAACTTTAAACTTTTAACTGATTTTTTGGCAGGCTTTGCGAGAGAACAAAACGACCGCAATGGTCATGAGGTTAACACCAGGGACGATTACCATGACGCCGGGTCCACAGTGATCGACTCATACGGATTCTACACGCAACTTACTGATTACACGTTCAGAGGCTTCCTCAACTGTAAAGCGATACCCCGATTCAACGATACTCTCGCCTTTTTCGGGTATGCGGCGCAGACGTGCCATGACTAGACCGCCGAGAGTGTGAAATTCTTTGGCCGGCAGTCTGATGCCGAGGATGTCGTTTGCTTCCCAGATGGGCAAGCGTGAATCCATTAAGTAAACGTCTTCCTCCAACATTTCAAAGATGCGCTTGCGTCGAGGTAAATATTCATCAAAATCGTAGCCGACATCTATTTCTCCGACGACTTCTTCCAGAATGTCTTCCATGGTAATCATGCCGACGGCAGAGCCAAATTCATCGACAACGATCGCCATGTGGTCACTGCGCTTTTGCAGAATCGGCAGCAATTCGTCAATAGTTTGATAGGGTGATACGTATAACGCCGGTTGGATTAATTCGGCCAAAGGCCGGTCGGATAATTCCGGGTTCATTAAATCCCAGGTAGTCAGCGTTACTATCCCACGGATATTGCTGATATTTCCTGTATATACAGGCAGACGGTTATAGCCTCGCTTGCGCACCATGGCAACAGCCCGGCCAGTACTTTTGTTTAGGTTGATAGCAGTCATTTCTGCGACCGGAACCATGACTTCCCCTGCCGAAGTTTCCGAAAAGCGGATTACTTGCCTGATCCGACCCTGGTCAAACGCACTGACATTCGATGCCCGCTCAGCCATCTCGACTACCGCACGCATTTGCTCGCGGGTCATGAACACATGCTGCTCGGTTTTACCCGCCCCGAACAACCGTGCGGTCAGCCGGGCAAGCCGCGAAAAAATAAAGATGATGGGATAAAACAGAAAAGAAAACACCCGCAATGGATAGATAGCCACTGGTGCAATGGTGTCGGATTTCTGTTGGTATATGCTCTTCGGAACTATCTCGCCAAATATCAGGAATAAGGGGGTATAAACCAAAAACGCAATCAGGTCCCCCATGTCACTGAATAGATGGATCATGACAAGTGTGCCCAACGTCGTAAGTGCAACCGTAGCAATGTTTGTACCCACGAGTGTGGTTCCTAACAATATGTCTGGGGTTCGAAGCTGTTTGAGCACCGCTTTGGCACCTTTGTGGCCCTGATTTGCCATGGCATGTAGTTTTATTTTGTCGGAATTCACCACCGCGATCTCGGATCCGGAGAAGAATCCTTTGATCAGCAGCAGTAACAGCATCAACAAAGTAATTAGTAAGATTTCCATAGATTCACCCTAGGCTACGGTCTTTTTCTTCAGATCATTAGTATCGCCGGTGGATTTGGACTTCGCAGGTTTGTCCTTGCCGGTGTGCGCCTCCTCGACCGGGCTCTCTTCCACCGCTGCTTGAACCGGTTCCCCCTGCAGGGGGGATTCAGTAGACGACGGGAGTTGATCATGCTCCACCGCCGCTTCCGGTTTCACCGGGGTCGATGTAGTCGCGTCTTCATCCTCTTCAGTCGCTGCGAAGGCCGGTGATACCTGGACTTTGGCTATTCGGTGAGCATCCATTTCCAAAATCTTGATGTTGATGCCCTCCACTGTGACCTTATCCCCCACCTTTGGCAGCCGGTCCAGATGCCGGAACGCGACGCCCCCTATGGTGGTCATTCGTGGGTCCTCGATACCGAAGTTAGTCAGATCGTCAAAATAGTTCAGTTTCATATCGCCCGGGACAATATAAGTATTTTCATCCCGCTCTTGATAAAGCTCTTCTCCCACGGCCCTGCCGCTGACCTCTCCGAAGATGAAGTTAATCACGTCCTTCATGGTGATGAAGCCCTCAACGCCGCCGAATTCATTAAGACAGGCGGCCGCCCGGGCAGCGTTGGTCGCGAAGAAATCGAACATTTCGTCAACTTTTTTAGTCAACGGAACGACCACAGGGGGATGCATGATGTCCTTAGGGGTAAGGGACTCCAGATCTACCTGGTCGAGCACCAGTCGCAAGACATCTTCTGCATGCACAAATCCGATGAGGTTATCCCTATGGCCCCGGTAAACAGGGACCCTTGGATGCTGATAAACCTGAAATTGACTAATCATCTCAGGTAAAGACATATCGGCTTGAAGGAATTTCACCCGGGTACGGGGTGTCATGATTTCTACGATCTCTGTATCTCCTGCCTCCAGCAAGTTATAAATGAGCGCTCGCTCAGTTGCGCTCAACTCGCCTTCCCGCGTGACCTCCTCGACCAGGGTGAGGAACTCGTCTTTACGTAAAATATTCTCCGCGTCAGTGGTCTCACCCACGATCAGTCTGGTGACACGATCCGCAATACCACGAATCAGCAGGCGTAAAGGTGTGACCAGAGTTACCCAGACGTCCATTGGCCTTGCTATACGGGTGCTGAAACGAACCGGATTGAATACAGCTATGGTTTTCGGTGTGACTTCCCCAAACAACAGCAGTAACGGAACCATCACAATTAGATTGATCCAGCCGCCGCGATCCGGACCGTACAAGCTGACCAAGATAAACGTCATATTCGCCGTTGCGGCGATATTCACCAGCTCGTTACCACTCAATATCGAGATGATCAGACGTCGTGGCTGGTCAAGCAGGGCATGAAGTGTTTCGGAATAAGGGTTACGTATTTTGCGTAGCTGTTGCAGATCGAACCGTGATAGCGAAAACAAGGCCGTTTCGGAACCCGAGAAAAAAGCGGACGCGATGAGTAATAGCAACTGCAGGACCAATCGCGCGACCATCCCTGGCTCAGACAGTCGCGTCGTGTCAAATGCCAGATAGGATGTCAGGGCCTCCCAGTTCTGAGCTAATTCGTTTAGCAGTTGTTCCATCGTCGTTTCTCATTGCCGCTGGTTTGTCCGCTTCCTCCAAAGTTATTCGTATCGCCGCGTTTCTTTCTTCTCAATAATCGGCGGCAACCGGTTCACTAATACTATAGCCTGTCTTCGGAGTTTCGCTCAGCTAGACAAGGGATATCGGTCGATATCTCAAGTATGGCTTTAAAATAATAGTCTTCTTAGAGTATTCAATAGCTTGATATATATCAACGAACAGGCAGGTTAGTGGATTTATCCTTTGAACTGAATCCGGTGAGTATTTATTAGTATCGGATCAGTGGAGGGAAAAATGGCAAAAACAGCAAAAAAGGCACAAACTCGACCTATACTCGTCCCCGTTGATTTTTCGGCGCATTCAGAGGCAGCCCTGCTATTCGCTAGTGAATTGGCCGAATGTATTCCGAGTCCGCTTATCGTTCTGCACGTCGTACATGATCCCGGTGATGCACCTGGATTCTACGCCGGAAGGCAGAGTACAGACGACCTTAAGAAAATAGAAGACGTTGCGTCTGAAATGATGGACGATTTTATGAAACGGATGATCACGGACCACCCGGATAAAGCATGTCTCAAACGGGCCGAGACCAAGTTGTTGGTTGGACTGCCGGTTGCCAGAATCCTCGAAGCAGTGGAAAAAGTCCAAGCGCACATGGTGGTAATGGGGAGCAAAGGCCGTACGGGGTTGTCGCACATACTCCTAGGATCTAAGGCGGAACAGGTTGTACGGCTCTGTCCCGTTCCCGTGACCATCGTTAAGGCACAAGAGGCACAAGACCAATAACGAGGAGCCGTGCTATGCAGATGTTTCAGCAAGTTAAGAATCCCAGAATAGCCATATTGTTCGTCAGTGCCGCTGCCCTTGCCCTGCTGCCATGGGTGGTGTTGGCTGCAGAAAAAGACAGCCAGGAGATAGCCTGGGGGACCATGGTCATGAGTCTGTTCGGCGGGCTGGCAATATTCCTGTTCGGCATGGATCAGATGGCAGAGGCCCTCAAAGCCGTAGCCGGTGAGCGCATGAAACTGATCCTCGCCAAACTGACCACCAACCGTTTTATGGGTGCGATAACAGGCGCTTTCGTCACCGCTGTTATTCAATCGTCGTCGGTGACGACTGTACTGGTAGTGGGATTTATCACGGCAGGACTGATGTCCATGGCCCAATCCATCGGGGTCATTATGGGCGCCAACATCGGCACTACCATAACTGCACAGATCGTCGCCTTTAAGGTGACCAAGGCCGCGTTGCTGATGGTAGCGGTGGGCTTTAGCATGCTGTTTTTTTCCAAGCAGGAAAAAATTAAACAATACGGCGGTATGATCATGGGCCTGGGATTGGTTTTCTTTGGCATGGCGGTAATGGGAAATGCCATGAAACCCCTTCGCAGCTACCAGCCATTTTTAGATCTAATGGCTACCATGGAAAACCCGCTCATCGGTATTGCCATAGCTGCCGCTTTTACCGGGCTTATCCAATCCTCGTCGGCGACAACAGGTATTGTGATCGTCATGGCCACGCAAGGGTTCATCACACTCCCTGCCGGTATCGCTTTGGCCTTCGGTGCGAATATCGGTACCTGTGTCACAGCGTTGCTGGCTGCCATAGGTAAGCCGAGAGAAGCAGTTCGTGCTGCTGTTGTTCACGTCTTGTTCAACGTTGCGGGGGTAATTCTATGGATTGGGCTGATCGACCAACTGGCCGCCTTCGTGACGGCCATGTCGCCGGTTCACGAAGAATTGACTGGAACCGCAAAGCTCGCAGCTGAAGCGCCGCGCCAGATCGCGAATGCCCATACGGTTTTTAACGTTGTGAACACAGTTGTCTTTATCTGGTTTACAGGTCCCATCGCACGATTGGTTGAAAGCTTAGTACCCGATAAGCCCCTGGATGAGAAAGTGATAATCGCGCCAAAATATCTTGACGAAGAGCTCATTGAGACCCCGTCACTGGCGTTAGAGCGCACCCGTCTCGAGATAGGGCATATGGGAGAGCGCGTACAGGTAATGATGGATAATATGATGTCGGCTGTTCTTACCGGAGACCGAGACAGCTTGATTGGCCTTGCCAAACTCGATGACGAGGTGGATATTTTGCATGGACATATTGTCACCTATCTGGGAAAGATTAGCGGCAAGCAGCTTACAGAAGATCAAAGCAAGCAACTCGTTCGACTCATGGATGCCGTGAATGATTTAGAGAACATCGGTGATATCATCGAAACTGACTTGGTAGCGTTGGGTGAAAAACGTATCGAACAAGGTGTTACGGTCAGTGATCAAACTCAAGCGTTGCTCACTGAATTTCATGGCCAGGTGGCTAAAATCGTTGAACAGGCGACGTCAGCGGTCATGCAGAACGATCAGAAAGCAGCCCAGGAAGTTATCGCCAAGAAGAATACTGTTAGCCGGCTAGCCGAAAATGCACAAGCCCATCAAGCCGAACGTTTAGTGGCACCTGAACCTGGGAGACTGGAAGCCTATACGTTGGAGATTGATCTCATCGAAAAACTCAAGCGAATCTACTATTTCGCTAAAAGGATGGCCAAAGATGTCATTCCCGAAGAAATGATCGATAGAGCAGCTTAAGTGGACTCATTGCTCAACCTAAAACCTATCTCCGAGGAGAACTACAAATGAGCATGCAAAGCACTTTACGGGCTATTGCCGATTCGAAACACGAAGGCGTTCAGTCTGTTGGACCAGACGACCTCGTCTCTGACGCAGTCGCTAAAATGAAAAGCCGAAATATCGGGGCGTTGGTCGTGTTGAATGACGACGGCAGCCTGGCTGGGATTTTTTCCGAGCGCGACCTGTTGATTCGCGTGGTGGGAGAAGGTCTGGATGCGAAGACCACAAAGGTGTCAGACGTAATGACGCCGAATCCTCAACGCGTCGAAGCGTCGATGACGGTTGAAGAGGCTATGCGGAAGGTGACTGAAGAACGCATTCGACATCTGCCGTTGGTAACCGGGGAAACACTGGAAGCACTGATATCCAGCGGTGATCTTACGGTATGGGCACTATCCGCGCAGAAGGCCGAAATCGAAGGCCTCAGTCAGAAGCTTGGTGTGTCGGTGATGAAGAACAAGGCTCTTATTGCCTTGATCATCGTGTTCTTTGTCTTGGTCCTTATCGGGGTTCTGACTAATTAAGGAAGCTCTGATTAATTCGAAGCCTTGTCATTGAGGCCACGTCAGCAACTGTGGCAATCTAATTAGTTAAAAGTATGAAAGTTGAAAGTTTGAAGACCCTTTTTCAGTAAGCTGTTTCGGGTTTTAACATTTTTTTTTACTTTCAAATCCAAGCTTGTCACTCAATTACCAGCTCAGAACGATAAAACGCTGGAGGTTGTCTTTACGGATAAGTAACAAAACGCGTCGGGTACTTTGGCTTAGCCTGACCGCTTCTTTGAACTCCGCCGCGTTTCGGATTGGTTTCTGGTTTACTTGCATGATCACCGCACCGGGTTCAATGCCCGCCTGGGCGGCAATGGAGCCCGGTCGAACCGCTGTAACCACCACACCTTCTCCGGCCTTGGTGTTGAATTGCTCAGCCAACTCTGGTGTCAACGTCTGCACGGTCAAGCCAATCTCTTCTGTGCTTTGTGCCGGGGCCTCCGCAGTGAGTCTGTCCTTGCTAAGTTCACCTATGGTTACCGTGACATCCTGGCGCTTTCCATCGCGGATGATTGTGAGTTGTTCCGAGCTGCCCGGCGGGGTGAGCGACACACGATTACGAAATTGGCCTATATCTTTAACCGGTCTGCCCTGATAGGCCACGATCACGTCGCCCTGGCGCAACCCAGCTCTTTCGGCCGGTGAGTCTTCCGAGACTTGCGCGATCAAAATGCCCTGAGTCTGTTCAAGATCGAATGACTCTGCCAGATCGGGGGTCAGGGCCTGAATGACGATGCCAAGAAAACCGCGCGTCACCTGCCCCTCCGAGATCAACTGAGTCGCGATAGCCTTGGCCAAATTGATGGGAATGGCGAAACCTACGCCCATATAGCCACCGCTGCGGGTGAAGATCGCTGTGTTTATCCCAACGACGTCACCATCAAGATTGACCAGAGGGCCACCCGAGTTTCCGGGGTTAATGGCAGCGTCGGTCTGGATAAAATCCTCATAGTCGTTGATCCCAAGGCTGGTGCGACCTTTGGCGCTGACTACCCCGACTGTAAGGGTGTGGCTTAAACCAAAAGGGTTGCCGATAGCAACTACCCACTCACCAACTTCCAGCTTCGAGGAGTCCGCCAGCTTAAGCGCAGGTAGGTCACCGTTCTGTACTTCGATCACGGCGACATCTGACTGTGGATCCGTTCCAGTGACTGTCGCATCGAACTCGCGCCCATCCTGGAATTTCACTTTAATTCTTTCCGCGTTTCTCACGACATGGTTATTGGTCAAGATATAGCTCTTGTCTGTCTGTAATTTGTCTTCAGGAGCAAACACAAAACCAGACCCCTGTCCTAATGTAGGACGCCTGGGTTGTGGCTCCTCACGACGTGGCAGCCCTGGAAACTGGTCCTCGAAGAAGCGCCTGAAAAAGTCATCACCGAAGGGCCATCTCTCGTCACCAAAAGGTGAACGCGGCTGGTCGATTGCGCTGACTTCCACTTGGATAAATACAACTGAAGGGGATACCTCGCGAGCTACTGCTGCAAAAGCCTTACCAGTTTGGCGCAGACTATCGACCCCACCGTCTTGTGCATGCAACGTCGGGGCGGCGATCGCCAGCAGCATAAATATTGGGAGGTATCGGTAGATGCGCATTTCAATTCCCTCAGAATACAAGGCGTTTAATGGTAGAGCAGTTTCCCTCGAGTGGGGGCTTTACTTCCATTTTTCAAGGTCTTGTTCAAACACCATATTTTCTCATGTATATGGTGTTTAACTGCAACTAAATTACAAATCACTTGAGTTGTCTGGTCTGATAGACGCAGACACGATGTATCACCTCGGGCTCCGCGAGAGGTAACGATTGAAAAGGCTCGGTCATCTCGATACGGCGCCATCGTTGCTGTTGTTCGAGTGTATCAAGTTTCGCCAAGTACCCGGATTCAGGTTCACGATCGACCCGGATGCTAAAAATCAAATAGCCACCGGATTGGGTAACTCGAATCAGTTCATCAAATGCGTCTGCCGGCGCATGTCCAATAGTGATTACACCTACTGCAAATGTGGCAGCAAATTTGTTATCGTCGAACTCGAGCGGATTACCGAGAATCATTTGATGTAGTTCACAGTACGAACCCTTTTCACGAGCTACACTAAGCATTCCCGCCGACATGTCTATCCCGACCAGATGCTCATAGCCGAGTAAACGAAGAGCGTCACCAATCAAGCCAGTTCCGCAACCTGCATCTAGAAGCAGGCCAGCCTCCCGGCTGACATACCTCCCACACAGTCCGGTAACTATTGTGGGGAGTCGATAGCCAAAGCGGCGAAGATCATCATCGTAGCTTCGTGCCCATTCGTTATAGCCGGCTTCGAGTTCAATGTTTGTCTTCGCGCTGTACACTCTATCGAGTATTTCTTTCTTATGATTGGTCATCGGTTGCTTTCCTGCGGTGGTCATTTCGTCCAAGCTAATCGAGTAGTTCATCCTCAAACGGGTACTTGCAAAGAAGTTTGTGACCTTCTTCGGTGATCACGATCTGCTGCTCAAGCTTTACCCCTTCGGCACCGCCGACCTCACCGACGTAGCTTTCGACCGACATCACCATGCCCGGCTCAAGCTCGCCATCATAGCCATAGTCGGGGTAGTCTTGAGGATAGAAAATAGCCGGCCATTCATCACTCATACCTACACCGTGGGCGAGGACTGGATAGCGGTTAGGAACGAATCGCTCTGGCTGTCGATAGGCTTTCTCCGTAATCTCTTTGAAACTCATACCTGGTCGCATCAAGTTCAAATTTTGATGAACCTCTTCGTAAGCGCGCCGGTACAGGTCTTTCTGATAGTCGTTGGGTCTACCCGGGCCAGAAAAAAACGTTCGTGATACATCCGCCGCATAACCAAAGGGGCCGATCATGTCGGTATCGAACGCCAATAGCTCGTTAGGCCGAACAAGACGATGACTCGCTTCCTGTTGCCAGGGATTGATGCGGTCGCCCGAGCTGAACAAGCGACATTCTAACCAATCGCCGCCATGCTCGATGTTGGTTTGCCAGAGCAAACTCCACAATTGCAGTTCTGTCTTTCCAGGTTCCAGTGCACTACGGATGCGCCACATACCTGCCTCGGCCACGGCGATCGCGTAATTAATGCACATGATTTCCTCAGGGCCTTTAATTTTACGGGCGGATTCGATGATATCCATACCGTCTACCACTTCGACGCTATTCGCCGCTAACGCGAGTGTAGTTTGAGTTCCCACACGCTCTACCGCCAACCGTCGGTTACCCCCGCCGTGCTGGCTGATGAGATCCGCCATCTCCGCCGCCCAGCGTTGTGCCCATTCGGTCATGCGCGAACCGGCGTACATATAGTTCAGCGGTATTGCCTCTCGACATTCGTCGACGGTTTCCAGTCCACGTGCGGTTCGTTGGCCTGGTGCTGCGTCGAAAAGAATTACTGGCCCTTCGGCAGGTACGAACAAATAGCCACTGACAATGTGGGTTTGGAACAAAGCGCAATTGCGCACACCTGAGGCATAGCGAATGGATAGAGGACTAAACAACACACACGCTGCTACGTCGAAATCTACGAGTTGCTTGCGAAGCCGCTGAAGCCGATAAGTACGGAGACGAACCATGTCGATTTGGGCCTCGGTATCCGTTTTTGTCATTATCGGGGTGATATCCGCCGCAGTGGCTACATCTAGTTCTTTCATCGGCTATTACTCCAACCTACTTCCAGTATTCCCAAAACACGAGTGTGGATTGGTTGTGATCCTAATTGTCCGTTATGATGGATTCTCTTGGAAGCGCTATAACGCAGGAAGAGATTATGACTTATATATATGGTCACGCCGTATGTCTGTTTTCGATCCCTACAGGAGCGCTCTTAATTATCCTGTGGTCCTTCACAGGATCCGCCGCTGAAATATTTCCCGACCTCACCCCAAATCCTGGGTTGAGCGCAGACGATGTCGTACGCATCCAGCTGGGAGCACTGGCTAACAACGATTCACCACATACTGACGCGGGAATCGAGATCACCTACCGGTTTGCCTCACCTACAAATAAGCGCACTACTGGGCCGCTGCCACGGTTCATTGCAATGGTTAAAAATCCATTGTATGCCCCTATGATTAACCATACACATGCAGAGTTTGGTGCTTCTGTATTGCGCGAAGTTCATACTTTGCTACCAGTAGTACTCACCGCGATCGATGGTAAAAAGGTGGGGTATTTATTTGTCCTGCGCAAACTGCGAGACGAGCCCTGTGCAGATTGCTGGATGACCGAGAGTGTTATGCGAATTGGAGCCGATGGAATTTTACCCACCCCAGAAAAAGACACGGGTGCTTGACCCGTACGCGCGGGGAAGAGATTTCTCTCCGCAATTACCATATGGCGCCGCGCGCTGTTACCGGCCATACCGCCTCGACCAGGTCGCCCCGGATACAAACGAACCAGTCGTGAAGATTCACCGTCGGGTCACAATGACTGGGGATAAGTTTTAGTTTGTCGCCAAGTTGAATAGACGAGTCAATACGCACTTCCAGACGACCGTGTTCATCGGACGCAGCGGCGTAGCGACAGCCTGGATGGGCGTAGACATCCGGTAAACCCGACTCGAAGCTCATCGATTTCAAGCCAGCATCCACCACGGCGAGAGCTTGTCGAGTTCGACTCATGACCGAAGTCAAGATAAACAGACTATTTTCAAATTCACGG
The DNA here is from genome assembly GCA_030066885.1 of Arenicellales bacterium. Lineage (GTDB taxonomy): Bacteria > Pseudomonadota > Gammaproteobacteria > Arenicellales > JAANXG01 > JAHEKE01. Next base: position 14,261 of record JASJAT010000041.1, on the reverse strand, counting down.
TCATATTCACCAGCTTGGTTTAGATTCCTTCCATAGTCAGCATCCATGAAAATATAGGAGCCCGCCTGGACTTCGTTGTAAACACCGCTAGTCGATTCAAATAAATGTGTCCCTGTTCCACCTCCGGCAACCACTCGACACGTGTATCCGTGTTTAGCAAGAGTGTTGACCGTATCTCGGGTCAATTGGGTGGCACGCTCAATGGCTTCCCTTCGATCGTTGAACTTCCGAATGTGTTGGGCTGCACCTTGGTAAGCCTGTAGACCTATGAAGTTCAGGTGTTCATCGTTAGCAATGAGCCTGACAAGATCGACGGCATCCATGCCCGGCATGACGCCACATCGCTGTGCACCGACATCGATCTCGACCATAACGTCCAGTTCAATATCGAGTTTTTTCGCCGCAGTACCGAGCTCATACACATTTTCAGCATCGTCAACGCAAACACTGAGCTTAGTTCTTCGAGTAAGTGCTACTAAACGTTCGACTTTTTTTGTTCCAACTACCTGATTGGTAATCATGATATCGGCTATCCCCGCCAGCGCCAGAGCCTCCGCTTCGCTTACCTTTTGACAGCAAATACCCACAGCACCCAAAGCAATCTGTTGGCGCGCGATAGGCGCACATTTGTGAGTCTTGGCATGCGGCCTGAGTCGCACTCCCGCTCGGTCCATTCGGTCTTGCATAAGCTTCATGTTGCGTTCGAGCGCATCCAGGTCGATCAGCAAAGCGGGTGTATCCACTTGATCGAGTGTCATACCGACAGTAGCGGGGGGTGGGTTGTTCATAGTCAAACTTCAATCAAACTTTACCAAGACAAGGCGGTCAAGATCCTATAGGGTAGATCTTTTGTAAACCATTTTATGTAGAAGGAGTTTTGAATGAAAAGGGCGATTATTTGGCTATTCATCGGCGGTGTATTGGGCAGCGTTGGAGGATTCGCAGCGGGTATATTCGTTTATCCCTATATCTTTCTCGCCGATGTTGTAGCCACAGAACGCGTTGAGAATATTGACGACAAGACCGTGCTAGCGCGTGGTCAATTCATTCACGCCAACCCAAATGATCCAATCCATTACGGGGAGGGCCAGGTTACGGTGTACGAAGATGTTGTGCACCTTGGAGAAGATTTTACCGTAGGGCCGGGTCCGGCTTTTCATGTATATCTGGTCCCCGAAAAAAACGTGGGGACTGATACGAAGGTGGCTGAGACGATGTTTATCGACTTGGGACGACTACGCGCCTTTAAGGGTAGTCAGGTGTACACGATCCCTGCCGGGGTGGACCATAAAAACTACGACAGCGTTGTCATCTGGTGTAAGCAGTTCGGTGTGTTGATCTCTCCAGCGACACTGGATTTTATATAGATAACCTTTATTGGGAATTTACACGTCGATTTAACCGTCATATGGCAGGAAGATCGGGTTGATATGCAATGATTTCAAGACGGCAATTTCTTCAGATATTTCCATTTGGTGCTGTTGGTGCGGTGGTTCCTAATTTGCTTGCGCATGCGAATTCTGAACGTTTCGGTATCAGGGGTCAGACTGCACCTGAGCTTGCTGCTGAATTTTGGATCGACAGAGAGGGTGAAACGGGGCACTTCAGTGTATTGGATTCGCGGGGGAAGTGGATTTACCTCAAATGCTTCCAGGATTGGTGCCCGGGTTGTCATGCCCACGGATTCCCAGCCCTAAAGAAGGTGGCCGACGCATTCGACGGTGACGACCGTGTGGCAATAGTCGGGATACAAACGGTGTTCGAGGGCTTTAGTGTCAATACCGGTGATAAAGTGAGAAAGCTGCAATTGCAGTACGATCTGCCGATTACAATGGGGCACGATGCGGGGGATCCCAATGGGGACCATCGTCCCCATACTATGCGCCGTTATCGGACTGGCGGAACGCCGTGGGTCATCATTATTGATCCCAGCGGAGAAGTGTTATTTAACGACTACCATATCAACGCCGACAAGCTTATAGAGTATTGGAAATCGGTTCTGGCCTAGCCTGTATATTGCATCAGGACCCCGGATGATGGCGAACGACCATACGGGGACAGAGTAGGCGTCTACTAGAACAAACCGTCGGCCGCCTCGGTCCAATGTGCAGGCTAATCCTGGACTGAAACTGATGCCAACCAGTCATCCATTCGTTCAATCCACTGATTGAGTCGATCATCTGCCCGCAGTAACTCAAAGCTGGTGGTGGTACGTGTCCACTGAAAGGTACTGTGCAGCGCAAAATCGGCATAGGTGGGATGTTGTCCACCTATAAAGGGTTGCTCTTTAATGGCACGTCGCGCAGGGTGTAACGAGACCTGAAACGCGAGACGGGTTGATTCCCTGGAAGACTGGATTGCTTCCAATGTCGCGCCCAAGCGCTCTTCTTCGCGGCGCCGAAAATAGGGTTGATCTTCAATCATGAAGGCGTCGTGAACGTCTTTCACCATCATCCGGTTCACTGTGTCAAGCAAGGTCGCGTCTACCCAGTTGGTCACAAACGCGGCCAGACTACGTCCGTCGATGCCGCCAAACAAACGTTTGTGCGGGTCATAATTCTCGGACAAGTACTCCGCAATCGCCCAGCTGCCGCCGATTTCTTTGCCGCCATCGGACAAAACGGGGACTGTCTTGTGCGTGTCAGAAAAACGATCACCGATTTGCGTGAAACTCAGAAATCGACTTTCGAAGGGGACAGACAACAGCAGTAGGGATTCCCGTATTCGCCAGCAGTAAGGGCTTGCAGGCTTCCCCACAGCGTTATGCATGTCATAAAGCGTCAGGGGCATTGTTCCCGTTATGGCGGCATATCCTGTTCGTGTCTAGTTATATAGGAACGTATTTGAACTTTTGTGCACCTATTGAAGCATCGACAATCAAACCAGATCGTGTCATGACAAATACGGCCATACCATCACGGTAGTTGGCCTTAGCCGTGGCACCAGCCTCTATCACCAATGCTGTAACCTGACCACTAAACGTGAAAGGCCCAGTTCGAAACTTATCTAAGGCTGCCTTGTCCGAGAAGAAGACGACCTCGCGAAAGGATTCTCCGCCAAAAGAAAAACCCAGTGTTGCTTGAGTCATTCTTGTATAGCCAACAAGTCGACCTTTCTCATAAACTGCGCCTTTACCCCCTGCGCCCCCTACCCAGAAAGCTCCCTTTAATACTTTGGGAAGAACCGCATATCCGTAAGAGTCGTTGAAATAGTTCTTTATCGACGGATACTTATCTTTAAACTCAGCCAGAGATTCTTCGACTTTGGCTTCTAATACCGCCTTCGATTCTGCTCTCTCTGGCGCAGTGCTACAGCCCAAAATCACCAGTATTAAAAGAGCCGTCGAAGAAGCAATTAATTTCTTAGTCATATCACTCTCCGCGAGAACTACCGCAAGTCACTCTAGTATACAACGCCTGGATATTGAAACGGTTACCGCCTTTTTCCCACTGACATTGGGAGATACTCAGTTGTGCGACCGGATTTAGCTTGATAACTATCAGGATTGTCGCGATCTCCGCAACAGCAATACGTGAATGTCAAATAAAGAAGTCAGCGGGGCGTTCGTTACGCTCAAATTCTTCTCGACGTATTCTAGAGCATCGCAATCGTTCAATAAGTAGTTCCGCTATTGTAGTAACGCGAGCACTTCAGGTGGGATTTCGAATCCTATGTCTACAGAGCCATCTCGCGTGATCGCTACAGTCGCACCCATTCCGTTGAATTTTTTGTTTGCGAAAGTGACCCCTCCAGCTTCGATCGAATGATCAGAGATATTGACTGTTATCTCGTCCCCTTTGAGTGTCCCAAATGCGATGTTTGTTTTCGATCCAGGATACACTCTATATAAAAGTTCGCCTGATGTTTTATCGGTAATGGTGACGACTCCAGTCGGATTCGACCAACCCTCTGAAATGGGATTCTCTTTACCTTCGTTTTTTAGTACTTCAATTACAGGTTGACCATTGCGAACTAAAAAAACTGAAAGCAGCGACGGGTTTCCGGGCTCGAAAACAAAATAGCGCCCTTCGAAAACAAGCGGAACTGAGAATGAAGAGAACTCATTACCGCAGAATTTCACCATTGCTTATCCGGGATGTACATCGAACACACTGTGTCCCTGAGTCCATATCTATGCTACTACGTGGGAAGAAACATGCGTTCGGCCTTCAACTTAAAGCAATACCGTCCGTCAATGTGCGATTGCGCAGTATCTAATTAAACAAACAGCTAAAACATGAACCACCAATACTTGCTGGTCTGCTACCTTTAATTCACTAGTCCGCTTGTCAGATTTCTCCATTTTGCCGGTTAATTCATACCGTACATCGAATGCCATCTTAATTGCGCGCTTAGTTTAAACAGAACCGTCATTCCCGCATGCTGTTTGCGGGAATCCGTTTGTGCCGTGGTAAGGGCGTTGTTTTAAATGGATTCCGGCTCTACGCTCGCCCTTCGGCCGGCATGACGGCCTGTAGGAGGCACACCCCGCGACGATAATCGTGGCGAAGGCGTCGCTCCTACCCATCATCCCAACGGGCTTAAATAGAACAGCATTCCCACATGTTTCTTTTCACCCGTCATTCCAGCACGCTTTTAGCGGGAATCCACTTGTGCTGTGGTAAGGGCGTTGTTTTAGATCGATTCCGGCTCTTCTCGCTCCGCTCGCTCGGCCGGAATGACGGGGATTTCTTGGGAGTGAATTGAAAATCGGCTGTTTAAACGATTCATCGTTCCCGCATGTTTTTTTGACCCGTCATTCCCGCATGTCGTTAGCGGGAATCCAGCCGCATCGCGGCGAGGGCGCCAAGCGCTTTTGCCTTGGGAAAAAAGTCAACACAACCCTGCAATTTCAACGCTTGTTGCTATTCTTTACTATATGAAATTGCTCGTTCTCGTCGTGTGCCTGGGTTTGTTTCACGCTGTGCATGCGGATGCACTTGATGATGCCAGGGTAGCTATTGAAGTCGGTGACTATCACACTGCATTCAGTCTTCTTAAACCACTCGCCGAGCGCGGTCATGTCATAGCACAACTCAATATCGGGGCAGCCTATGCTAACGGCAGGGGAGTGGAACAAGATTACAAGGAAGCACTCAAGTGGTACCGCATGGCGGCAGAGCAGGGTAACGCCAACGCGCAAGTTACCTTGGGAGTGATGTATGCCAATGGCGAGGGGGTTACGCAAAATTACAATAAAGCCTTTAGTTGGTGGCGAAAAGCGGCGGAACAGGGACATTCTGATGCACACTACAACCTGGGGCTGATGCACCGCGATGGACAGGGAGTCCCGGCAGCCCATCGGTCAGCCCTGGTGTGGTTCCGCGAAGCCGCGAATCAGGGTGACGCAGAGGCGCAAAAAAACCTGGGAGTGATGTATCTTCAAGGTGCGGGTGTCCAGCAGGATTTTCAAACCGCTGTAAAGTGGTTTCTTAAAGCAGCAGGACTAGGCAATGTAGTGGCGCAATATAACCTGGGGATCATGTTTGCCACCGGCAAAGGGTTAAAGCAGGATTATGGGAAAGCTGTTAAATGGTTGCACAAGGCTGCTGATCAAGGTTATCTCCGGGCACAACGTCAGCTGTCGTATATGTATCATTTCGGTGTGGGCGTACAGCAAGACTATATACAAGCCCATGCTTGGACAAACTTGGCAGCTTCACAAGGAGACGATATGGCTGCGCGGGATCTGGATGAACTTTCTAAGCTCATGACACCTGACCAAGTCGCTAAAGCACAATCCCTTGTCCTTGAGTGGTCCGGTAGAATCAGCAAGGAATAGGTAAAAAGTTTAAAGAATCATCTGAAACTTTACGGTCTAAAAAAATAGCCGGTCACGACACCGCTTGCACAGCTATGTCGATGAATGGTGTAAATCCTATTTGAAAGTGTTCACTATTCTTTACACTTTCAGTTAGCGAGTTTTCTCCCACAACATAACCAGTGAATCCAATTGCCCATTAGTAACAGCGAACAGCTACCCCTAAAAAAGTTGGCACACGGCTTGCGAGAGAGAAGCAGTGGTAAACCCAGGGTGTGTCAAATGAAAATACTTCTGCTGTCTCTGTTTTTGGCAACGCACGCACAGTCGGCTGCGTTATCGGAAAAGTTACAGATGAATTCACTGCATGCGAAATTAGCAGCGTTACCAGAGCACTTGCAAACATCTGTGTTGGGCGAGGTTGCTACTCGAGTGGGGTATTCGTGTGTAGGCACTCGGTCCATGTTCCAAGGATTCGGGACGGATGGCAGCGCCTGGTGGAGCATTCAATGCTCTAACGGCAACCGTTACAGTGTTGAAGTTGGAAAAGAGATGCGTGTGCGCCTATGTTCAGTGTTTAAAGAAGTTTCTTTGGTTGATTGCTTCGAGCGTTTCTAATCGGTGTCGCAGTATCCCATCATTGCACCTGCCCATGTCTGACATAGTTCAATTGATGTAATATCAACATGTTTAATCATCTGGAAGTAACTGGACATAGGGCTTATGAAGCGGAAAAAGGTATGGTTTTTCATTGTGTTAATAGCGGGAATCGCCCTTGCTGGCTGCAATGGCGGTAACGTAAACGTCGGTTACGCTCCTGTGTCGGCGTGCAGCTCAATTGACTATGATCCTATGCAGTGCCGTTGACCTGCTTCTAGAAAAAAACTCGTCAAGACGCGAAGCTCGCAAAGACGATAAATCTTTCCCTCTTAGCGCAGGAGGGGTGCCACCGTACCGATGATCTTGGCGAAGGCGCCGTTCCTACGATCAAGATGCCAAGCTCGACCAACCTTCTTGCAACGTTGCCGGGCTAGCCATTGACCTATTTATTGATCTGGATCATCGCATCGAGGGCAAATTCGCGGTGTAATAAATGTGTCACATTTTTAACACCCGAAAACTAGATGGTCTGTAGATGATTGATTAATAAAGACAAATTTCGGGTGAATTAGCGATGCTAATGAACACGCTAAAGGACTCTTTTGAAATATTTCTGAAACAAATACGAAAGACCTAATTTTTGACCTGTTTGAACGCCAATGAGGAGTAAAAACTATGGCTAAGTCGAGTCCACTGATGAAAATATTCAGGCGTTCTCCGCTTAAGTATATGCAAGAACACATGCGCGTCGTAATGGAGTGTGTGCACGAGGTCCCACCACTATTCGACGCCCTAATCGAAGGCGACAAGGATCGATTTTCGTCAGTTAAAGACAAGATTTTTGAGCGTGAGGCCGCGGCCGACAAGATCAAGAATGAACTGCGTGCCGGCCTACCTAAAAGTTTGTTTCTGCCGGTGGATCGACGTGATCTTTTAGAGATACTGCAAATGCAAGATGCCATCGCAGATACAGCTCAGGATATTGCTGGTTTGCTCATGGAACGGCCGATGGATGTCCCTGAAACATTGAAGGAACCTCTGGTCAAGTTGGTACGTCGCTGCGTTGACGTGTGTGAAAAGTCGTCGCAGATCATAGAAGAGCTCGATGAGTTGCTGGAAATGGGATTCCGTGGACGAGAAGTAACCCAGGTTGAAGCCATGGTGGACGAGTTGAACAAGGTCGAAGACGAAACGGACGAGCTGGGTGTAGATCTTACACGGCGGCTGTTCGCGCAAGAAGACGACATGAACCCGGTGTCAGTGATGATGTGGTACCGGTTGATTCAGTGGATAGGGGACCTCGCCGACTACGCCGAAAAAGTGGGTGATCGTTTACGCCTGCTTACTGCTCAATAACGCACGAGAAGTCTTGAACCAGGACAGTGGGCACGCCAACAACAATCAACAATGCAAACAGATTTAACGCCCTAGAGAGGTAACACGATGGATATTATCACGGTATATGGCACCGCCTTCGTCATCATGGCGATTATTTTTGGCACCTACATGTGTTGGGGAATCGGGGCTAACGACGTTGCCAATGCTATGGGGACTTCCGTCGGCTCCGGAGCGATAACGGTCATGCAGGCGATCATTATTGCTGCTGTATTCGAGTTTGCCGGAGCTTTTCTGGCTGGTGGTCACGTCACTAAAACAATTCGCAAGGGCATCATCGACCCTACACCCATCGCCAATAATCCAGAAATTCTGGTCTTCGGAATGTTGGCGGCCCTGCTGGCTGCAGGCATCTGGTTGATGGTCGCCTCAAGTAAGGGCTGGCCAGTCTCGACTACCCACTCCATCGTCGGTGCCATCGTTGGATTCACCATGGCGGGCATCGGAATCGAGGCGGTTGAGTGGGGTAAGATAAGTCAGATCGTCGCCAGCTGGGTGGTGTCACCGGCGCTGGGTGGGGTTATAGCGTTCTTACTGATGCTCAGTATCAGGTGGTTGATTCTCAATACCGAACAACCCTTTATTAACGCCAAAAAATGGGGTCCCGTCTACGTGTTTCTAGTCGGTTTTATCATTGCTCTGGTAACCATGTTCAAGGGCTTGAAACACCTGAAGCTGGAGATGTCTATCGGTATGAGCTTTTTCAGCGCGTTTGTTATCGGCGCGCTGGTGGGGATTATAGGCTGGGTATTGATTAATCGGGTCAAAGTGGATGCCACCGCCGACCGCGACTTTCACTTTGCCAGTGTGGAAAAGGTGTTCACACCGATGATGCTGTTCACGGCATGTGCCATGGCCTTCGCCCACGGTTCCAACGACGTTGCTAACGGCATCGGACCGTTGGCTGCCGTTGTCAGCATAGTACAGTCCGGCGGCGAGGTTGCGCAGAAGGCAGCCTTACCTCTGTGGGTCCTTGTGCTTGGTGGCGTGGGTATCGTGGTCGGACTCGCCACGATGGGTTACCGCGTCATGAAAACCATCGGGACAAAAATTACAGAGCTGACACCGAGTCGGGGATACTGTGCCACGTTGGCAGCCGCAACCACCGTCGTTTTAGCTTCACGCACGGGTTTGCCGGTTTCAACCACGCATATCGCTGTGGGCGCAGTTATCGGTGTCGGGCTTGCACGCGGAGTAGGTGCCATCGATTTGCGTGTGATCGGCGGCATCATTCTTTCATGGATCATTACGCTGCCGATAGGTGGGGTCCTGGCTGCGTTTTTCTTTTTCACACTGAAAGGCATCTTTGGTTAGAAAATGGTTCGTAAGTGGCCTCGAGAGTGGAGTGTTTGAACGCACGTGTCCCAGACAGAGGAAGACTCAGTGATCAATCCTTCCGCGCCTGTCACCGCGGGTACGTTGTCATCTGAGAATCAGACCTGGCTGCAGGTGAGCGGAGTGGTTGAGACACTGGACCCTCACCGAATGGAGCACAGGGCGAAGCTTATAGGAATCGCTTGCGATATAACTTCTGTTGCCAAACGTTACCGGAAAATCCATGATGGACTGTTTGGATTCTCGGTGCGCAAAATCGTAATGGCTGCGCAGCCCGGCAAGCTTACGGATCTGGCATCGCTGGAAGCAGAACTGGATTCAATCGATGCAGAAACGAAACGCATCCAACGCACCTTTGGTGATGCAGATTTTAACGATTTACCAAAACGTGCGAAGATGAGTATAGCGATCCGTGACGCGCTGGTTGAGTATACCGAAGCGTTAGTTAGTTCGGCTGGGAAACTAAGCCTCATCTGTAGCAACCTGCGCCGGGAGCAAGAGGGTGAGATAGCATTCGCCCACTACAGTTCCCATCAACTACGCCAAGACAAGGCTGTATACGATGCTTCCGTCCAGGAATTCAGGCGGTGGGGCACGCGATTGAGGGAGTTGTTTGACAAGTTTTGAGCTGAGTTCAACAACCATGTATGGTCTGTTGGATTCGCACGTAGCGGTGGGTAACCGTAAGCATCGATGGCCAAGAAGCGAGCATTCCTCAAGTCGATAGTCGAATCGATAGGAAAGCCGGTGGATACCGTAGTACCTCAACCGGGGCAAAGATTACGGCTCTCTGGCAGGAGGTTGAGAATGCTACTGCCACGACGACCAGTCGAGGTAGAACTGGGTTCAGAACGCCTTCATATTCAAAAAGAAATCAGGTGTGATGGCTCAGTTGGTCCAGGCCTTCCGGACCTCATTGTATTCAATCCCGATCTGAACCCCACACAAATAAATTACTCGTTGCGAATCAAGCCGGGGCAAAGCCTTCACATAAGCCATGATGAGCCTAACCAGGAACACCTATTCCGTAAACCCCGCGAAGCCTTCCGGCGCAATTTTTATCTCGACTACGAAGGGGAAAACCTCGTTTTTCGAGACCCTATTTCAGAACTTGGCACGTTTATCACTTTACTCGAAGAAGACATCGAACAGTCACCAATCGTCGCTCGACGCCAGCAGGCCATTGACAAAATCATAGCGCTGTATGGTGGCCCTCTCAAAACCATGTCAAGGCACCAAGCACTGGACACCTTGCAACAGGTCAATAGTTTGTTGAAAAACGATGCTTTTCGACCCAAGGACGCAAATGGTACCGCCGGTGGTCTTTTACGACTGCCGGCGCATGTTACGCCCGTGGTGATAGGGGATCTGCATGCGAATATCGACAACTTACTAAAGATTCTCAGTGAAAACGCGTTTATCTGGGCATTGGAGAAAAAATCAGCCGTGCTTGTTTTCCTGGGTGACTTAGTTCAACCGGACTCGGAACCCTATGACGAAATGGACAGTTCAGTATTAATGATGGACTTTCTGTTTAAATTAAAACTGCACTTTCCTGATGGTATTTTCTTTCTCCGCGGCAACCATGATAGTTTTGCAGTCGAGGCGAGCAAAGACCTTGTTCCTCAAGGTGTGTTGTGGCGAAAGAGGCTAGAGCAATTACGGGGGACGGAATACTGTGAAAAAATGGCTCATTTTTACGACCTCTCTCCGGTGATTGCACTATCTGAGAACTTTGTTGCGTGCCATGCTGGCCCACCGTTCAATAGGATTGACATGAGCCAAGTTGTGAATATCCGTAGCTTTCCCGATGTTCTGCATGACTTAATGTGGAATCGAGTTCGACGGCGAGGTTATCCGTCAGGATATACGGCATCGGATGTCCGACGATTTCGAAAATCATTGAATTTGGCAAAAGAGCTCCCGTTTCTAGTAGGCCATACGCCGTATTCAGATACGGGCACTGTTTGGTGTGATGTCGCGGGGATTCGACACCATCACATCTTGTATTCCGCGAAAAAAGGAGAGTCTGCAATATTCATCAGGGTCAATGGGCAGATGGTTCCCCAGCTATACGCGGCTGAGCCTCTCTTGGAGTGGGTCAATAAAAGAGCCGAAAAGAACTCCCCTGGATCAAAGGCGATAAGGAGTTAAGCTGCGTCAGCTGAATCGGAAGCGACGATAGTCCTTGGTTTTCCGTCAAAACGATCACGAAAATAAACCAGCATCCCGTTGTCGTGAAAAAAAAGTGCAAGTTTCTCATATGCTGTGACAGCGAGTTGTACCCGCTGGAGGGTTAGTTCTAAATCGATCGGGTGAGTGCCGAGTTTGCTTCTCTCTTTGCATATGGCATAAATCTGCTCGGCGGGTAACAGCTGGAAATCAAAGGCGTATCGGTTGCGCCAATCTACACTGAAGACCCCGCGCTTTCCAGGTGGAAGATGGACCCTTGAGAAATCGATATCGGTTGGGGACTGCAGCCATTCCAGGTCGAAGACGGCATGGCTTTCTTCGAAGCCAACGAATGGAAAACCAAAGTGAACCTCACGCGGTCTAAAGGTGAAAATACGGTTCTGCCACCACTTTTCCGTCGCCAGATCAATATACCCCTCTTCAGGCCATCCGCCCAACTTTTCGACCAGTTTAGATTTGCCGCTACACGGCGGTCCGGTCACTACGATCTGGCGAAACTTTACAGTGCTAGGTACCAATACATTTTTTATTAATCGAGTATCACTGACCTCGATTGAGGAAAAGATCCTATGAGTTGGTGTAACCATTGTCAGTCGATTGGGCAGCAGAAATAAGTAGGGAGTGTATACGGGTCTGTGGGAGAATAAATACCTGTGAGTTTCGGCGCCCCGCCTAACTGGGATCGAATGGTGTGATCATATGCTCTCGACTGTTCTGAGGAGCTTCGGATTGATCAGAGACTCCTTAAATATCAACGGGCACGCTTAGTTACCAAGTGGACGGCCGGTGGTTTTAACCAACTCATTGATCAAAATTATATTGGGCGTAGTTCACAGATTCATTGACCTGAATCAGTCCAGAGTGAAGGTATTGTCGGTTCCTCCATAAACGAAGAACAGTTTAGTCTTTATCTCGTTGGCTCACGGAGCACTGTAACGTGATAATCCAACTGAGATAAAACTCGACCATGGTTGATTTCACCATACTCTTGCTCTTCATTGCCTATTCGGTTTGGGTAGGGCTGCGCTCGCGCCGAAAGGCATCGCAAAGTCTTGACGAGTACTTCCTCGCCGGACGGCAGGTAAAAGGTTGGCGTGCGGGGCTCAGCATGTGCGCGACTCAGTTTGCCGCCGATACCCCATTGTTGGTTACTGGTCTCATCGCGACCAGCGGTATTTTTGCCCTTTGGCGTCTATGGATATACGCCCTTGCTTTTTTGTTGATGGCTTTCGTTTTTGCCGCTTGCTGGCGACGGGCCGGTGTGCTTACCGACGCTGAGCTTACCGAGACCAGGTATAGTGGCCCGGGTGTTTTGCTGCTTCGCGTGTTGAAGGCGGTTTACTATGGCACAGTCATCAACTGCGTGGTGATGGCAATCGTTCTGATTGCCGCGGTGCGTATCGCGGAAGTGTTTCTGCCTTGGCATGCGTGGTTGCCGGAAAATCTGTACACGTCCTTGACAGCGGTGGTTAGATTGAGTGGTCTGTTTCTTGCCGAAAGTGTCACCGGCTTGCCCAGCGACGTCGCGACCACCAATGCCCTGATCAGCATCTTGATGATATTAATTTTCGTTGCTCTCTATTCCACAACCGGAGGCTTGCGGAGTGTTATCACCACCGACATCGTACAGTTCGGTATCGCAATGCTTGCAACAATAGTCTATGCGTACGCGATCGTTCGACATATCGGTGGTTTGGATGGAATCACCGACCAACTCGTTTCACTCTACGGGACTGAGGATGCTGAACGACTGGTGTCATTCAGCCCCCCACTTGGTGAGCTGATGATGCCTTTCCTGGTCATTATCAGTCTGCAATGGCTGTTTCAGATGAACAGCGATGGTACGGGCTATCTGGCGCAGCGATCGCTGGCTTGTCGGACAGATCGGGATGCAGGAATCGCGGGTATTGTGTTTGCGTGGACGCAAATTCTACTCCGCAGTCTTATCTGGATGCTCATCGGGGTGGGACTATTAATCATCTATCCCTTCAACGAAACACAGATGCAGGCGGAAGGTTTCGCCGCTGCACGGGAGCTCACTTTCGTTACCGGTATAGACGAGCTGTTGCCGATTGGGCTGCGCGGTATCATGCTGACTGGGTTACTCGCGGCACTTGCGTCCACATTGGATACCCATCTCAATTGGGGGGCGTCGTATTGGGCAAATGATATCTACGGGCGTTTGTTCTGCCGGGAATGGCGACGACGTGAACCATCGAACCGGGAGCTGGTGGTAGCCGCAAGAGTATCCAACATCATCGTGGTTCTCATCGCGCTCGTCGTCATGGCCAATCTCGCCTCGATTCAGCAAGCATGGTTCATCTCATTGTTGTTTGGAGCCGGTATGGGCTCGGTACTCGTGCTGCGCTGGCTTTGGGAGCGGATCAATTTGTACTCTGAACTTTCCGCTATGGTCGTGAGTCTGCTTGCCGCTCCTATTCTGCTCACCACGATTGACGCGGAATGGCTTCGGTTGGCGTCCATGGCGTTATTGTCGACACTTGCGGTTATTGTCGTAACGTGGTTTACGCCGCCAACCCATGACCAGACTCTGCTCAGCTTCTACAAGCGTGTTCGTCCTTTGGGGTGGTGGCGATCGACAGCCTCAATGGCCGGGTCGCATCCAAACGAACCACTCATAGCCCTCGCTCAATCCCTTATAACGACTGGGCTGTGCGCCCTTTCTTTGTTCCTGTTACTTATCGGCCTCGGGAAACTCCTTTTACATGGTCATAACAACTTGCAGTGGGTTGTAGTCTTAGCCGGCCTGGTCTTGGTACCGTTTTGGTGGCGTCGAATAAACAAGACGCTGTGAAAGCGCAAGCGTATTGGAAGCGTTTTTCGGAAACTAAAAAACCCCCGGAACAATTGACTTGATACAAACACATCCGGGGGTATTAATTCCACAAGGAGAATGGAAAATATAGATTACATCAAGGAGCCTTAAGTGTCTTTGACACGAGTCAAGATGAGGATG
>JASJAT010000209.1 GCA_030066885.1 Arenicellales bacterium | reverse complement strand
ATCTCTTTTCCGTGTTCGCATCAACGTGCTCGGAATTCTGCGAGACATTGTTTCTGCCGATCAGTCTCGAAGCGAACCTGAAACTCAGAACCGCAAAGGTCGATATCCCAGGCATTATGAAAAGTAACGGTAAACCGATGACCAACAAGTTCAACGGCGAGCCATTTCACATTGCATTGGCACGTCCCAGTGGTAGTTTCGAGTTTACCTACGCAGAAATTGGTCTGGGTACAACCTCGGTGTCGGGTGATATGGAAATGGCGTTCGAAGATTCATGGGCACATTTCTGTGTTCACCATTTCAATCAGAATGGGTTGGTCCGGGAAAGATCAAGGCTTACAGAATGGCTTGATACCTGAGTCTGCGTTCAGTACGAAACGGAAGACTCGAATCGTTAAAAACCAATACATAAGCGAAGTTCCGCTCAAACCGCGCACACGCTCGGTAACCTGTTAACCCAGGGTCTGGCCTGTTCCAACTGCGCTGCAATCCGCAGCAGCGTGCTCTCACCACCCGTACGTGCCGTAAAATGCACTCCAATGGGAACACCGGCCCGGGACCAGTACAAAGGAAGCGAGATCGCAGGTTGACCGGTTGCATTTGCAATGTACGTAAAAGGTGAAAAGCGCGCTGTACGCCGCCTGAGATCAACAGGATCACCGTCGTAACTCAAAGTTCCGAGCGGTACCGGTGGTTGACCCAACGTCGGGGTGAGCCAGAGGTCGAATGTTTCGAAAAATCGACTGTAATTTCGTACTTCGGCCTGCACATCCTGTACGGCCAAAAGATAGTCAGTCGACGATAGCGATCGGCCACGCTCGCTGAACGCCCAAACGAACGGCTCGAAGAACTCCTGTTTCAATGGTTGCGCAAGCCGGCGCGACCAGTCCTGCATCGTCCACGATACTCCGCTAGCCAGTATTGTCGTGAGATTATTCCAGAGCCGCATTGCATTATATTCTGGAGCCCGTTCCTCAACCTCGTGCCCGAGGGTCTCGCAAAGCTTCGCAGCATCCCGCACCGCCTCTTCACAATCAGGATGCAAGTCATCCCCGAGTGGTGTGGTAGCGCTAAAGCCAATCCTCAGCGTTTTGGGTTCGCGTGCGATTTCCTCGGCATACGGTCTTACCGGGGCTGGCGCCGAGTAGGGGTCTCCAGCTACGGGACCAGACACGGCGTCTAGTAATGACGCCGTATCCCGGACACTGCGCGTCAGTGCGAACTCGCAGATGATGCCTCCAAAAACGTCACCATACAGCGGGCCTAAGCTCACGCGTCCCCGGCTCGGCTTCAGACCTACCAAGCCACAGCAGGACGCAGGAATCCGAATTGAGCCCGCAGCATCGTTTCCATGTGCCATCGGTACAACGCGCGCCGCCACCGCTGCCGCCGAGCCTCCACTGGAACCACCAGAAGTTAAGTTAGTGTCCCACGGATTGCGGGTGGCGCCAAAGCGAGCGGGTTCGGTCGTCGCACCTATTGCAAACTCGGGTGTATTAGTTTTCCCCACAAAAAGCAGGCCCGCATTCCTGAATCGTGCGATTAGCTCGCTATCCTCGCCGGGGACGTACTCGCCGAGGAAAGCACTGCCCTCGGTGAACCGCACTCCTTTGATTTCGGCGAGAAAATCCTTGATCAGAAAAGGCACACCTAGGAATACACTATCCACTGGGTTTCTATCAGCCTGGATGCGGGCCTCTTCGTACATGGGTGTGATCACCGCATTGATCTTTCCGTTAACTTTCTCCAGACGCTCAATCGTACCCTCCAGCAATTCTTGCTCGCTAACCTCTTTGTTTTTGACCAACCTGCTCAGTTCAGTAGCATCTAGTCTGCCTGTTTGCTCAGCAATTGATGTCATTAGGTGCCCTTATCACTAGCGTTATCCGCAGTCGCTCTAAAGAAGACAAAGTTTGGAACTCTCCGTGGTTATGAGTAATCTAACACGGTGACTACAATAAGAAAGGTATTTTGAGCATTCCATGGAACTAAACAGTACAAAGAACATAGCTGCAGGTGTTTTGTTTCTGTGTTGCGTGGTCGCGATTTTCGGCTTTTCGAGTCTTGCGAATGCATGTGCAATATGTGTCCCGTATCCTACAAAAACAGCCGCGGATTATCTCGTAGAGAGCGACACGGCTGTCTTGGCGCGAGAGAATCCTGACAAGCCCTGGTCTTATATCCCAATTGAAATACTAAAGGGCGAAACGAGTCTTTCTCCAATCGATAACTTTCTAAACAGCACGACTCGGAGGTTGCTTGAAATTTACCCGGAGCGAGGTGTGGTGTTTGTGCAGAACACAAAGGATAAGACAAAATGGCGCAGTCTCGGCTTCGCGGACGAAGAGTATGAGAAGATGGTCCGTGAGATCATTCAACGAGCTCCACACTGGCAACAGTTAGGGGCATTGAACGAATCTCGGCTAGCCTTCTTTGCCAACTATCTTGGCCACAAGAACCGCGCCTTGCACGAACTTGCCTATCTTGAGATTGGCCGGGCCCCATACGGCCAGATTAAACAATTGGATGCCAAGTGGCCGCTCGATCAAATACGGGCCCTACTTCGCAATCCTATGTACCTGGAATGGCATCCCCTGGCCATCTTGATGCTGGCCCACAACGGAGATGTGAATGACCGGGCAAACATCATCGACAAGTTTTCCTACTATGCGCGTTTTGGTCTGACGACTAATCTATCGGCATGGACAACCGCTCTGATAGAGATTGAAGAAGACGCAGCGGTCGTTAAGATTGAGGAAAAGTACTTCCGCTCCTCCATAAGAAGTCGTGAAGAGTTGGTGGCCGTAACGGCAGCCTTGTCGGAACATGGAAGTAACGGCCATACCCATCTGCGCGATCAAATAATCCAAAGTTACTCGACCCTTCTGGATTACCATCCCGAAATGGCAAGCTATGTTGCCAGGGACCTGATGACCTGGAGGCGATGGGAGCTATCCGATCAGTTGGGGGAAATTCTGAACGACATCAAACATAACGATCCACTCAACGCATACACAATAAGACTTTATCTTTCTCAGGCGAACAAAGTGAAAACAAGCTGGTGACCCGCCACGCGGTGGTTCTTGGAGAGTAACGAGTTCTGTTTCGCTATTCGTCCAAGGCTGTTCTAATGCAGGTTTTCGTACTCCTAATAGTTACCCTTATGCCCGCACTAGTGTTAGAGCCTGTCAGAATGGTGTACGGCTGGAATTCTTCTGAAGGAAATCTGGAATGAAAAGAATAGTGGACCTGTCAATGGCGGTTCGTGAGAACCACTTTCGCTGGAAAGTAGAGCGGCGATTGCTTCGTAACTATGAGCAGGGCGATCAAATGCAACTAACCTGGGCTGGCTGGAATATGCATTCGTTTTCCCACATGGACACACCACGGCATTTCGACCGTGGTGGCTTCACCACCGATGAAGTCACCCCCGATATGACCATAGGCGACGCAGCCTTAGTGGACCTTAGTAGTGTGCCTGCTAATACAGGCATCGATGTTGACTTGGTCTCACAAGCGGGCACCCACATTCAAGAACAAGATATCGTTTTACTCAAAACAGAGTGGGATCTCAGAGAGTCGATTGATAAACCTGAGTTCTGGACAAATGCTCCCTATATGACGCAAGACGCCTGTGTTTGGCTCAGGGAAAAAAACATTAAAGCGATAGGCTTCGATTTCCCACAGGACTACTGCATCCGCCACTATGTTCTGGGTGATCGGGTACCGGAGTGGGGTGAAAATACGACCCATGTCGAGTTGCTATGTAGTGGTATTTTGATGTTTGAGTATCTGTGTAATCTTTCGGAAATTCGCACACCGAGACCGTACTTTATCGGCCTACCTCTCAAACTCGCCGACAGCGATGGTGTTCCGTTACGTGCTGTAGCGATGGAGAATTGGGATGAATAAATACGACCAGTCAACAAGCGCAACAAACTCTCATAAATGAGGAAACTAGATGTTGAAAACCGGCCAGCTGTACCATACATCCGGAGCGACTGAAGTATGAACTTACGCGACCGAATCGGGATCGATGTCGGCCGAAAATTATCGGTGGAAGACGCTATAGCTTGGGCTGACGAGAATGATGTGACCTACATCGACTGCCAGATAGATATTTCTCCCAATGAGCTTGAAAGGTTTGACGGTAACTGTTGCGATTCTATTCGCGAAGCGTGTGCCAAAAAGGCAATTCACCTTGGGTTGCACACACTTTCTGCAGTAAACATCGCTGAGATATCTCCATTTGTGCGTGATGCGGTGGATCAGTACCTCAAGACCTACATAGACGTTGCAGTTCGGTTGAATGCGGAGTGGATAGTCGTGCACGCAGGTTATCATTTCACCGATGACAAAGTGCGCCGTATGGAAGCCAGCTTGGAAAGACTGAAGCGGGCCACCGACTATGCCGAGCAAAAAGGGGCAAAACTGCTTTTAGAAAACCTAAACTGGGAACCAGATCGTGCCGAAGTACATTACCTTGCCCATACGGTTGAGGAGTCGTTGTACTACTTCGACCGTATCGATTCACCTGCGCTTGGGTGGTCTTTTACCATCAACCACGCAACACTTGTACCCGAAGGTATAGATGGTTTTCTCGAAGCAATGCCCACGAATCGTTTAGATGAGGTTCGAATTGCAGACAACAATGGCGAGTATGAAATTCATCTCTATCCGGGCGACGGCATTATCGATTTTGCGGACATGTTCTCTCGGGTCGAAGCAACCGGATTCGGGGGACACTACATGAACGCATTCGGTTCACTTGATGACATGCTTCGTGGTCGCGAACAACTCGTGAGCTCCTATGCAGAGGCAAATTAGTAACGTGATTCTTTCCGATCTTTGGATATACTGGGATCTTCGTTTGCAGCAGGAGACACCTCGCTTTTTCTTCAAATACAAAATTGTACTCAAAGGAATAGCACAATGCGTTCTTTTAAAATAGCCAGAATGCGCGTAGATTTGCTGTGCCGTTACGCTAGCGAGTAAAAGTGTATGAATGACGTTGACAAGAGACTAATACAAAGTGCCCGAGAAATAATCAAGAGCCGTTTCAAGGAAAACTACCATCATGCGGGTGCAGCGTTAAGAACAAAGACAGGGAAAGAGTATTCTGCCGTTCACCTGGAAGCTAACGTAGGTCGGATAGCTGTATGTGCGGAGGCAATTGCCATTGGTATGGCAGCGGTCGATGGTGATTCAGATATTGAGATAATCGTTGCGGTAGACAGGTTAGGAAACGTCATTTCCCCTTGTGGTATGTGCAGAGAATTAATTTCAGATTACGCCCCAGATGCCAAAGTTATCGTTCCATCTGGTCAAGGCGAAGCCATAGTTCCCATAGCAGAGTTGCTGCCAATTAAGTACGAAGGCCATCCCAATAGATAAAATGTCCTGCCTGGAACGTTTTTAATCCACAACCCAAGCTCTGAATACCACAGCGGAGGAGGAAGAGAATAAGATCTATGCCATGATCAATCCAAAACATACAGCCCTATTTGTCTTGGCCGCGATCATTATCTACGTCATTTTCTTTGTGGTGTGAAAAAACGGGGTTCTGAATCGTTTAGGTGAATCCCCAATCATAACGGCAATTCATCACGCGTATTAAATTTGGCAAAATCAAACAACACATAGGATCAACGTGAGCAACTTCATGTGTTGCACCCGGCCCATCAATATCAGTGGTACCAAGCACGCGTAAACCTCTGTTTATACTGTTTGGGCGAGCCCAGTGTTTTACTGCGTATCATGTCCTTTAGTCGCTCCCAAAATATCAATCCAATTCTGCGATGAACGACACCAATATTGAGATTTCGGCGTGAGGTCCGCACGCTGGCGAGCGGTTCCGACACGGAGATTAAAAAATCTCGGTCCTTCAGTTTCGGAATATGCGTAAAGTGGCGACGCACAATCTGGGCAAAACAACTGGTGACTTGTCGCTCCACCGTCTGACGTTTTGAGGTAAGTCTTTGGCTTGCCAGAAAGAATAGTGAAATCGTCTTCTGCGACTGATACAGCCCATCGAAATGCAGAACCCGTTATCGACTGACAGTCTGTGCAATGACATATATAAACTCGAGCGGGATCAACTTCTGCTTCATATCTGATAGAACCACAGTGGCAACTGCCATCGATTTTCATAAAGAACGCCCTCGCCTATCGTGTTTGCTCATGTTATCAAGGGATAGAAAACCAATCGAGGACCGCCTCGTCGATCGACATTCATAGGGCCTACGAAAAGCAGGGTTACCTGAGTAATTTATCAACTATGCTGAGCAACCTCTGATACGAAATCGGGTTGTTTTGAACCCCGCGTCAGCGACCGCTGCAGTTTCCCCCGCCATAGTTCCGACAAGTTAGCCGGAATTTATTGCCTCAAGGAAATGGTGAGTGTAAAAATAAAGTTGATAGAATCCCTTTCTAAATGGATTACTTTAAATCGGGGACGTTCATTCCTTTGATGTATTTTTGGGCCCATACTGCCATTGATTTTAGAACTGGCAACAACCCCCTGCCCGCACTAGTCAAGTAATATTCATAGCGAGGTGGATTATTCTGATAAAGACGCATTTCCACCAAACCAAGATTTACAAGCCGTTTTAACCGATCGGCTAATATGTTGGTTGGTATCCTCTCACCAGCTTCTTGAAAATCCTTGTTCCTGTGTTTGTCGAATAAACCTATATCCCTTATGACGAGTAATGTCCACTTGTCTCCGATAATATCCAGCGTCGTTGCTATCGGGCAAAGCGACCTTTTCGATACAGACTTGTTTAATTTTGTCATGTGTAAAACGTTACCATAGTGACTTGCATTATACAAGTCACTATGGTAGAGTAACTTTTAATTTACAAGTTACTAAAGAGAAGCCCGATATGCCTACCAATCTCATACTACCTATCAGCATTACATTCTCGCTTGTCGCCTGGTCCTTGATCATGTACTGGTATATTCATCCAGTCTTAAAACGATATCCCGTCAAACAGGCTATAGAGCCATTTTTACTACTGCACAGTTTTAGATATATCGGCCTTATGTTTTTAGTTCCAGGCGTGACAGCAGAAGTTTTAGACAGCCGTTTTTCTCATCCAGCGGCCTACGGCGATTTATTGGCCGCCGTTTTGGCCTTCGTTGCTATTGCGGCTATCCGGCTAAATGCTGGTTGGGCGCTCGCTTCAGTGTGGGTTTTCAATGTGTTAGGAGCGGCTGATTTGTTGAATGCAGTGGCTCGCGGGATGTTGTTTACTCCAGACGGCGCTCTTGGAGCTGCTTACTGGATTCCAGCTACAATTGTCCCTTTGCTACTGGTTACGCACGCGTATATATTTATCTTGCTGATTAAAGAACTCCGAGAGAAGAAGAACCCTGTCCTTCGTCCGGTTCCACACTAAATACCCGAATAATAGAACTATCGACCCAACAATTTTTTAGCCGAAATCCATTGATTGAAGACACTGGATTCCCGCTAAAAACATGCGGGAATGACG
>JASJAT010000208.1 GCA_030066885.1 Arenicellales bacterium | reverse complement strand
TTAGTGTGGGTGTAATATCAGAGGCCGTCCCCACGGCCGAGATGACCCCATCCTCTATTACGACAACTGCATCCTCGATGTAGGTCAGGCAATCTTCTACAGGTTGCGCAAAAGGATCATCCTTGAACGTTACAACCGAACCTCTTAAGGCGCGCTTCATGGCTATAAGGGATTAATCGATGATGGATTTAAGCTTTTTACTCACTTCTCGATTGCGCAATATAGGTGCCAACTAAACGCGCAACGAGTATGGTGAGGTAGAGTTGGCCGATAATTGCCTCAGAGTAAGCCAGCACCCGGGCGTAATGCGCGACGGGAGTGATGTCGCCATAGCCCAGTGTAGTCAAAGTAACGAAGCTAAAGAAAGATAGGGAACGAGCGACGGTACCTATATCCGCTGTCGCATCGAATCCGGTGAAGGCATCTGGGTTTAACAGAGCAAAAACTAAATAGAGCTCGGTGAACGCGCTACCAATTAGCAAATATACACTGACAGCACCATAGATCAGATCAACATCTACCTTTGATCTAAAGAAAAATATGTGGCTGATCATTATGCTGGCGATAAAACCAAAAAAAGCTGTACCAAAAACAGCACTCCATATACGGAACGAGTTAATACCAGTAGCCACCGCTATCCAGTACGAACCGATGAACAATATTGCTAGTATGAGGCTTACCCAAAGGGTAAATGGTTTTGCCAACGTAACGCTGATACCACCATACAAAGCCAGCATCAGAAACATACCCAGCGTGAAATTAATCGCCCACATGTCCCCAAGGAGAGGATAGATTAGGGTTAATGCAACCTGGGTAAGCAATAATCGGCGAAAAGTATGACTGGTATCCCAATTCATAGAAGTTCAAGAAATTGCGACCGGTCGTGAAGCACCTGGACAGTATGGACTCGATCTACTCTGGTGACAAAGTGGGATTATAAGTATTCTTCTGGGCTTCTTTAAGCCATCAGAACCTAAAGAAGCTCCGATTAATTCTGACTCAGCTGTCATAGCGCGCGCAGAGATATGCCCACCATCGAAAGCGTATGATCCTATGAAACAATCCAGCAAAATCCACTTCCTGGATTGCCGCGCCACCCGGACCAAGTCCGGGAGCCTCGCAATGACCCTAAGGAAGATTGCCATAACTACTGACGTGGCTTCGATGACAAGGCCTCGAATTAATCAAAGCTTTCCTAAATCGCTTAAGATAGGTTTCTTAAACTTTCAACTTTCATTCTTTTATACTGGCTGAATTCCCGCTAAAGGTATATCGGAATGAAGACTGACTGGACTACAAAGTAGATATACTGCTCGCTACGCAGCCCAATACCGTATTGAGGTAAACCTAGTTTTCAGTTTGACGAACCTAAGAAAATAGCATGGCAGAAATCTGGACAAGCCTTATTCCCATTCTGATAGCGGATCTCCTCAATCCGGTTCTGTTTGCTTTTATGGTTTATGCGGCAGGTACTGATCGACCAATCGTTAACAGTAGCGCCATGCTCTTGGGTCACACAGTAGCGTACTTGGCCGTTGGTATTGTTTTGTCGTTCGGATTGGAGGCTGCTTCCTACCGACTTGCCAATCCGAAACGGATCGATTTCTTTATTGAGGTCATTGTCGGCGTGATACTGCTTTGGGTAGCTTGGCGGAGCCGCTCGGCGGAGGACAAAGATCCTGTAGAGAGGACTACTTCGTTATCACCCCTGTCGGCATTTGGATTTGGCATGGTTGTCAACTTTATTGGAATCCCGTTTGCAGTGCCGTACTTTGCAGCCTTGAGTCAAATACTCAAAACAGACCCCAGTTTTCTACAAGCCTTTCTCATGTTATTTGCATACAACGTACTGTACGCTCTACCGTTTGCCATCGTACCCAGCTTGGTTGCCGTTATGGGGCCACGTAGTCGTCCTGTGCTACAGAAAATCAACGGGGTTCTCAATCGCATCAGCGCGTTCTTGATGCCCATAATACTTGCACTTGTTGGGCTAGCACTGCTGGCAGATGCGATAACCTACTTCTGGACCGGCAGCTCATTGTTCTGAATGCGCAAGCTATTCGCTATTGTCATGTAGGAGCGGCGCCCTCGCCGCGATACATCTGGATTCCCGCTTAAGACATGCGGGAATGACCGGGGCGGTAAAAAGCATGCAGGACTGACAAACCTACTCCCCGTCATTCCGGCCGAAGCCCCGCGCAGCGAGCATAGAGCCGGAATCCATTTGAAGCAACGCCACGATGCCACTGGATTCCCACTAACGACATGCGGGAACAACGGTTAAAAAACATGTGGGACGATGATCAGAGTACATTACGAGAATGACGGCTTGCCAACAATAGCTACTATCGAATGATTCTATAGCAGGGTTGGTAATCTTCGGTGGACAATTTCATGCGGTTTTGTTTTACAAATGAGCTCAGTAACGAATCGACCGGCTCCATGATCTCGCGATCACCAACTATTTCAAAGTGCCCGTGTTGTTCGATGGCGCGAATACCTTCGTCTTTAACGTTACCGGAGACGATACCGGAAAACGCACGGCGCAGACCCGCAGCCAGCATATGTTTCGGCTGGTCGCTGCGCAGATCGATGCTGCGCATGTTGTCATGTGTAGGTTTGAATGGGACTTGGAAGTCACGTTCTATTTTCAGCAACCAGTTAAAGTAGTAGGCATCGTCCGTTTCTTGACGAAAATCCTTTACCTGCTGCATGCCGCTGGCTAAATAACGGGCCACTGCTTCGGGGTCATGAACAATGATTTCATACTGGTTTTGCGCTTCTCGACCCAGGGTACTACCGATAAATTGGTCGAGCCGTTGCAGATAATCTTTGGCACCCGCAGGTGCGGTTAAAACTAGCGGGAAAGGTATGGGCTGATTGTCAGGATGCAACAATACACCCAACAGATACAGGATTTCCTCCATCGTACCGGCGCCGCCGGGAAACACCACAAAGCCATGGCCAGTACGAGCAAAGGCCTCCAGCCGCTTTTCTATATCGGGCATGATGACCAGCTCGTTTACGATAGGGTTGGGTGACTCCGCTGCAACAATCCCCGGCTCCGAAATACCCACATAGCGGCCGTTTTTGATACGCTGCTTGGAGTGTCCGATAGTGGCTCCCTTCATCGGGCCTTTCATTGCACCGGGGCCGCAGCCTGTGCATATGTTCATGCCTCTCAATCCCAGTTGGTAGCCCACTTGCTTAGTGTAATCATACTCATCGCGCGAAATGGAATGTCCTCCCCAGCACACAACGAGGTTTGGAATCTGCGGTATCAGTACCTTGGCATTACGAAGAAAATGGAACACTGCATCTGTAGTACCCTCTCTGGTATTCAAGTCAAACCTGTTCAGCTCTTCGTTGGCATAGAGCACATCTCGAACCACTGCGACCAGGTGCTCGCGGATACCTCGAATCATTTTGTCGTCGACGAAGGCTATGGCGGGAACACCGACCAGCTCAAGCTTTATACCTCGCTCTTCCTGAACGATACGAATATCGAATGAGCGATAGCGTTCCAGCAATTCCTTGCCATCGTCGAGATAACTACCACTGTTCAATACCGCCAAAGAACAATTGCGGAACAGACGATACAGTCCGCTCTGGCTGGTATCGAGCAACCTAGCCACCTCACTTTTAGACAGGATATCCAACAGGCCATCCGTAGAAATACTGGCGTCGACAACGCCAGGTTTCATCTGTTTACTTCTTTCGTATAAGTACATAGTTACTATTGGTCATTCATGATTCTAGTTAAATCCGTTCCCCGGCTCGGTCGAACAACGCCCATCCTCGGTTGCCCAGTTCGACCCGCGCTCGGGGCGAGACTTGACCGTTGACCCAGAGTTCCAAGTGTACTGCAGGGTAACGTGATATCTCCTTATGTAAAAAATGGACCAGATCACGGGCGGTTTTAGTCCATCTAAAATAATCTACTGGAAACATCACTACGGCGCGTTTTCGCATGGTGAGCACAAACGGAACTCGTTTCGTTGCAACGATTTTGTCTATGACACCGCGCTGCTGATGGTACATTGCCAATAGTTCAAGCATCCGAGTGTAGTAGAGCGCATCGCTTACACTTTTCGCTTGTGCCCCATGACGTAGAAGAACCTTACGTCCCCTGGCACCCTCTAGCCGTTCAAGCGAATTAACGATCCGGGTCTGTGTGGTGAGGGTGTGCCGGTCGTTTTCAAACAGGCCCCGTATTAACTTGTTACTCATACCCATGTCGCGTAGCGCTTGCTCGTTCCTGAGCTGTAAATCTATTGGGTGTGTATTCCACACCAGGTTACTTACCGAGATTAAGTAACCAGCGCCATAGAGCATCGGCAACACCGGAACGATGGTCTTCACACCGAAAGAGCCGGCAGCTGCGTAGTTCGCCATACCCTCTATCTCCTCCCTAAGCGAATTGTTGCGCGTATATGGGTCTACTCTGAGGTCCCGTGCCAATGTTCTATAAGCACGGTTTACACCCAAAAAACCCTTGGCCATATCCGACCCGGTATTGGCAAGCTCGGCTGATCTCTCGTCTTGCGTTTTATCCCCGGTCAGCAACGACTTGCCCTTTCTATATGCATTCTTACTCATCCTACCCAAGCGCTTGACCAGCCGAGAGAAGCCCGAGCCCATATCGTCGGCGGCCCGTTCGGGATCCTCCACAGCCTCACTCACCCTCTCGACTGTGGTTGTCACAGTGTCGCTCGCTGAATTCACGAATACCCTGCCCTTGCTCATGTCTTCGAGTTGAGCGAAAGCTTCAATTTCCCTGATGCGCACAAAAAGCTGATCGTTACCGATAGCTCTAAACACACCGAATCGGGAACCGATTCTGTAGTGGTTCATGAAATTCTGATTGATAACATCGGTATCCACCGTGTGATGGGGGCCGCGTAACCATCTGTTCGGGAAGGTGTGCCGTGCGGAGAAAGATTGGATGTCCGGCTCGAAGTCCTCGGCGACAACTTCACCACACAGCAAATAGATCAAAACCAGATATAAAACTCGCATGCTCAAAACGTGGAGCAATTGACTCTAGACGATACCTATTCTTTTATACCGAGGGTTTCGCGCACGTCCAGTCGGTCAACATATAGACGATAAGCGACATAGTATTTGTAGATATTACCAACATAACTGACGGTCTCACGGCCGATGCGTTTGGCTGCGACGACCTCCACATTATCGAACCAGACGTTGGGGTCCAAGCCTTTTTGCTTGGCCTCTTCCCGCAACTTATTGATCCGGGCAGGACCCGCATTGTAGGACGCGAACGCCAACAACGTGCGATTGACGTCATCGATCTCGGGTACATTGAAATAGCGATCTTTGAGAAATCTTAAGTATTTGGTGCCGGCGTGGACATTGTTACTCAGCTTCGTGATGTCCTTGATGGCGACATTAGGATCAGATGCAGTGGCGGGCATCATCTGCATAATCCCTATTGCCCCCGCTTTGCTGCGCTTGGAATGATCCAATCCAGACTCTTGATAGCCCATGGCGACTAGCATCAGCCAATCAAAATCGTACTGCTCAGCGTATTCCCGAAATACATTGATTACCTCGACAAGCTTTTTCATCTCCTGTTCGCTGACCGAGTTTTTAATCCATTTATTGTCTTTGAGGTAGCGCTTGTAAAGCATGTTGCCAACCATTGTTCCTTTCTTATGGTCTTTAATAAATTCATTGGCAAGCTTAGCGAGCTTAGGGCTGTTCTTACGAATCGCCCAGGCGATTTCTCCGCCGGTGTTGACGGCGATGTCGTCGTGCACGGTGATGTCAGAGAATATATCTTTCCAGAAGTGCGCTTTGTGGCTGTCCACAACCACCATATCTATTATTCCGGCGTTCACCATTTCCAGTAAGTCCGCGTCCTCCAATTGTTCGTCCGCTTCCACCAATTCGACTGGATCCTTACCCTCCTCGGCCAGTTGCTTGTTAAGAAGTTGCAGACTCTCGAAATAACTGCTCGACGGCCGCACGTGGACGGTTTTACCGGACAGATCGTCGAGCACCTTAACTTCCGGTGCGGAAGGTCCTGTCACGACCAACTCTTTCACATCTTGCAAGACAGGATCGGTGAAAGAAACAAGCTCTGATCGTTCTGACGTGATGGTGAGATTTGCTACAGCCAAGTCACCTTGACCTTCAGCCAGTTTAGGCAGCAACTGATCTCGGGTAACTGGGATGAATACTATTCTAATTGGGATATTTCCCGTATCGATTTTCTTTTTGATGAATTTCTCAAACTCGACCATCATGTCATAGGTAAGGCCATGCTGGTCGGCGCCATCAAGAAAATACATGGTCTTGTTGTATACAACCAGAACGCGAAGCAGACGACGCTCTACCATGCCGTCAAAGTCACCGGTCCACTTTTCCTGTACGTCCTCCACCAGGCTGACGTTATCGACTTCGTCAGCGCCGCTTGATTGAATTACCAACAGACAACACGCAAAGATAAGGCTGGTTATAAAATTTTTCATGGAAGAGAAACCTATCAGTTTGAAGCGCAGAAGATCAATGACTCGAATACTCTTAATAAAGGCCTTCTCTCGGCTAGTTTAATCGCGGCGAGGGCGCCGATCCTACAGACAAAATCATAAACGCAAAATCTCTTGTAGAAGACCTGCCCCGGGCCGATTCAATCGTGGCAAGGGTGCCGTTCCTACGCACAATATCAAGAATGTAAAATCTCTTCCTTCTATCATAGACATAATTATTTTTCCTTGGTGGCGCTTGCGCCTTTGCGAGAGAAAAGCGTGACTGTAAAAGTGTTGAAGGTCGGCTTACGGGGGCCGTTGGGACGATCACATCGAGGTGAGGACCGGTTGTTAGAAACAAGAAAGCGAAATCCAGCTTAGTTATCGCTAATCACCTGTACAGGTCTGATAATACTTCTGATTGAGTGTTTTTAACCGTTTATAGTCATTTGTGTTGGTTGCCTCAACCATTGCCCGACTGAGTGACTCGCATTCAGGCGCGTTGGCCCGAAAGTTGTAAGCCATATCAGCGCTGGTGCTGCATCCCGTTAGGATAAGTATCAATCCAAAAATCGCTATTTTTCTCACCGAAATTCTATGCTGCTTTATTCTTAGTCTAGACGACTGGCCCGTTCAAAAGCCTGAACCGTTTACGTTTTTTGTCTCGTAACCCGTAAAAGTAGCTAGTAGTCTAGTCACGAGTATCGAGGTTGGTCTTCGTAGTTGTTTTTACTAGCTATTAGATACAAGCTACTCGTTACTGTTGTTCATGGAACCCCCCTCCGCCCGGATCAAGCCCGGGGTCGACCGTATAACGACTTGGGTTCGATAACCGTTATGAATCGCTTAAAATGTTGGACGGGTCCATCTCGAAGGCGACCGCTTTCAA
>JASJAT010000207.1 GCA_030066885.1 Arenicellales bacterium | reverse complement strand
CCACCGGAACTGTTGATGCGGCCAGTGCAAAATCCAACGCCACACGTTCTGCCTCATTAAACGCAGGATGTGTCCGGTATTCCCATACGTTCCTAAGTTGTTCTTCCGGTGCATCGTATCTTTCCGCTGCCCGAATGGTATGAGCCTGGCAATAACGACAACCTGCAGCATTACTGGATATATATCCAATTAGCCTTTTCAAGGCACTGGTCACTCGGCCCTTATTTTCCATTACTGCCATATTAAGAGAAATAAACGCCTTCGCTATGGCTGGGCGATGTTGCATGGTTAGAACACTATTGGGACAGAAACCGAGTGTTTCATTAAAGAAGCGAGCGAGCTCTTGAACTTCGGCGTTCGCATCAGGCGATAGGGGATTAACTAGTGGCATGACAATCGTCTCCTCCGATTATATTTTTCAGAAGTAGAAGTTACCTGCGTCGGTTGGACTATAGTGGGTCAAGAGCAGGTGCTTAGTGTTTTCATTTTCTTGTGAAGAGTCTGTATCATTCAGCCCGCCTCAGAGCAACTTTTACGTATTAAAGAACAGGGCCAGTATGTCACGTAAACGCGTAGGATTTCTTTTTCTGAACGTTGGTCATTTCCTGGACCACTTTTTCATGCTGATATTCGCAACGGCCGCGGCGCTGTGGCTCACTACTGAATGGGATATCACCTACGCGGGGCTCATTCCTTATGCTACCCCGGGATTTATTGCTTTTGGAATCTGTGCTATTCCAGCTGGTTGGCTCGCAGATAAATGGAGTCGAGAAGGGATGATGGTGGTTTTCTTCATCGGAATTGGCGCGAGCTCGGTCCTTGCTGCTCTGGCCGATAACCCGGGGCAAATTGCTATCAGTCTTACGTTAATTGGAGTGTTCGCTGCGATATACCATCCCGTTGGAATGGCCATGGTGGTACAAGGACGGGTGAAAACTGGTGTCCCGCTCGCCGTTAACGGTATCTTTGGAAACATGGGTGTCGCCAGTGCTGCATTGCTAACTGGGTTTTTAATAGATACGCTGGGCTGGCGTAGTGCTTTCATCGTTCCAGGTATGTTGTCTATTCTGATTGGCTTACTCTATCTGTTCTTTGTTTACACCGGTCATAAGGAGCAAAAGGCGCAAGCTAAAACCGTAAAATCTGACAGTTTAGAAGCCGCCACCTTACCGAAGCCCACGCTTGTCAGGATTTTCGGAGTTATTTGTTTTACCACGGCTATCGGTGGCTTGATCTTTCAAAGCACGACTTTTGCGCTTCCAAAAATATTTGATGAACGGATCACAGATCTTGCGGCAACAGCAACGATGGTTGGATGGTATGCGTTTGTCGTTTTTTCGATGGCAGCGTTCGCCCAACTCGTCGTTGGCTATCTCGTTGATAATTACTCGTTACGCACGGTATTCGCATTTGTCTCCATTCTTCAAGCGGTATTCTTCTTCATAATGATAGAACTGGATGGTACGGCAGCATTTGTCGTCGCCATCGCCTTCATGCTAGTCGTGTTCGGTCAGATTCCCATCAACGATGTTCTGGTAGGGCGCGTGACTCGAAGCGAATGGCGCAGCCGGGCGTACGCATTACGATATATCGTGACTTTCACTGTAATGGCGTCAGCCGTACCGATGATCGCGTGGATACACGGTACATGGGGTTTCAGTACGCTGTTTGTTGTACTGGCATTGGCAGCTTTATTAATCTTTATCGCAGTGTTGTTGCTGCCGAGTTCAAGTAAAGTGCTGAATGCCCACTCGGCTTCAACGGCATGATGAGAATATGGACAAATGCGGGTGCAGAATTAATCTATAGTGGCAAATATATACAAGAATATTCAGGCGGAGTGTTATGGCTAGCAAAATCAGAGTAGGGATCTTATTTGGCGGTAAATCTGCCGAGCACGAAGTGTCTTTGCAATCTGCCAAGAACGTGATCGAGGCAATAGACAGAGAAAAGTACGAAGTTGTGTTGATCGGCCTTGATAAGCAGGGAAGGTGGTTATTAAACGATACTTCCGAGTTTTTACTGAATACGAATAACCCAAAACTGATAAAACTCAATGCGGCGTCTGATAGTGTTGCCCTCATTCCCCAAAGCAACGGAAAGATCTCAAACCTGTCAAGTAATCGGGTCGATTTATCAGTTGATGTGGTGTTTCCTATTTTGCACGGCCCCTTTGGAGAAGACGGCACGGTTCAAGGCCTGCTCAAGCTCGCCAATGTACCCTTTGTCGGTGCCGGTGTTTTAGGATCGGCTATCGGGATGGACAAAGACGTAATGAAGCGGCTTCTGAAAGAAGCCGGCATTCCAATCGGTGGGTTCCTGGTTTTTCGTGCAGGTGATGGAAGTCCCGACTACGGCGAAATAACTAACAAACTTGGCTCCCCTCTTTTTGTTAAACCGGCGAACCTCGGTTCATCGGTAGGGATCAGTAAGGTCAAATCTTCGGAAGAGTTCGAATTGGCGGTACGTGAAGCGTTTGACTATGACACCAAGATTTTGATTGAAGAATACATCGATGGTAGAGAGATTGAGTGCTCTGTATTAGGTAATGACAATCCTATTGCATCCGTACCGGGCGAGGTGTTACCCCGTCATGAATTTTATTCATATGAGGCAAAATATATCGATGAGAATGGCGCTGCGCTTGAAGTGCCAGCAAAGCTTTCAACCGATATCGAGAAAAAAGTTCAGGATCTCGCAATCAAAACATTCCAGACGCTATCGTGTGAGGGGCTCGGTCGAGTCGACTTTTTTCTAAAGGAAGATGGCGAGGTGCTAGTCAATGAGATCAATACCATACCCGGATTTACCTCAATAAGTATGTATCCAAGGCTGTGGGAAGCGAGCGGTATTTCTTATGGCGACCTCATCGAAAAGCTTTTACAACTCGCCATGGAAAGGTTTGAGCGCGAACAAAAGCTGAAGACAACATATGAATGATCGCCGCTTGATGACAATCAGGTTAATGTAGGAGGCGCGCCCTCGCGCCGATTATCGCGGCGAAGGCGCCGCTCCTACAACTTTTCCTTAAGTTGGCTCTGCTGCTTGACTTGCCGCTGCAGAGATTGCCTTTTTCTGATCGGGCGTGAGGTTTGTTCCTTCTTCCTCATGGCTGGGCATTTGTACCCAAACCTCCTTACGGGCAAACTCAATTCCGTTTTCCTCAAAGGCTTTCTGCACACGGTTGTAGATCTCTTTGCGAATTCCCCATTGCCCCCCAGGCTTGGTGGTGAATTTCCCTCGTACCACAATACCGACATCCGTGACGTCTGCTGCACCTTGGGATTTGAAGGGCGAAATTAAATCGTCTGCGTATTCGGGAATTTCTTGGATCTGTTGACCGATTTTTTTGAATATCTTGCGTACTTTTTCCAAGTCGGTATCAAACGGCACAGTGAACTTCAATTTCATCGTTACCCAGTCACGACTCATATTGGTCAAGCTGGACATCGAACCATAAGGTACGATGTGCACGGGGCCTGTTGCACCACGTAACTGCAGCGACCGTACAGAGATCTTTTCGACTGAACCCTGGGTACCGCCAACATCGATATATTCGCCAACACGAAACGCATCGTCCAGAAGAAAGAAAACGCCAGAAACAACGTCTTTTACCAAAGTTTGGGCGCCAAAGCCTATGGCAAGACCGAGTACACCTGCACCCGCGAGCAGCGGTGTAATATTCACACCAAGTTGACTCAGCGCCAGCAATACCGTGATAGTAATAATCGTGGCCTGCAAAGTCATACGCAGGATGGGTAAAATGGTGGCCATGCGTGATAATCCTGCACCGCCGGCTTCACCACTTTCTTCACCCTCACCGGTTTGGGGCATTTCCTGGGCAAGGCGGCGGTTGATCCAGAGGTTGGTGATCTCCCATGCCATGTAGCCAAAAGCAAGGATAAGAAGAAATCCCATGCTGTTTGCGGCAATCTGTGAACCCAATCCAGTTTCGGTGAGGTTATACAGGCTGATCCCTCGTAGCTTGGCAATCGCAATGATCAAAACAGCAAACAAGACAATTCTACCCATGCGCACGTAGCAAAGCCGGGTTTCATGGTAGGCCTTTTCTGCGACTGGCCCTTCCCCTTGCATAGCAGGCACTAGGTGAGCGGCGATACCTCGGACCATGGTGTCCAGGAAGGGTGCAACCACAATGAGTGCCAGTGACAGCGCGCCTCGACCCGGGGTTATCGTCTGATTTCCGGTGCTTAGCGCGAATTGAATTGACAGCCAATCCAAAGCAATGACTACTATGGAGAAAGCAGGCCACCAGGCCGCCATTTTTTCCAAGCCGGGAGTTAAATGCTCTTCTTCGCCTTTGATGATAGAGGTCAGGCCATGGCGTGCCTGCCAGGTGATATAGATAACCCACGCCGTAACAAACAATCCCACCCAGAATCGGAACGTACCCATGACTGCGATCCCGTAGTGGCTCATCACCGAGGCCACGAACAACGCCACACCTATGATGGCCGCTATTGAAACCAATTGCCTATAGATGTACTGGGCGGTTTGGTCGTCAGTCGATACCAGTCTCAAGTCAGTACGGGTAGGGGCCAACACGAACCGCAACAACGCTGCTGTGATTCGTGCAATCAATATGGCCTGAAGAACCAGCGATGTGGCGATCAGACGATCGGTTTCTGCCGAGAAAAGGGATCGAATAGCAAATAGTGCAACCACGGCAAACACTATCAATCCTCCAATCTGAATGACCGCTCGCCTCGACAGCACTTTTAACGTGTCTAACAGACTGTCTGGGCTGGCCCCTTTGATCTCCTCCCGCCTTTTAGCGGTAATCCGATTGAACACCCATTCAGCCCCCAAGCCGATGGCAATGGCTAGGATTAACAGAGTCAGGAACAATAGACTTCCACCGAATCCACGATCTGCGAAGATAGATCCAATTCCAGCCCCAACACCTGCAATCATGGTCGGCAGATTAGATATATGTGCCAAAATGGCATCGCCGAACCCTGTTACCCAACCCATTACGATATCCGACATAGGCGCTCGTTGTGCGGCAGCGGGTTCGGTAGCTTCGGCGCCTGCTGATGCGTTCAACAATTCCATCAGTTTTATCAACGCTTCAGTCTGTTCTTCATCCAGTTTGGAAACCAAAGCGCTCATCGCTTCCGGGCCCAACGCTTCAGGTACTGCCACTGACTCTTTTGCTTCGGTTTGCGCTACCGCATTGCTGCCCTGATTGGCAATAGTTCCCAAGAAAAACAGAAAGGAGCAGCAAAAAATACAATTTAATGTTTTCACGTTACTAGCCCTGTAAAGCGCAGATTGGTTTCTGTTATTAAGGGACGTACGCTACCACGGTAGCGCAATCCGGCCAAGATGCAGCGGTGACCGCGGTGGATTCGGTTATTGACACGTTCCCATACGGTCAGGAAACTCTACAAAACGCAAATAAACCAGCTTGCTAACTTATTGACCTGAAACAAACACCATGAACCACGCTACATATTCAGAAACCGAAACGGCAAGGGATGATCCTGCTACAGCGCCTTTTGGGACTGTTTTTGCCAAACGTATGTCTATCACCTACTTCAAGAATGAGAAGTGGACCGAAGTTGAAATGGTGGCATCCGACCAGCTCACATTGCACCCCGG
The DNA here is from genome assembly GCA_030066885.1 of Arenicellales bacterium. Taxonomy (GTDB): domain Bacteria; phylum Pseudomonadota; class Gammaproteobacteria; order Arenicellales; family JAANXG01; genus JAHEKE01. The sequence continues at coordinate 1,763 of JASJAT010000207.1, read as the reverse complement.
TGCTCACGTCCTGCACTATGCCAGCACCTGCTTTGAAGGTCTTAAGGCCTACAGGCATGCAGACGGTGCAATTCATACCTTCAGAATTGGTGCTAACGTAACCCGTATGCAGCAGAGCGCCCGGTTACTTTACCTGCCGGAACCAGGTGAAGAGCGCTTAAAAATGATGATTCTAGATACCCTCAAGGCAAATGAAGAGGAAGTACCGGAAGCCCCGGCGGCCATGTACATCCGACCCACTCTGATCGGTACCCAAGTATGTATTGGGTCGGCTGCGGCGCCTTCATTCGAAGCATGCCTATATGTTTTATTGTCTCCAGTTGGTGATTATTTTACGGGCGGGGCCCGTCCCCTGCGCATCGTATTAGAACAGGAACATATGCGTACGGCGCCTCATGCCGGTATTGTCAAAACAGGCGGCAATTATGCCTCCGCGTTGCCCCACATTATGCGGGCTAAAACGGAGTATCAAGCTGACCAGGTTTTGTTTTGTCCTGAGGGAATTGCCCAAGAAACCGGAGCCGCCAACTTTCTGCTGATCAACGATAACAAGATCCTAACTAAAGACTTGGATGAGACTTTTTTACACGGCGTAACACGGGATTCGATACTCAGACTCGGGGCACACATGGGCTACGAGATCGAGGAACGCCCTATTACCATCGAAGAAGTGCTCGATTGGTGTCGCACCGGCGAAGCGGCGTTGTCGGGTACCGCGGCGGTGCTGGCAGGGGTCGGTGAACTGGTTCATAACGGCGAAATTGTCAAAGTGGGTAACGGTGAAATTGGACCCAATACGGAGAAGTTACGTCAGGCCTTAGTCGACATACAATTGGGTAATGCGACCGATCACTTCGGCTGGGTGGAGAAAGTTTAAACAGTGTATTGCGTATGTAGCGCGACGTGCGACAGCCGTGCGGTGATTTGCTTAGTAATCGAATCAGGGGAGATCTGAGTTTAATGCCTCACTCACAGTATCTGCCCGAAAAAATGGGTACGGCAACGGTTGAGCCGAGCGGTGAGTTTGAGGCTGGGTCTTATCAATCATTTACGTTGACCTACACGGCTGGCTACTTTGGTATAGACGATACCGGGTCGATCAAAGTCGTACATCGCTTTGCCAGTGATATGGGCCGACCCCAATTCGATAATCCTTCCGGCGCAAATTACGTTACCGCGGAAGCGAGCAACGGTGCGGTGCTTCAAGTCGAGTACGACATGAAGCGAAACATCCGGCCCTGGGACAAGACCCTATATATTAAAGTGGTACGAGGTTTTCTACGCGAGGGGGATCAGATCATTGTGCGTTTTGGTGATCCCCGAGAGGGCAGCCCTGGAATTCGGGTGCAGACCTTTTGCGAGCATACATTCGAGTTCCGCGTATTGGTCGACGCCATTGCGACTTACAACTATGTCGAATTACCCGTGCAACCGGAAATTGTCATCGTACCGGGTAAACCAACGTCGTGGAAACTTGTACTACCGACCGAGCGCGCTATAGGTGATCACTTCCGTTTGTGTCTCAAAGGCGAGGATCGCTGGGGCAATCCAAGTAATCAATGTGACCAAGATTTTATTCTGCGATCGAATCTCACAGTCGCCGGTTTACCCGAAACCGTTTCCTTCAAACCAGATGAGTGTTCGGTAATTGTTGAACCTCTCAGTGTCACCGAGCCTGGTGACCTGGTCATCGAATTGTCAGATGAGCAGGGAGGGGTTGTTGCAACTTCGAATCCGCTCCGTATCCACAAGGAAATGTCGCT
>JASJAT010000040.1 GCA_030066885.1 Arenicellales bacterium | reverse complement strand
CGTAGTGGGGCACGACGCAACGAGCCTAGGTCATTATCCTTGAGGACTTGATTGAAAGTGGGTCTAATCGTGGCTTCGAACGCCTGCATTAAGTTCATATGGTTTTTCCAGAAGCAAGTGAGACGACAGCTATCCGTAGAGTATTGTTAACCTATACGAGGCACTCTACGGGCCTTGACTTATTGTAGCGTGTAGGCCGTCACCCCGGGCAACGAGCCCCGCTGTGTCGGTCTAAATAGACCTGCGTCGAATGAGTTTGATTGCAGAATGTCCGGGATGTTCCGGGTCAAGTTTGAACACGTGCTCAATTTCAACCGGCAAAGACTTCACGTTATCCGGGGTTTTTACGTTTGCAGATAGCGGAAACCGGCCAGAACGGTACTATATTGATGCAGGTGGCTGTATTCGTTTAGGGGGGCGATTTCACCGTTTCCGTAGAACCCGATGATCGGGGTATTAGGGAATTCGTCGCGTACTACCATAACGTCTTTGTCACCGCCTCCAAAAAACACCGGACCTCTGCTCAAGCAGGGACACATGACGACAAAGTCGGGAACGCCGCCGAGTTGGCGCCGACAATCACGAACCGCATCCAGCATGGTGCGTTCGGCAGTAAGTCGGTCACGCATTGCCCAAAACAAGCGTTCGCCGGGCTGTAATTCATGTGACAATGTGATGGAGCGTTCTTCAGGATTGGCAGATACGATATGGTCTAACCGAAAACGGCCCTCTGCGATGGCCGTTTCGGGCTCGCCGAAAGTGACGCCACACATTAGCATGTGCAGTGGCACGTGCTTCTGCTTACGTATCGATTCAGGCAAAGAGTTAATGAGGACGTGTAGCGCTGGGTAACTGCCAACCCGATGTACGTCGTAACCGCGAGTCTCATCCACTTGCATAGGTGCTGTCAGTACTCGAATGCCGCGAGCCACAGCGACCGCACTCGTTACGCCTTCCAACGTGGTCTCTATGAAACCTTCCTTGGCCAGCGCACCGGATGTCCACACTACAAATGGACCGTGACCGAATTCATCACTGGTGACGGCGCCAAAACGTTTGACCGGCTCATCCAACCAGCGTGCTGATACCGCTTCGGGTGTGCAAAAAGTCAGACGGAGTTGGTCGTTATCAGCCTGTTGAGTCAAACCCAGTTGAACCTGACCGGTAAATACCATCGCCACGGCTCCGGAACTGTCTATTACCCATTCTTCCTCACTCAATATGCCCACTCCGGTGGCACCGGTGATTTGGGTGCAACTGGCAGTACGGGCCGCAGTGCGCAGGGCAGGGGTTGGATTTTGAGCATAATCAGAGGTGAGAAATAACAAAACACTGTTTGCCTGCTCGGCATTTGCCTTTTTCAGGGCTTTTTTTACGGCACGCTCGACATGCCCAACCCGGTCAGGGCGTCCGTAACTTAGACCAGTAGTGACTATCGCATTCCGCTGCCGAGGGTTTTCCACACCGTACATACCCCTCAGGTTACCCGGCATTTCGGCTGAGGTAAACCGGGGACAGTATACTTTTTAGCACTACAAAAGACTGTAGGAATGGTGCCCTCGCAGTGAATAATCGGCCCGGGGCGGGCCTCCAACAGATATTTAAATGATCATGTTAAAAAGTATACTGTCCCCGGTTTTATCTAGCAGCCGCCTCCGGCTCGGGCAGCGTCCTGCCAGTCGCATTCATATATACCGTCTCCATCCCGATCCCAGCCTTCCTTCCCAGTGGAGTGCCGTTCAAAGCCACCATCACCCAATTGGCTGCTGCCGGCGACAGGAATAGCGCGAGCGATGAACAACGTGTCGTTCGCGGTTTCTATACTCAATCTATAAAAACCCTCGGGGCTTAAGGAACTCATATCGAGGTCCTCGAAAGAATCGGTGTAGGTATTCCAATCGAAATAAAACTGTTCCTGTTCGTTGGCGATTCTCTCTAGCGCAATCATCGCGTCACTGCGTCGACTTCGTTTCAGGTAATCCTGGTAATTCGGTAGGGCAATACTCACGATAATCGCCAAGATCGCAAGCACGACAACCATTTCGATCAGAGTAAAGCCCTTATTCTTAGCTAGTTCCTGCCCAAAAATAGCCCGGGCCATTGCGAGGACCCAGGACTTGGTCCGGGGGGCGCGGCAATCCAGAACAGTGTGTTTTACTGGATTGATTCGGCTTGTAGTCTCATACGCTTCCGGTGTGATTAACATCTCAGCACAATGACCTGTATTCTGAATGAGACCAGCAGATTTCGTCTCACCGTCAAGACCAAGTTTGAAATTGATCAGAAGGCTCCTTAATCTTTCCCTTTCACTTCAAGACTTCACGCCAGGAGACTCGGCCATCGTTGAACTTAGATTGCATGATATCGATACGTTTGGTCGATTGTGTCCCTTGGGTCGACACCGTGACGATGCCCTTACCAGCGCTATCAGTCGGCTCAAGCTCGGGTACGCTATCGTCGGTATTCAATATTTTTAAATCCACGTAAACCCGCAAGTCTTCGTTGAACAGACCACACTGTACCCGGCTTCCACCAGGCCTATCGTTGGGAACCAGGTCGTGCCGGATGTTTGCATCATCCAGATGTTCATAATTGACGTGTTCCCATACTACTTCGTTGTCACTCATGCGAACCGCCTGCACTGTAATGGCGCCGTCTCGATAAGACCCGTTGAACCCGACCGCAGGATCTCCCAAGATTGGCCCCGTTTCATTTGCCTGTACACATTCAGGCGTCGTCACACGCAGCGCTTTGATACTTTTAAACTTAATCCGCAGCTCATGGATATCCTTCAGTACACAAGTTCGATCTGACTGAGGCAATGAGTTAAAGCTCGGTGCTGGCATAATGTAACGTTCACCAGACCGACCGCACTGGTAAAAGACAGTCGCGTGGGGGGCCACGCTGCCGTCGAGGCCCCGGGTGGCGCGCTGGGCGGCCAGCTTCTTCGTATCTACGGAATAGGGGTTGATTACCCGCAAGAGGACTTGATCGTTAAGTTCATCACGCAGTTCTTGTAGCGCTCGATTTTGGCTCAGGATCCCGCTCGCACTTTCGACGGCAGGCGGTTTGGCGATAACGCCTCCAGGACTGAGCATATTGACGCCATCGATATGGTACTTGTCATCGTATGCGTGCGTGTGCTCATGAGTTAGCGCTTCCGATATGGAGAAAGTATCCTGGTCGAAATGGCCGCCAGGTAGACCGAACATAGCCTGATTGACCTCCAAGGACTCCAAGCCCTGAGTGATAAATACAACATCGCGACCGTTATCGACGTTTGCTGAGACGGGTCCCGATACGACGCCCCCATCAAGAAACCGTCCTATCGGAACCACCGTGCCAGACTGGTTGACCTTGTTGGCGATATCGACAAGCAAGTCGCTGTTATCAAACAGGCCGTCATTATTAAGGTCGAGAAACGGTAGGACCGGTGCTCCGCCAGTTAAGAAATCGACACCGCTAAACCAATTTTGATTGAAGTCATCGACTATCCCGTTGGTACTGGTAAAACTGACCCGCTTGTTGCTCAGAATAGGATCATTCAGTATGCGTTCTCCCACCGGTAACTCGAGCTTCCAACCGACAGGATTCTCGGGCGTTGTCGTCGCTGCGATGATCCGGTATTTGCTTTGGGACAGGTCCACATCGTTAGGGCCATGCAGAGCAGGGGCGATGTTTCGTACAACCAGCGGGGGATCCACGCCAAGGGCCATCCCCTCGTCCTGGACACCGAATAGTCCGTTGTTGTGCTGGCCTTCACCACTGGTGCCGAAATACACCAACAAACCGTCATCTGGGTGGAGAGAGACCACTGGCGCTGCGGTAATGGGTAGAGCAATACCCGTGTTCGGATCCGTGACCGACACTAAAGGAGTCTTTGAGAGAGAGATGCTTGCGCCACCGCTTCCAGTCGCGTCGGAAAAATCGAAGCGCCACATATTGCCTTCGAAATCGCCCGCATAGATATAATCAACATCGTCGTCGAAATCACTGTCCCAACCGATCGGTGAGGACAGTCCATTGCCGTTCCCCTTGGAAGGTATCTCCAGTTTTTGAATCAGCCCACCCGAGGTAATATCGACGACAAACAAGGTCGCCTTACCCGTACCGCGACCATTACCGAAGATAGCCACCCAGGTACCATCACCTAAGCGTTCGACGATAGGGCGCGCTGTAGTGAATCCGAGGTCGGGGTCGGTGAATTCCCACAGAAACAGATTCGTCGCAGCCGCAGCCTCAGGCTCGATTACGTCGGTGATGAGCGAGACCGGGTCGGTTACATCCAGGGCGAAGATCGATTTACCCCCTACGCCCAAGCTTCCTAACAGGACAGTTCGCCAACAAGGGTCGCTGTTGCACGTGGCAAAGTTACCGTGGGCATCGGCTACGGTGGGCGTTCCATCGACTAAAAACGTCTCGACATAGTCCTGGGTCGCAAACCCTTGTAATCTACCTAGGATTTCATGCGGAATATAGGCAAAAACCTCGGTCCCATCGTTTGCATTGAATCCATGCAGCATGTTGCTGCCGACGTAAACCATGGGAGTCCGCGAAGATAGGCCACTTCGAAAAGACTTGTAGTTGTCAAAAGTATATAGTTGAAATGGTGCGCCAACATATTGGGGTGAGGAGTGGACAATGCTACCGAGCGGGTGCTGGCGTTGACGTAATTCAATATTGCTGGTGCCCTCAAACTCATCACTGCCCCGGACCCAACTCACGATCGGATCGTTATAGTTTTGGTCTTTTTTCTCTGCTTCGGTTGCGGATGGATCTACCAGCGCCTTCAGATCTTCGTTAGCACCATCGTCTAAGGTCAAACCGTTATTGCTGTGGTCCCAATCGAATCTACGTCCGACTAGTTGGACACCATTGCTACCCGAGGTAATAATGATTCGAGAGTCGCTGTTACCCCCACCGTGTCTTTGAGATTGTTTGTCTACAGTGTACTGGGCCCGCCAAATCCCGTTGAAGGTCAATAGATCTCCATCGGCATCGAGCTCATCGGGTGTATATTTACCGTCTTCGCCGATAGAACGGGCAATGAGGTCACCGGTGAATTCCACCGGGTTGAAGCGCACCTCGTATAGTCTGCCGCCGCCTTCAGCTAAGTTGGACTTAGACAACGCCGGTGAACCAATGGTGCTGTATATCCCCGCACTGTGCCCTGGTGACCAGGGTATGGCTAAGAATGTAAGCAAGGCCACACAGTAGATTTCCCTTTTAATCCAATTCTTCGTCTCCATAACAAGCTTCCTTATTGCGGGTTAAGTATCCGGACAGGGCACCCCGTCATTCTTGATGCATTTTCTAAACATAGTTTGTACGTAAGTGGTCGACTGGGAATTCGGGCCCAAACCGAGGGCGGTGATACGGTATAGGTTTGTTCGTTTATCATTCTCACCCGCTAGCGGGCGCCAACCTAGGTATTCCACCACGTATTTTCCATAGGGTGTGGTCCCTTCGCTGTCTATGGAACTCCAATCAATGTTGTCCACATCGCTGATGAAGGGGGGTGTTAGGTCGGTGGTACATTTGGAGGCGTCGCTGAAGCAGGTTTCTATCTTCGTATTCCAGGCCGCTTCACCGGCCGCTAGCGTGCTTTCCGCGTTCTGGAAGGAAATCTGTTTGAACTGAGTATTTCTAGCGAGGAAAGTTTGAATACTGGAAGCATTCATCGTCGTTACGCCCACTACCGTCAGTACGAGCAAGATAATCAAGGTCAAGGCCAATACGGCCCCCTGCTGCTGCAGTCTCGGTTTCATTTGGTGGCTCATACAGATCCTAAACCCGTCCAGTTGCGCATGAAAATCGTTTCCCGAAAAACTTGACGGCGAAAATTGTCTGCCGGGGTAGATCCAGCTTGGTCACCCAGTTGATAAATTTTGTCATTTGTGTAATCGGCTTCTCCGGTGGGTGCGCGGATAAGTACTTCGATGATAATTGTCATAACATGGTCTGTTTCAGCGGCCGCGATGCCGTCATTGTCATAACGATCAACATTGCCATCCCAGTCCATGTCCAGTCCCAAAGTCACCTGTAAGTCTTCCACGTATTCGGCTAGCGGCTCATCTACCACGCTCGTCCCACTGATCACTTTTCTGGCCAGCGTAGGGATACCATCTCCCACAGTCCGTGACCATGGCCGTATATAGTAAGCATGGGCTAACAAGCGGTGATTGGATACAGGGGATTCTTGTGCCTCGATGCCGGTATCTATGGTGCCGTCAGCGTCTGCGACGAACAATGTGCCACTGGTTAGGGAAGTGTGAAGGTAAACGTCACCAGCGACGATATCATCCTCGGCGACGGGTGTACTCGATGCGTGTCTAACGGTCAGGATATCGGTGCCTGCTTTGTAGTCGACGTTGGAGATACACTCTGCATAACTCGAATTGTCATTGTTCGAGACATGGATTGGCTTGGTGATATCCGTCGACCAGCCGTTAGTACATTCATTGTTCAAGATTATCGATTCCGCGGCCCTGATGCGCTTGGGTTGATAGTTCAATCCCCAATAGCCAGCCATTCGGACATCTTCCTGCATTAACTGTAAAACGTAGCGCCCGGTTTCCTGCACGTTAGCAATATTGACCTGTACACCAAACGCATGTTTGCTATTGGAATAGATCATTATTGCGGCGCTCGACAATACCAGGCCGATGACCAGCGCAACCATCAGCTCAACCAATGTGATCCCGGACTGCAGACAGCTGTATCGCCGAAAGGTGTTCGCTACCATAAGCGTGCGCTCAAGCTGAAGCTCTGGGTTTCAGCTGTACCGTCATCATTAGCGTCTTCTTGCCACGTTACCCGTACGGTATAGACACCGCCTTGTCGAGTGACTGAGCCCGCACCGGCGGGTAGCAGCTCTTTGTTGAGCTGATTCCAGTTGACTAAGTCGAAGTTGGCGAGGTCGCCCGTGGCGCATTTGTTACGAATACAGTCCGTTGTGAACGAGGTTGGAATGGGATCTAGTTCATACTTTCCTTCCGCTACCGCGGATGGATTGGCCCGCATGCGATCGATCATGTCATAAGTTTGTACGATAGCTTGGCTGCGGAAATAGGCTTCGTTTCCGTACTGCGTGCCCAAACCTTGTAGAGCTGCCATACCAAGCAACCCCATGGACAAGATGAGCAGCGATATCATGACTTCAACCAGGCTTGCTCCAATCTGGCGGGATTTCTGGTTCAATCGTTGAACAGCGAATTCATTACAACGCTGTCCAGGCGGGTTGTAGTTCAACCGACAGGTGTGGATTGCTTGTCCATGCATCACCGGGCTTGATGCCAAAGCATGGTGGGTTGTGAAAAAAGAGAAATTGAAATCAGAACCAGAGTATGGATCTGACTGAAGACAAGCGTGATACCGAAATCCTTTCGCTGTATTGGTGCTGTACGTCACCAAGTACTCCTCCATCCTGAATCAATACTTACATGACCTCGTTATTTAATCAGAGAAAAGAGTAGGGGGGCAAGGGTTAAATTAAGAATAAAAACAGAAAAGACAGGTACGGTTGTATTTTCTTTGCCAGAAGCGTGTAGGAGCGGCGCCTCGCCGCGATTTGATCAAACAAGTGGCGAGGGTACCGTATTTTCAGCCTATCGGCGCGTGGGTGCGCCTCCTACAGAGATTACGCCGCATTGTTCTCTACGTAATGGCGTATAACAGTAGCCTGTGGTTAGCGACTAGTAGCGAGTTTGGTATCCGTTAGTTGTTTTCCTAGCCACTAGATACAAGACACTCGCTACTAGCAGTATTTAGGAGCAGCGCCATCGCAGCGATCGGCGCGAGGCGCGCCTCCTACAGGTGATCTATTTTCTCCAGCAGTCGGCCGGGAGCTGTAATCCGTTGTCGTCGATGGTCAGGGTAGGACAGTCCACGTCATCCGCCTGTCTACCGATCGCCGTTGCGGTGGCGACGAAACAGGTACCTACTCCCGCCGTGCATGTCCCGCCACTCGCATCTACGGTAATCTGATAGTACTGTTCAGGCGACACGCGGACTCCACCGGATACTGTCCCACAGCGGCCATTTGCTGTCGCAGCGGCGTCGGTCAGGTAGGTGTTGTTGGCTGTGAACCACCGTTCCTGCTCGGCCGCGCAGTTCAGCAGTGCTTGGTAAGCATCCGAACGGTGTGAGCGCAATAAATACTGCAAATACGATGGTAGAGCCAGACCGCCCAGTATCGCAACGACCGCAAGCACGATCATCAGTTCTATTAGTGTGATGCCGAATTGACGTTTCATAATCTACCCCACATGTGCTTAAACAAGCATCCTCAAAACTCGATTTCCCGCCAAGATTGCCGACCGGTTGGTACCGGAGGCAGGTTGATAGTCGTCCCGGTAACGGACGCCGTCGATTGCTGCGTGATACCTGTAACCGACCCACCTGTCTTTGAACCACGGTGGATGATGGGAGACGAAGACAATCCCTTACCCAGGTCGGTCTTGACGAAAGCGACATCGGTCACCGGGTCGGTTCCGAGGGCGCCAAACGGAGCTGCTGTCCCTGTACTGTAGTTCAATGCCCACAGGTTGCTGTTTCCTTCGGGCTCACAACTGTCCGGGAACGGTGTGTAGTCCGTAAACACCAATACACTGCTTACTTGCACGGCTTCCGTGACGTTACGTGTGCTCGGGTCGGTACCGTTGGCATCAAAGTCGAAATACCAGCCATCGGTATTTTCCCTGATGTGCGTTTCCAGGTTGTCAAACGTATCGCCTGGAGGATCCGGAAGTAACGGAGGCAGCACGCTGTCAGGATCGGTGACAGTACCGTCTGCAAATACCTGGACATTGGTGACGTTCTGCAAGTCGCTCAAGTTAAGCGTGGCCCAGGTCAGGTCGCCGTTAGAATCCTTGGGTTCTATGATGCCAAAGAACCTCTGTTGCTCGACATTTTCGTTGTCGCTCAGGACAAACAGCCTGCCCGTACCAGCGTGTACCCAGTTACTGCCGTGCTGATCTACGACAACAGATGGCCGGGAAACAAACGGTTCGCCCGGATCGATTAATTGATGAATGGTGTCATCAGACAGCCGCAGACGCTGAAGATCGCCTGTCTGGGCAGAGACTGTACCCTCGATGGTACCGAAATATACTGCATCGTCGACATAATCCGTGTCCCAATCTACTGCACGCGGGTTACCGATAAATCTATGTTTTTGGTCGACCACGTTCTTTCCATTTGTGAAACCGGCGGCAAAGGTCCTGTTGACCAGGTCGTATAAGAAAACCCTGCCGTTTTGACCGGGGTTGGCTTCCGCTGTGTTGAGCTTGCTGTTATTGGGTCCCGACCCAAACGCCAAATACCATTCGTTGGTGGTTGGATTGACGAAGTCGTTTCCTGCTGCCGGCACACGCTTCTTCACCAATGTCGGTTGGCTGGTTGTGAAATGCAGTGACGGATGCGTAATTTCTGCAATCAACTGTGGCGGCTGTTCAGGATCGGTGATATCCAGGATCACATAGGCAGATTGGGTCCGGATTTCTTTACCCCCATTACCGGTGCCGGGATCGCCATCCGCATCGATGGTGATTCTTTTGCCGCCCATGCGCATACCAATGACTAAAATCGTGCCCCAGCCATTGGGGTGGGTCGCATCCGGAGTGAAGATATTCGCGTCGAATGAACGAGCAGGCCCATCTACATAGTACACGTGCGGATAGTTAGGCTCTGATAGAAACTTAAGGTGCGGCAACAGGTTGCCGGGAATATAGGCCCACAGCTCAGAGCCCAGCGGGTGTTCGGTTTCAGAACCGAGTTTAAGCTTGAACTCCGAATTGGCCGAATCCCAGAAACCCGCGTTGATGGCGTGCACCATGCCGTCGTTACCGCCGAAGTAAACCACTTGGCGCCGGTCGGCATACTGCTCACGAAACTCAGCATAGGTATTATCACCGTACACGGTGTCGTACCCCTCACGTGGTGCCACCACGACGATAGGGGATGAATGCACGACATCGCCTTGGCGCCAGACTTCATTAATTCCATCGGTATCGTAGTCTATGGTTCTCGTGCGGTAGCCCGTGCTGGGGTCCTCGTGACCCCGTATAAAATTAACCAGTTTCTTGACCTTGTTCTCATTACCGAATCTGAAAAAGCGATAGTTGCCGGCATTGATACTGGATTCTTCAAAACTGATCACTTCACTTGGACTGATATTCCCCCACGTTTTGTTGTCACCTGGATCATGGCTGGTATCCACACCAGCGATGATGTAACGCGTGTTGGTAGCATCGATCTTGGAGGTGTAATTCCGTTGTGTCTTGACGGAATCGTTGTCCAGCGCTGCAAGCTCGTCTCGGCTGTTCCATATGGTTTTAAGTTCATCCATCTCTACTACGTCGTTTAAAGTCAGGGTGTCTGTCGGTTCATCATAGTTGTACCGCTCAACCCGGGTACGCGCTAAGGCAACGTCATAATAGATATTGACCACATAGTCGGTGCCGTAGTCGTCTAGGGCGTCGTTTTCATTGGTATCTTCTCGCAGAAAACTGCGCTCATCGATAAAAACGGAGTGCATTAAGCCCACCCATTCGACACTTTGAAAGACCTTTGTCGTGGGATTGGTATCGCTATATATAGGTTGATACAGGGCTTGGACAATCTGCCCGATACCGGAAGCGGTATTCGCCACCACTGCCGCTGCGCTACCGGCGCTCAAACGCTTGTCGATAGTTTCGAAGGCGTTAACCAGGCCATCCACCAATTTTTCCGGGCGGCTGGCCAAGACATAGTTATCTGGATTGCCGTCGCCATCCGTATCCCATTCCTCGGCTTGATCGGGTTCGTTGTCGTTGCCGTCGGAGTTGGTATCGACGAAGTTCTTCTCTTCGAATCCACCGTATTTTCCGGTCAGCCACAACATGTTCATTTCACCCACCAATGGTGTGGCGTTGTACTCTTGCGTGTCGACCATGAAGGTCTTTATCGTTTGTTTGCCATCGATATCGCTACGGATATCCTGCGTATTGGCATAGTGAGACAAGCCGGCAATAAAGTAAGAATTTTGTTTTGGTGAGTAAGGGCAGGTTCCTATCGCGTAGCCCAGCTGGTTCACGAACTTTGAATTACAGTTCATGTCACAGTCCCCAGGCACGCAGCCGACGTCTCGATTGGTCCCATTGATGCCCTGCAGCTCACCGACCAAATTAGTCCAATCCAGCACGCTGTAGTCAGGATCTGAATTGCTGGGGTTGCCCCAGTCATTACTCGACCCGCGTAGGTTATACCCTTGATACGTTTGGCTAGTCACCGGAGTACCGGGCAGACGCTTGTCTTCCCAGGGATTGGCGTCGTTAATACCGACGATGAAGTTGTTCTGGCACTCGAACAGAATCGGATCCTCCCAGTTCATAACAACTGGGAAATCATCCTTCTCTTCCTGGGTGAGTCCCACGGTGAAGTCGGTTGTGGGTCCACGGTTCTTGAAGTAGTTGATACATTCGTAGAAAAGCTCCCCGATGGGGTCATAGCTTTTGTACCCGTTGGCGCCGAACTTGTTGATGTAGTTAATCACACCGCTGTTCGCGACACCGCTGTTTGCTGCATCTGTCGGGTTCGGGTTCACGAAGAACACACCGTTGTTGATATCCCACTCGGCATTGGGATTGGTTTCCACTCCACCGCCGGTCTTCGGTTGCTCGGGGCCGACGTATTTGATATTTGAGCGCAAGACGCCGCCGTGTCGTCCATGGCTAGGGCCTGTGGAGGGATTGTTTAGATAACTCATTACCGCAAAGCGCATACGGTCGCTGTAGGTATGCATGAGTCCTTCTGGCTTGTAATTGCCATCTGGATATTGAATACAGAAATCCTCCAGTCCAGCATTGTCGTCACACACCAGAACCCTGACATAGAGATTATTGGCGCGGTTGCTGGAGGCAGTGCTGGTGCCCACCTTCAATCGATAGTCATAGCTGGTGAAGTAGAGGGTGCTGTCGGTGTATGGTGTGACAGTGGAGGGATCTACGTTGATCGAGGTAGAAAGCTTTTTTACTGGAAACCAGTTGTGGCCATTGCTGAGGCCCATATTGGTGCGTCCCAGCACAGTTTCAGAAGCCGTATCGGTATACCGATTGCCGCCGGTGAGCGCCCAACGGAATTCGTCGATAGCGGTCATGGTGGCCCAGTTGAGAAAATTACCACTCCAATACGGATCGTTGGCACCAACACATTCGTAAGCACCGTTGGTACCACCGACAGGTTCGAAGCGCTGGTTGCTGCTGCTGTACTGGTAACATTTTTCCGAATCGAAGTATCCGATGAACTCTTTGGTGCTCTCGTAACACGTTCCGATCGCATCCCCACTTTCCTTAGCCGGTCTTCCACTGGCGCAATAGCTTGGATCGGCTGCGTCGAAATGGTCGTTGTATGCCGCCCCTTGCATCGGTGTTTCCACCGACAAGTTGATCATGACGTTCGGGTCCACAATCTCTTCCAACGTGGGTGGAATCGAGCGGAAATTCCCGATGGATTGGCCATGGACGGGCGACGGCACGACCAGAGATGTGAACGATGCCAGCAACAGCACCGTAGGCAATATGGTTGTCGCTAATAAGGTATTGGGACGAATACGCATGTTGATCACCTTCCGCAGTACAAACTACTGGTACATTTCTAAAACTTCGACTTTTACGACTACCCCTCGCGCTAAATGCACGCGCGCCAGATCGATATAACCGACCCTGAGCAACATCGGGTAGTTATCCAACCCTGGGCCATACGTTTCGTCTTCTTCTATGTGTACGGGTAATTCTTTTCCCCCGGGCAGTATCATTCGGTCTGCCTCCACGCTACGAACTTCCGTGACGAGGACGTGGGGCAACTGTGCCAATGACGGAGTTGACGCTATGATGAAAACAGTTAAAGCAATAAAAAAACGAGATAAATTACGCATTGTTACCTCCGTCAGTCATTTACGGTAGGTTGATTGCAGCATGACTCGTGCACCGGCCGCGGTTTCGGCCAACGCTGTAATTCGATACATGCCTGGATCATTCGGACAGTAAGGCCATACGTCGTTGGGGGCGTCAGGTAACAGGTCTGCATCGACACCATCACAAGCCGATCCAGTAGGCGGCACCCAATGCCCCATGAATTCGATGATGTACTTTGGCGCACTGTTGAGGCCGAGCGCGTTGAAGTTGGTGTACTCGATGTGGCGACCGGCCGTTGACCACACCTGCAGGTTATTCGGGTCGGTGGACGTATCGAGTTCAACCCACCTGTCGTACAGATACCCAGAATCACCCGGTATCTTAGCTGGATCAAAGACAGCGTCCTGGTGGGTCGGCGTGCAGTAAGCATTAGCACAGCCGTCACCGTCGTTGGGCGGCGCGGCACCGTTGGGATCTACGGAGCCACCGTCATAAAACACTTGCAAGAAAATATCGGAAGTCGCTTCTACATGACGTTCACCTTCACGTAAGGTCGCTTCTGCGGCTTGGAAAGCGAGCTCGCGGTTAAGGCTGTTTGCCGCCATTTTCTCTTCGAAAACATTGGTACCCAACGAACTGACGCCGAGTACGGTCAACACTAAAAGGAATATCAATGCAACCGGGAGTGCCACCCCCTGTTGCTCGAGTATGGATTTGAACTGTTGCTTTTTCATGATGTCGACAGACCTACAGGCCGAGGTTGCGCAGTTGAATGGTGGAGCTTGCGACGTACCGGAGGTGATTCGGATCGACAATCGGTTGAATCTCTATGTTGTCGGCGATAAAAAACTGTTTTTGCGATTCATCGATGAAGTCCTCGTTATGACTGATCGCCCGCATTAAAAGGCCGATACGCACTGCAACAACTGCAGTGGGGTCAGCGACGTCATCCGCCGCAACGTACTTGTTGGCGATATCGTCACCGGTAGTATCTTCGCCGTACAGCACCTGCATATTCTCAACACCTTCCACCAGCTCCTGTTCTTCACCCGCAGCAGGTTGTCCATTTGAAAAGGAAAGCCGGAAAAGAGAAGGGTTGCCGTCATTGCCAGGCGCGACAAAGTACGCATGGCTGGTAAAGGCATAGATGTCTGTGGCGTCATCGTAGGCTTGACTCAAAGGACTCGCCGCGGGATCAAAGTTGCCCGGCACACCCGCGCCGGCAACGCGGCCGATCTTACCCGTGCTATCCGGATTACTGTCTGTGTTTTGTATGAGATCGGCTTGCTGGCAGTTACTGAGGACTAGCAGATCAAATTGGTCGATAGGGGGAAGCCGTTTACTGGTGTTCGCTGGATCGATCGGTCGTCCGTCTCTAATGTCAAACTGACTTCCACTTGGCCCCCAGGTGGCGTCAAATCTTACGGCTAGGGGCGTATTAGCTCGCTTAACAACCAGTACATCGCTGCCCGGGACCGGATTGCGGCTGCTGAGATCAGCGTGTAAAACTACACTTGCCCCCATGCCGGTCCAACTGCCAGCGCTGGCGCTAGCCGGATCGAGGGTGGTGAGCGCATAGGTATCACCTGGTGCGGTGCCGGTGAATTCCCAACCACCCACGACTTGGCTCGGATCGTACAAGTTGGCATCGTAAGCCGATGCAGTCACGTCTAGAATGCTATTGATATTCCGGGTGCACCCTGCGAATCCAGCCATGCGCAGATCCTGGTTCATAAAGTGCAGGGCAAAACGAGAGTTTTCTTGGATTCTGGCAACGTTATTACTGGTGTTAAAGGTTTGTTTACTGCTTAGGTAAACTGTGGACACAGCGGCCAGTAAGAACATGCTGATCACGAGAGCCACCATCAATTCGATTACACCAAAACCGAGGCTGGTATGGGCACGGTTGATACTATTCATACGTGTATATTTCATGGTCATGTCTTGGCTCACAACTCAGCGCGATATACAAATGGAGTGATGATTTCTTGGTTGTCATTCGTGTCCCTGCGATCGCGCCATTTCAGGCTAACGGTATAAACTCGTCGGTCGGGCAGATCCTGTATTTGAATCTGTGCTTCACCATCGGGTAACACATTGGCGACGGCAGTTGCCCATTGCGAGAGATCGTATTGGGCGATTTCAAAGGGCGAGCAAGTCTGACCCACATTCGAGCAGTCCGTCGTCGGCGACGGGATTGAATCGCCAAAACCCATCAAATACGCGTTCGTGGTTGCCGCCTGCGCCCGGTTAGCCCGCATCCTGTCGAGGATGTCGTAAGCCAGCATGGTCGACTGTGAGCGCAGATAAGCGCTGTGGTTATAACGGACACCGAATATCTGTAACCCGGCAATACCGATGAGACTGATAGCGAGGACGACCACTGTCACCATGACCTCAATCAGTGATGTCCCCTTGCAGTGGTTTTTCAAAGACGATGTTTTTCGATGATAAATCTTCATGTCGGTGAACAATCGCTGTCGGTAGCTGTCGTCGTGTTATCAACGCTGGCACGGCCTGCAACTGGAACACGAATCAGCCGACCTGCAGATTCGTTTCTATCGTCGCAAACCGCGTATCTAGCCTCGCCAGGTGTTGCGGGATCCATGAATAATGTGCCATCGGCGTTGTAGCCCAGAAATTGATTGCCCTCGGCGTCCGAGGTAATGCGGACATCCCCAGTCAGGCCTTCTCCTAACCGCACCACTGTGTCGGTACCATCGATGTAGTCGTAGTTAGGACTCCTGAGACTGACTATCTCCGAGGTTGGCACGGCGTACATCAGCCAGCCATTCGACCAATTACCGTCATGCACTGCGTCATTTGCCCGCTGGCAGTCCGGTGGATTGGCCTGTGGATCATCTGTTCGGCAAACGAAGACGACTGCTCCACGTTTGATTGCCTCGGCCCGGGCTAGGTTAAACACCGATACGAAATCGTTGGCGGCACCTGAAATCCGATTGTTTTGGATTAGGACGCGGAAACTCGGTGTAGCCAGGGTGATTAAAATGGCCGCCACAGCTATCGCCACCATGAGTTCAATCAAGGTGAATCCCGATCCCCAATATTGGGTCAGGCGTGACCAGCCGATGGATGGACGTAAATCTCTTTTCATATATAGAAGTTCCCACGGTCTTCTTAAGAAATTCGAGTCCGGAATTAACCGAACCAGTTCTTAAAGATGTTTTATAGTGGGAGAGTCAAAGAAAGACAAGAAAAAGGGATGAAAGGTGCTAAAATTATAATAAACGGTTTAAATAAACCGATAAACGGCATTATCTTATAATTGATAAAAATCCAAATTTTGAGGGTTTTCCTGCACAAATCAACCCAATTTCTGGCTATTTTGTGCAGTGCAGCAACAGTTTATGGTGAATTCAAGGTGTCCATCAGAGGATCTTATTTTGATACTCACATAAATCATTAATAGCACATTCCGTACACTTTGGTTTTCGCGCCGTACAGGTGTAGCGGCCGTGTAAGATAAGCCAATGGTGAGCATGCTGCTTAAACTGGCTGGGCACGACCCTAAGCAGCTCTTTTTCTACCGCCAGCGGTGTCTTTCCAGGTGCCAAGCCGGTTCGGTTCGACAACCTGAAAATGTGAGTATCCACGGCTATAGTGGGCTGACCGAAGGCGGTATTCAACACAACATTTGCAGTTTTGCGGCCCACCCCAGGCAGTGCTTCCAATGCCTCTCTTGTATCCGGTACCTCACCACTATGTTTCTTTAGAATCAGACGCGCTGTGGCCACGATATTCTTCGCTTTGGTGTTATATAAGCCGATACTCTTTATGTAGGGCTTGAGGCCACGTACTCCCAGTCTCGCCATAGCGGCTGGGGTGTTGGCGACCCGGTATAGCTGCTCCGTGGCCTCGTTGACACTGACATCGGTAGCCTGAGCCGACAACATTACCGAGACCAATAGTTCAAACTTGGACCCGTGCCTTAGCTCCGTGGTGGGTGCTGGAATATGCTTTTTCAGCCGAGCAAACAGCTCGGTACGGTTTTTCTGGTTCATGGCGCCAGATGCAGGACAGAAGAGCTGGATTAGACCACAAAATCTGTAGGAGCGGCGCCCTCACCGGGAAACGATCAGTCCTGAGGCCGCATGCACAATAGAATGATATCCAGACTGTTT
This sequence comes from Arenicellales bacterium, assembly GCA_030066885.1. Taxonomy (GTDB): domain Bacteria; phylum Pseudomonadota; class Gammaproteobacteria; order Arenicellales; family JAANXG01; genus JAHEKE01. Next base: position 20,567 of record JASJAT010000040.1, on the reverse strand, counting down.
TGTTCTCTCACAAAGGTGTATAGCCCGCCAAGCATATAATGGGTAGGCGGGCTAACTACCAAAAAACAAGCGACTCGCTACTGGTGTTGGCGTGAGCGAGTACGAAGAACCGCGGCCTTGATTTCCTTCTGGATCAGATCGCTTGCCCCTCGCCGCCGGATTGCCTGGTGTTTTTTCTTGAGTGCATTGTCCCTGCTCAATTGGTACAACCTTACAAGCCGCGCTCGGGTTTGCCGACGGGCACGCTCTGTCTGTGAGGGCGAATAGTCCGGCCAACGCCAGGAGGCTAATGTTGTCTTTTTGGGTGCCGGATAGGTTTCAATGCAATCCACTGGACAGGGGGGTACACAGAGCTCGCAACCGGTGCATTCGGCGGCAATTACGGTATGCATGGATTTCGCGGCGCCGACAATGGCGTCTACTGGGCACGCTTGGATACACAGCGTACAGCCGATACACAGGTCTTCATCAATCGCCACCAGCACCTTTGGTTTGACGTGGCCAAACTTGGGATTCAGGGGTCTTTCAGCGGTGCCCAAGAGAGCGGCCAATCCGCTTATGGTTATCTCACCACCCGGTGGGCATTGGTTGATTTCCGCTTCGCCTGCTGCGATGGCTTGTGCGTAAGCCTCACAACGGGGGTATCCACATTGAGTACACTGGGTCTGGGGAAGCCAGCTGTCAATCTCTTTGAGTTTCAAAGTTTAAAGTTCAAAGTTTAAAGAGGGGAAGAAGAGGCACGACCCTAAAATCCACATTATAACTCGTGTATTTTCTTTAAACTTTTTACTTTACAACTTTAAACTAACTTACTTTCATCCCCGGTTGCGCTCCGTCATCCGGCGACAATAGCCATATATCAGTACCGCCAGGACCCGCTGCCAGGACCATACCTTCAGATACCCCAAAACGCATTTTCCTCGGCGCCAGGTTAGCGACCACAACGACTAACTTTCCGGCCAGTTGTTCCGGTTCGTAGGCACCTTTTATGCCTGCAAATACCGTTCGTTGGTGATCCCCAACATCCAAGGTCAGTCGCAGCAGTTTATCCGCACCATCTACATGCTGGGCCTCGATGACGCGGGCGACGCGCAGATCGACCTTGGCAAATTCGTCGATAGTGATTGTGGTGTTCTCAGTGGAGTCTGCCGTAGCGCTTGCGCCAGGTTCGTTTTGGTGCTTGCTGTCTTCGATCATATCGTTGATATCTTGTTTATCCACACGCTTCATTAAATGTTGGTATGGGTTGATGCTGTGATTGAGTAGAGGCTTGTTCAGCGCTTGCCATGATCCAGGTGCTGAAATCGGGCAATTCAAGAACGTTTCAACACGTTTTGCCGTTACAGGCAACACCGGACTTAAGTAAGTCACGAGAACGCGGAACAAATTAAGGCTCAGACTGCATATATCCAGTAAAGCTTTGGATTCGTCAGATGCTTGAGCGTCAACCGATTTGGCGATCTCCCAGGGTTTATTTTCGGCGATGAACTGATTCGCGTGATCCGCCAAGGCCATGATCTCGCGCATGGCACGGCTGTATTCCCTCCGCTCGTACCAACTTGCGATGCTGCCTCCAGCGTCGACAAAGTCTTGATACATTTGAGGGTTCATCAAGTGGGCCGACAGCCGCCCGTCAAATCGCTTGGTAATGAACCCCGCTGTACGGCTGGCGATATTAACGACTTTCCCGATCAAATCTGAATTGACCCTGGCAACGAAATCGTCGAAGTTCAAGTCTAAATCTTCCACGCGGTTGTTCAACTTAGCCGCCAGGTAATAGCGTAAATATTCAGGATTCAAGTGGTCTAAATAGGTGCGGGCGGTGATGAAAGTACCACGCGACTTAGACATTTTCTGCCCGTTTACGGTTAAAAAACCATGGGCATACACTGCGCTGGGTTTGCGGAAGCCAGCCCCATCCAACATGGCCGGCCAGAATAACGTATGAAAATAAAGAATATCCTTGCCGATGAAGTGAATCAGCTCGTTCGGGGAGTCCTCGTTCCAAAAATCATCGAATTCAAGGTCGGTGCGTGCACACAGGTTCTTAAAGCTGGCCATGTAGCCTATCGGTGCATCTAGCCAGACATAGAAGTATTTGTCGTTCTCTTCTGGGATCTCGAACCCAAAGTACGGTGCATCTCTGGAGATATCCCAATCTTGCAACCCGGCGTCGAACCATTCCTGCAGCTTGTTACTGACTTGCTGCTGAATGTGTTCACCGCGCGTCCACACCTTCAGCATTTCTTCGAAGTCACCCAGGCGAAAAAAAAAGTGTTCCGACTCCTTTGCTATTGGTGTCGCACCCGATACGGCCGATACAGCGTTTTTAAGGTCCGTCGGACTATATGTAGAACCGCAGTTTTCACAACTATCCCCATATTGGTCAGGTGTGCCGCAAACCGGACATTCACCCCGTATATACCGATCCGGTAAAAACATCTCTTTGACCGGATCATAGGCCTGCTCAATGACACGTCGAGCGATGTGACCTTTGGCTTTGTTTTGTTGGTAGATGTATTCGGAGCACTGGCGGTTTTCTTCGGAATGCGTGGTATAAAAGTTATCCAGGCTGATGTGGAAATCCCTGAAATCGGCGCGGTGTTCGGCTTCTATTCGCTCGATTAATTCTTCTGGGGTGACACCATCAGCCTCTGCCTTCAACATGATGGGCGTTCCGTGGGCATCGTCGGCACAAACGTAGATACATTCGTGTCCTTGCAGCCGCTGGAAACGGACCCATATATCGGTCTGAATGTACTCCAGCACGTGGCCGATATGGATGGGACCATTGGCATAGGGTAGAGCACTGGTTACGAGGATGCGGCGCTTATCAGTATTCAAGTCACTTCCTGAGGAGTTGTCTATTTATCTGGTTGCGGCAGGCGGCGTACGGTACCAGTTAAATCGGTTTTCCGCCAATGGGCAGGTGTAAGATTCAGTTCATCTATCCGACTTAACCGGTGAGATTACACGGAAAGGAACTTGAACATCAGAGATAATGTATGATTAGTTCGAACCTGTGGCCCGATGAGAGAATAGGCTGGTTGTTTCATAATTAGTGAAACCGATCCACGACCGCAGACAGTCGCAAAGCCCCTATATTGGTAACATTTAGAGACATTTGAGATAGATATGAGTATCACCCAAGAGCAAGTGCAGGAAGTCCTGAAAAAAGTCATAGATCCAAACACCGATCGCGATCTGGTTGCCGGGAAGGCCCTCAAGAATATCGCCATAGACAACGGCAATATAGAAGTGGACCTGACCTTAGGCTATCCGGCGAAGAGTTGGGCGCGGGAACTAGCCAGCCAGCTTGAGCAGAAAGTATCTAATCTGGAGGGGGTTGAAAAGGTTGACGTGAAAGTCGATTGGGACATCGTATCCCATACCGTACAAAAGGGAGTGAAGCCTTTGGAAGGCGTAAAGAACATGATCGCAGTTGCGTCGGGTAAAGGTGGCGTGGGCAAATCAACAGTTTCAGCCAACCTAGCTTTGGCTTTGTCGGCCGAAGGTGCGCAAGTTGGAATACTAGACGCGGATATTTATGGTCCAAGCCAACCAAGGATGTTGGGAGTTCGCAATAGGCCTGAATCAAAAGATGGTAAGAGTATGGAACCTTTGACGAGTTACCACCTGCAGGCGATGTCGATTGGATTCTTGATCGAGGAAGAAACACCGATGATTTGGCGCGGGCCCATGGTTACCCAGGCGTTGGAGCAGTTACTGAAGGATACGCGCTGGAATGATCTGGATTACTTGATCATCGATTTACCTCCAGGCACGGGAGATACGCAATTGACCTTGGCGCAACGAGTCCCGGTAAGTGGGGCGATAATCGTCACCACACCACAGGATATTGCCCTTCTCGACGCGCGCCGGGCATACAAAATGTTTGAAAAGGTCGAGATCCCCATTCTGGGAGTGGTGGAGAACATGAGCATGCATATCTGCAGCAAGTGTGGACACGAAGAGCACATTTTTGGCGAGGGTGGCGGGCGGCGCATCGCCGAAGAATATGGCTTGGATTACCTGGGCGGGATACCGCTCGATATGCGGATTAGAGTGGACACCGACTCAGGCCGGCCCACGGTTGTGGCTGATCCTGACGGGACCATTGCTAGGGTATACAAGGATATTGCACGTCGGGCGGCCGGCAAGTTATCCAGCCAGAAGAAAGACTACAGCGCTAAGTTTCCGTCAATTGTTATTCAAAATTCCTGAACGGCTATGAGGCCTGTCCCACCCTCTGCCGCGGAATATGTCGACTTGGCGCCAGCGTTCAAAGCCATTGAACGCACATTGTATGAATTAAAAGAAAGCTCGGGGCTAAGGTCCTACCACCCATGTAAAGACCATCCCTACATGCGCGTGGACACAGGAAGCGGATGAGGTCCTACTGATGTCAGGAAACACTTTCGGCACTTTATTTACGCTTACGACGTTCGGCGAGAGCCACGGGACGGCACTGGGTGGAGTAGTCGATGGTTGTCCACCAGGGTTGACGTTGAACGAGGCCGACATACAGCATGACCTTGACAGGCGAAAACCCGGCCAGTCCAAATATACTACGCAACGGCGAGAGTCGGACACCGTGCAGATTCTTTCCGGTGTGTTTGAGGGCAAGACACTCGGTACGCCTATAGGCCTGCTTATTCACAACGAGGATCAACGGCCCCGGGACTATTCAAAGATTAAAGACACCTATCGGCCGGGGCACGCCGACTATGTGTATGAACAGAAATACGGTACACGCGACTATAGAGGCGGCGGGCGGTCTTCGGCGCGGGAGACGGCGGTTCGAGTTGCGGCGGGGGCCATTGCGAAAAAATACCTTAAAGAGCAAGCCGGTATCGTTGTGCGCGGGTACGTCGCGCAGATTGGAGAGGTACGAGTGGAAAATTTCGATTGGGATCAAGTAGAAGGTAATCCTTTTTTCTTTCCTGATCAGGCTAAGGTGGATGAGCTGGCAGACCTTATTGAAAACACTCGAAGACAAGGCGATTCGATCGGAGCGCGAGTACATGTGGTGGCGCAAGGCATGGTGTCGGGCCTGGGAGAGCCTGTATTCGATCGACTGGATGCCGATATTGCAAAAGCGATGATGAGTATCAATGCGGTCAAAGGCGTGGAAATCGGGGCCGGATTTGATAGCGTCACACAACGGGGTTCTGAACACCGGGATGAAATGACACCTGATGGCTTCCTATCAAACAATGCGGGAGGTGTGCTGGGTGGAATATCTACCGGTCAGGAAATCCTCGTCAGCATCGCACTGAAGCCGACTTCCAGCATACAAGTACCGGCGAGGTCTATTGACCGGGTGGGTCGTGCCCACGAAGTAGTGACGACCGGTCGACATGATCCTTGTGTGGGGATACGCGCTACACCAATCGCTGAGGCGATGCTGGCGCTCGTATTAATGGATCACTATCTTAGGCACCGTGGACAGAACGCCGATGTGATGCCGCCGGTTTTAGTAAAAAGCAAAAAGTAAAAAGTAAAAAGTAAAAAGAGTGCAAAGTACAAAGTTGCCTAACGCTCTTTGTGCTTTAACCTTTAAACTTTAATCTCTATGCCTTATTGGCGCCTATCTATTTTTTATTTCTTTTTCTTTGCATCGCTGGGAGCATTAACGCCTTACTTGGGTTTGTACCTTCAGTCGATTGGTCTTACGCCTGAGCAGATCGGTCAATTGATGGCCATTTTATTAGCGACCAAAATTGTGTCACCGAATATATGGGCATGGATCGCCGACCATTCTCTGAGAACGTTGCCGGTGGTTCGATTGGCAGCTTTTATGGCCTTCGCCGTTTTCCTGGTCATGTACTGGTCGGTTACCTTTTGGTGGATTGCACTGGTAATGTTTGCCTTCAGTTTTTTCTGGAACGCGGTTTTACCACAAGTTGAAACCACCACGTTCAAGCATTTAGGGAGAGACGAAAGGCTGTACGGGCGTGTAAGGCTTTGGGGGTCGCTTGGTTTCATCGTGTTTGTCCTGGGCCTGGGCCCGATGGTTGAACACTACGGTCCAAGTACGACTTTACCCGCTGTTGCCTTTGCTTTGCTTGGGGTGTGGTTCGCCACACTGCTTATACCGGAACCTGGACGCGCGGAACGATTACAAATTCAAGCCCGGTTTCGAGACTTGTTTAAGAGGCCGGAAATAGTAACGCTTCTGGTCTGTTGTTTACTTATGCAGGCGAGCCACGCACCGTTCTACGCGTTTTTCTCCATTTACCTCAATGACTATGGGTATACAAAAAGCGCGATAGGCGTGTTGTGGGCATTTGGTGTGCTATGTGAGATCGGCGTTTTTTACTATATGCATAGAATCCACTGGCATTTTTCATTACCGTCGGTGCTGGCAATGAGTTTTGTGGTTACTGCATTGCGCTGGAGTTTGGTCGCCGCTTTTCCGGAATCGGTTACGGTAATTACCCTGACGCAAGCTCTACATGCGGTCACTTTCGGCGCGTATCACGCCACCGCATTGCAACTTATCCGTAAGATGTTTCGAGGTTCTCACGAGCACCGGGGTATCGCACTGTACGGCAGCACGAGTTTTGGCATTGGGGGTGCCATAGGAAGTTTCTATAGCGGATATATATGGGCCTACGTTGGACCGGCATCGACCTTCGTTACAGCGGCAGGCGTCGCTATCGCTGCAGCGGTACTGGTGATTTCTGTCATTCGCCCGGCATATCAGCGGGTCTTGGTAAATCAATGAAACCGTCTTTCCCGCTGAAGAGATAGAAGCGGACGTAGAACCGGAAACCAGAAGAGTCCCTAGTCCCTAGTAACGAGTAACTTGTACCCAGTGTTTGAAAACGACACAATCTTTGCGTCGGAGGGTTGAGCGTCGAGCTTGGGGGTTGGCGAGCTAGTTTCCGGTTCTAAGCCAAAGTATTGCCGTGTCTGCCAACCGATGTTGTCCAATAAATTGATCTGATCAACATCTGCTTGGGCTGAGTCGATCAGTGCCACTCTTACCTGTCCCAGTGCGGTAAAAGTCTCTTCGAGCAAAATGCAGGCGTCCAAGTGACCGCAGTTGTTGGCGCGGTAAACAGAGCGTACTACGTTTTGAATGAGATCATGATGGACGGCATCGGGACCCAAAAAGTCGTTGATGTTGTCGGTATTATCTATCAGTGGCACCTGGTGTCGACCAAGACGGTCTGCCCACCACGTTACGAGCTCTCGAAATCGAGCCGTCTTAGTTTGTTTCAGCGTTAAGTTTTTAGTTTGTTCATTCACTGTGATGTTCGCGTAATGTGCTAACATACGCTGTTTTTTGAATTCCTACGACCGATTGATTTGTTCACACTAAAGACGAACTATGGCTGGAAAAACATTATATGACAAGCTTTGGGATACACACGTCGTACACACCGATGACGACGGCGTCAGCTTGCTATATATCGATCGACATTTGGTTCACGAAGTAACCTCGCCGCAAGCGTTCGAAGGATTACGCATGGCCAATCGAAAACCGTGGCGTGTGAATGCCAATTTGGCCGTAGCCGATCACAATATCCCGACGGTTAACCGTGCCTCGGGCATTACCGACCCCGTATCGAAGCTGCAAGTGGACACGTTGAGTTCGAACTGTAAGGAGTTCGGAATCGTTGAGTATCCAATTGACGATGTCCGTCAAGGTATCGTCCATGTGATCAGCCCTGAACAAGGTGCAACCTTACCCGGAATGACCCTAATATGTGGGGATTCTCATACTTCAACGCATGGGGCGTTTGCTGCTCTGGCTTTTGGCGTTGGTACGTCAGAAGTCGAGCATGTTCTCGCGACGCAGTGCCTGCTGCAGAAAAAGTCGAAAAACCTACGCATTAGTATCAATGGGGGTTTGGGCTACGGCGTAACAGCTAAGGACGTTATTCTGGCGATCATCGGGCATATCGGTACCGCAGGTGGAACGGGGAGCGTGATAGAGTACGCTGGTTCAGCGGTGCAGACCATGAGCATGGAGGGTAGGATGACCATGTGCAATATGAGCATAGAGGCAGGCGCCAGAGCTGGACTCATTGCATGCGACGAGACTACCTTGGAATATGTCGAAGGCCGACCCTATGCGCCTACGGGTGAGCTTTGGCAGCAAGCTTGCTCTGCCTGGTCTGATCTGCATAGTGACGAAGATGGCAAGTTTGACCTCGAAGTCGAATTGGCAGCAGAGGACATCGAGCCGCAAGTAACGTGGGGAACGTCACCCGAAATGGTGACGGCCGTGAACGGTGTCGTGCCAGACCCAAATGCGGAAAGCGAACCAGCCCGGCAAGAAGGTATAGGACGTGCATTGGCCTACATGGGCCTCGAGCCCGGTACTCGCATTACCGACATACAACTGGACAAAGTATTCATTGGTTCTTGTACCAACGCACGTATTGAGGATCTACGAGAGGCTGCACGGATCGTGCGCGGCAAGTCCGTGGCCGACAATATCGATTTGGCCATGGTAGTGCCAGGTTCCGGTTTGGTTAAACAACAAGCAGAATCTGAGGGTCTTGCCGACGTTTTCACTGAGGCTGGATTTGAGTGGCGTGAGCCAGGATGTTCGATGTGTTTGGCCATGAATGCTGACCGCTTAGACCCCGGCGAGCGCTGCGCGTCGACTTCAAACCGGAATTTTGAGGGACGTCAGGGTCGCGGCGGACGCACCCATCTTGTATCACCCGCTATGGCCGCCGCTGCAGCTATTGCCGGACATTTTGTTGACATAAGGGATTGGTGACTATGCAAGCTTTTTCCAGCATCGATGGTGTCGTTCTTCCGATTGACAGAGCTAACGTCGACACAGACCAGATAATTCCAAAGCAGTACCTCAAGTCAATAAAGCGGACCGGGTTTGGACCTAACCTATTTGACGATTGGCGATACTTGGATCCCGGAGAGCCCGGGGATGATCACAGCCAACGCAGGCTGAACCCGGACTTTGAAATCAACATGGAGAGGTACCAGGGCGCCCAAGTGTTGTTGGGACGGCAGAATTTTGGCTGCGGCTCATCTCGTGAACATGCACCGTGGTCGCTATTGGATTACGGCATTAGGGTGATTATAGCGCCGAGCTACGGAGACATATTTTATAACAACTGTTTCAAGAATGGTCTCCTGCCGATCATTCAGGATAATAAAATCGTGGAGAGTCTGTTCGAACAAACAAATGCCAATGCTGGATTTCACCTGAAAGTGGATTTGCTGGAACAGACTATAACCACGCCGGGAGATGAGGTGTTCAAATTTGAAATCGATGCGGGCATGAAGCACAGGTTGATGAATGGACTGGATGACATCGGTATAACGTTAGAGCACGCTGACGACATTCGGCAGTACGAAGCGCGGAGGCGAAACGAAGCACCTTGGTTGTTTGCCGAGCTGACCTGACGTGCCCGTGTTGTTCTGTAAGACCCTTTCACCATGACCTTCTAAGGGGCTCAGGTATACCTTTGAGATTATGACCAAGAAAGTATTGATCTTGGGCGGTGACGGTATTGGACCGGAAGTCATGGCCCAGGCAGAAAAGCTGATTAATCATCTGAAAAGCGACCTCGACTTAAGAGTTGAGTTGGAAACCGGTTTAGTCGGAGGTGCCGCCTATGACGAAACCGGATCTCCTTTGCCGAACGAGACCTTGGCGCGCGCTAAAGATGCAGATGCGATATTGTTGGGGGCAGTGGGCGGTCCGGCTTGGGAACAACTCCCCTTCGACAAGCGGCCCGAGCGCGGTCTGCTAGGGTTGCGGTCGGAGCTTGGTCTGTTCGCAAATCTGCGACCCGCAATGACATACGCTGAGTTGGCTGATGCATCTAGTCTCAAGCCTGACCTCGTCTCAGGTTTAGACGTCATGATAGTCAGGGAACTTACGGGTGGAATTTATTTCGGACAACCGCGGGGGGTGCGCAATACTAAAGATGGCGAACGGGAGGGGGTTAACACTCTTGTATATAAGGAATCTGAAATCGAGCGTATAGCCCATACTGCGTTTGAAGTAGCGCGCAAGCGCAGCAGGCGGGTATGTTCGGTAGACAAGGCCAACGTTCTAGAATGTACCGAGCTTTGGCGTGATGTAGTAACGAGCGTGGCAAATCAATATTCCGATTGCGAGTTATCGCATATGTATGTCGACAACGCTGCAATGCAGCTGGTCCGTGAACCTAAACAGTTCGATGTGGTGGTCACGACCAACATGTTCGGAGATATTCTTTCGGACATCGCTGCGATGTTGACTGGGTCCATAGGGATGTTGCCCTCCGCTTCGCTTGATAGCGACGGCAAGGGGATGTACGAGCCTGTGCACGGTTCTGCACCCGATATCGCCGGGTCTGATAAGGCTAATCCGTTGGCCACCTTACTGTCCGTATCGATGATGCTGCGTTACTCCCTGGGTGATGCCGAATTGGCTGACCTTGTTAGCAATGCGGTGGAGACCGTATTAAAACAAGGGCTGCGCACGGTCGACATTTTCCGCAATGAAGGCCAGTGTGTGGGCACCGAGCAAATGGGTGATGCTGTGATCGCAGCGCTAACCTAATGGCCTGAACTGTATGAATACACCTAAACACTGTAACGTCGCCGTAGTGGGCGCGACGGGGGTCGTCGGTGAAAGTATGCTGGAAATTCTGGCCCAGCGGGATTTCCCGGTACGGGAGGTATTCGCCTTAGCCAGTGAACGGTCAGCAGGGAAGTCAGTTAAATTTAACGGCAGCGAGATACCAGTAGAAGATCTGGCAAAGTTCGACTTTAGCAAGGTCGATATCGGATTGTTTTCAGCGGGGGCAGCTGTTTCCAAACTACATGCTCCGCGCGCGGTTGCCGGAGGCTGCGTGGTCATCGACAACACGTCTCAGTTTCGCTATGACGATGAAATACCTTTAGTGGTCCCCGAAGTGAATCCGGAAGCGATACGAGACTATACGCATCACGGTATTATTGCGAATCCAAACTGTTCTACCATACAAATGGTGGTTGCGTTGAAGCCTATTTACGACAGTGTCGGTATCGAGCGCATCAATGTCTGTACCTATCAGGCTGTTTCCGGGTCGGGAAAGAACGCAGTGGAAGAGTTGGCGGAACAAACTGCGGCGCTATTGAATGGCAAGAAGATCAAAACCGAGGTGTACCCGAAACAAATTGCATTTAACGCGTTGCCACATATAGACGTTTTCCAAGAAAACGGCTATACAAAAGAGGAGATGAAAATAGTTTGGGAGACCCAAAAGATAATGGGTGACCCGTCTATTCGCGTCAACGCAACTACAGTAAGGATTCCTGTGTTTTATGGGCATTCCGAAGCGGTTCATGTGGAGACCGTGGAAAAGATCACGGCCGATTCCGCACGTGAATTGCTGCGACATGCACCGGGTGTTGAGGTAATAGACGATATGGTGGATGGCGGTTATCCCACTGCTGTGACCGAAGGTGCTGCCCGTGATGCCGTGTATGTGGGCCGAATTAGGGAGGATATTTCCCACGACCGCGGCCTAAACTTATGGGTTGTAGCCGATAATGTGCGCAAAGGAGCAGCTCTAAACAGTGTACAGATCGCCGAACATTTGCTAAAAAGCTATATGTAACTGTAAGTTATTCTTATTTTGTGAGGACATTTGCTAAAGTGGCCAGCTAACTGCAGGTCAAAAAAGCGGTTTTCCGACAAATAAACGGGCATACACGAGTACAAACCTATGACAACCCGGCACCAGCGCTGTTTCGATCTCCGCAGGCTCTTAATCAGTCTTGTAGCCTTCTTCTTTGTCAATCAGGTCCATGCTTTAGGATTAGGTAACCTAAAAGTGCTCTCAGCACTAGATGAACCCCTGGTAGCTGAAATTGAGTTGAAATCGGTGACCGAAAACGAGTTGGAGACCTTGGAAGTCAATTTGGGTTCCGCGGAAGATTTCCAGCGCGCCGGCATCGACCGCGACGTCTTCTTGGGTCAGCTTGAGTTCCGGATTCGGAAGGTTGGTAATCCGGCCATTCGCATCAATACGACGCAACCGGTTAAAGAACCGTTTTTGCATTTTCTCATCCGTGCCGAATGGTCCGATGGTAAATTGATTCGTGAATACACAGCGTTGCTCGATCCACCTCTGTACGCTGCGCAGCAATCCATCGCGGTGAACACCCCAGGTGTAGCAGAGCAGGCCGAGCCGGGCGGCGCTAGCATGGCCGCGGCACAGCAACCTGAAAAAGAGAGTGAACCCGCACCCCAGCTACAAGAGCAAACTTCGGTATCCGAATTCAGCGGGGCGGAGTATGGAATGACTGAGCGTGGTGACACGCTATGGGGTATCGCGTCCCGGCTCGACACACGTGGTTCTGATGCGAATATTTTTCAAATTATGATTGCCCTGCTTAGAGAGAATCCTCAGGCGTTTGTGGACAATAATATAAACCGTCTGAAAGTCGGGCAGATTTTACGTCTGTCTGACTTCGATTCAGTCACGTCAATCTCCAAGGAGGAAGCGAGCCAAACCTATCAGACTCAGTTGGCCGAATGGGAGTCTTACAAAATGGCGTTGGCGGAAACCAGCGGTGTCATGAAAGTTCCGACCCCCGACACAGCGTCGACTGAGACGCCAATGCCTGCCGCAGAGCCCACAGTTGCGACCGCGCCTGCAGAACCAGAAGCTGAAACAATGCAAGCCACGCCGGAGGAAACGACTGCACAAGCACCAGCAGTTGCAGCCGAGCCGGCAGAAGAAGGTGCACCAGAGGTAACAGAGACAGCGCCGGAGACGGCGATGACCACCCCCGAGGTTACGGAGACAGCGCCCGAGGCGGCGGAGAGTACCGCTGAAGCAGCACCCGAAACTCCTGCTGCAGGGTCAGCCACCGCTGAGCAAGACTTGTTGAAAATTGTACGCGCTACGTTAGAGCAAGAAGAAGGTCAGGTCGCGGGTTCACCCGGCGCTCAAGCCGAAATCGATGCGGTAAAGGCCGCCGCGGACAAAGAGATCGCTGCTTTGAGAGACCAGATCGCCACGATTGAAGAGGCACTGGTGTCGAGTGAACTGCAAAATAAACAAATGCAGGAAAGAATCACCCTGCTCGAAGGACAGGTTGAGAACGCGCAAAGACTGGTCGAATTGGAAAGCCAGGAGCTGGCCCTCGCCCAACAACAGGCAGCCGAAGCCCAGGCTCAAGCCACACAGGCCCAACAACAAGCGGCGCAAGTTCAGGAGCAACTGACCCAAGCACAGCAGCAAGCAGCACAAGTCGAACAACAAGCCGCTGAACAGGTTGCGCAAGCTGAGCAGCAAGCGTCTCAGCAGGTGGCCGAGGCGGAACAACAAGCACTACAAGCGCAGCAGGAGGCCGCACAAGCTGCGCAACAGGCCTCCCTAGCTCAACAGGCCGAACAGCAAACAGGGCAAGAAGCAGCCGCGACCCGACCTGAGCAAGCTGTGATAGAACCCATCACGGAGCAACCGGTCGCGCAACCCGTGGTTCAAAGGTCTTCAAAAGCCTGGTGGGAGAGCCTGCTCGATACGTTCGTTGGCAGTTCAATGACTATTATCGCCGCAGTGGTCGGCATATTGGTATTGCTGGTTGCGTTGCTGTTGATCATGCGCCGCCGCCGGTCGATCGCCGAATTCGAGGAAAGCATACTGTCCGGTAGCGCGCTGGATGGACAGACAGAAACGACGGATACTGAAGCAACGGGAACGGGCACGGATACCTCATTTTTAAGCGATTTTGGTATGGCCGGCATGGGCACAATGCAAGCCGACGAAGTTGACCCCTTGGCCGAAGCTGAAGTGTACCTGGCGTACGGTCGGGACGAGCAAGCAGAAGAAGTCTTAAAAGAAGCTGCAGGCAGGGATCCGAGCCGCCACGAGCTGAAGCTTAAATTGTTGGAGATCTACCAGCAACGAAATGATCTCAATTCTTTTGAGACATTAGCAGAAGAACTATACCCGGCTGGTGAGCAGGGAGATGCGGAAACTTGGAATAAAGTGGTTGAGATGGGGCTCAAAATGAATCCCAACAATCCACTGTTTTCGCAGGAGGTACCAAGCTCCGTAGAAGAGTCTCTGACTGAATCGATAAGCGAAACACTGGAGCAGCCTAAGATTGAATCTTCAAATGAGGAAACTATAGCTGAAGCCGCCTCAGATACTTTAGAAGAGGTGCTGGCGACTGCACCGGCGTCAGAATCGTTAGAGGAAGTCCCCACTGAGCCGGAAGAAACCCCAACTGAGCTGAGCTCATTAGAGCCTATGCCGGCATCAGAAGACATTGCAGAGGTCGGTGCAGAAGAAGGTGAGCAGCCTGCCGATACACTGGACCCGGCCCTACATCCATTCCCGGCCCCCGACCAAAATGTCGGATTAGATGAGGAACTCGACCGACTGGGTAAACAGATGGAAGAAACAGCTGTGTCGATGTCTGCCGAAGTTTCTGAAGCGGAAAAATCACCTGACGAAAAATCACCTGAAGATTCTGAAAACGCAGAAATGTTGAACTTCGCAACTACTGATCCTTCAGAACTTGATTTTGACATTGACCTCGGAGAGCCAGTCGTTGATACGCAGGATGCCGAAGCCAAGGCCACCCAAGCTGCGCAAGAGGATTTGCCGAAAGAAGAACTTATAGACTTCGATTTAGAGTTATCAGAAGAGTCCGAGATGGCGTTGAAAGAATCCCAAATTGGTGTAGAGGATAACTCGGTGGAACAAGGTGCTCTGGATCGGGATTTTGCCAGCCTCGAGGATGCACAGGACCAGAACCTCGATGAGACCAGCTTCGAACTGGAACCCACCAGTTTGGATTCCGATTCCGACATCGAGAATGCTGGAGATGATGCAGAGCAAACCGAGCAATGGGACGAGGCCGCAACTAAACTCGATCTGGCACAGGCCTATCTCAATATGGGTGATAAAGCGGGCGCCAGAAGTATTATCGATGAAGTTCTGAAAGAAGGCAGTCCTGACCAGAAAAATCAGGCAGCAGAACTGGCAGCGCAAATAAACTAGACATTGTCGAATGTGGTTTTTTCAGCTTCGTGCGTATCGCGGCAGGGATTGAGTACGATGGTTCAGGTTTCAAAGGTTGGCAACATCAGGATGAAAAGCGCACAGTACAGCAGTGCCTTGAACACGCGATTACAAGAGTTGCCAATCATCCTATAAAAGTTATCGCTGCCGGTCGCACTGACTCCGGTGTTCACGCAACCGGGCAGGTGATTCACTTCAATACCGCAGCCCGGCGTACGCCTTTTCAGTGGCTGCGTGGGGTAAACACTTATTTGCCAGACGATGTGTGTCTGCTGTGGGTGCGTGAAATGACGGATGAATTCCATGCCCGGTACAGCGCGGTAAAGCGGTCTTATAGGTATATCATTCTAAATAGGCGAGAGCCCTCCGCCCTGTTTAGAACAAGGGCTTGCTGGGAGCACCGGTTGCTTGACGTCGAGGCAATGTGTACGGCGAAAACTCCACTGCTGGGTCGACATGATTTCAGTTCATTTCAGGCCGCAGGCTGCCAGGCTACAAGCCCGGTACGCCGTTTATCGTGTTTGGACATCGGATTTACTGCGAGCTGGATTTGGTTTGACGTGGAAGCCGACGCGTTTTTGCAACATATGGTCCGTAACATAGTGGGAACACTGGTTGCAGTGGGGGCGGGTGAGAAATCCGTATCTTGGGTGGAAGAAGTTTTAGTTGCGCGTGACCGTGCGAAGGCGGGAGTCACTGCCCCACCTCATGGCCTATACCTCGCCGCAGTGAGCTACCCGATAGACTACCATATTCCCGAATCCACCATGGCCGTTCGATATTGGTAGCTCGGGGACAGTATACTTTTTTAACACAGTACCTTTTAAGAGTCCTCGACCTGTGTCCATTCAAACGAGCTCTCGCCACGCTAAGCTCGCAAAGCCTATAAGATGGCATTGCGAGGCCGTGTCCTGGTGCTACTACTATCCCAGCACAATGACCAAATACTAAAGTGTTAATATGTCTTTCTTGGCGGGCTTTGCTCCATTGCGAGAGAACAATACGGCTTGAATGACACTCCGGTTTAGAAGGGCACCTCAGGCCGATTTATCACGGCGAGGGGGACTGTTCCTACAGGATCTACGACCGTCGCACGACGAGACGAGGATAGTGCAAGGTAAATCTGTTCAGGCTCGAATATTGGAAGTAACTCATTGAATACAAAAGTAAAAATATGCGGTATAACGCGAGAGGAAGATGCATATGCGGCGGTCGAAGCAGGTGCTGATGCCTTAGGATTTGTTTTTTATCGGCCGAGTTCGCGCTATATCGATGCCGAACGGGCACAAGAGATTATCAATACTTTACCTCCTTTCGTTGCGGCGGTAGGTGTATTGGTCAATCAGAGTACTGAGCAAGTACAAAGTTTACTGAAAAAGGTATCGTTAAATCTTTTACAATTGCATGGTGAGGAGTCCCCACAACTATGCAGTTCTTATGGGATTCCCTACATAAAAGCCCTGCGTGTTCGATCTATCGAACAAGCCAGCACCTTGGCAAGTAACTTTCCGGACACCAGGGCTCTGTTATTGGACACATTGAAAAGTGATATATACGGTGGGACGGGTGAATCTTTTTTCTGGCAGCGATTACCGGATTCCATAGTCAAACCTGTTATTCTGGCTGGCGGCCTAGATGCCGATAATGTCGGTGAAGCAATACGTACCGTACAGCCTTATGCTGTTGATGTCAGCAGCGGTGTCGAACACGAAAAGGGAAAGAAAGATGCCGCCGAGATTAGCCGATTCATTAGTGCCGTAAACGCGGTTGATGTTAAAGAGACCAAAAAATGAGTGCAGTTGAAGCTAAATCAAAATACGAACAACCGGACGCCAAAGGTCACTTTGGACCGTATGGTGGAATCTTCGTTGCAGAGACTTTGATGCATGCGCTGGATGAGTTGAACCAGACCTACCAGCGTTTTGTAAAAGACCCAGATTTTCTCGCGAGTTTTGATCGGGATTTGAAGCATTATGTCGGTCGTCCCTCGCCTTTATATTTGGCCGAACGGTTGACAGAGCATTGTGGTGGCGCAAAGATTTTTCTGAAAAGAGAAGACTTGAACCATACGGGTGCCCACAAGATCAACAATACGGTCGGCCAAGCTTTGTTAGCTCAACATCTGGGCAAACCCCGAATAATCGCAGAGACAGGTGCCGGCCAGCACGGCGTGGCTAGTGCTACTGTTGCAGCCCGTCTGGGCCTGGAATGCGTCGTTTATATGGGCACCGAAGATATCAAACGGCAGGCCATTAACGTTTATCGGATGAAGCTGCTGGGCGCAGAGGTGGTGCCAGTTGAATCGGGCTCAAGAACATTGAAAGATGCGCTCAACGAGGCCTTGCGGGACTGGGTCACAAATGTCGATAACACCTTTTATATTATCGGCACTGTGGCCGGCCCCCATCCTTATCCGGTAATGGTTCGCGATTTTCAGTCGGTCATTGGGCGCGAGACAAAAACACAAATGATAGAGCAAACAGGGAAACTGCCCGATGCAATCGTGGCGTGTGTGGGCGGTGGTTCTAACGCGATAGGAATCTTTTACCCTTTTATCTCTGACGAACAGGTCCAACTGCACGGTGTCGAAGCGGCGGGTGAAGGACTAGACAGCGGTAAACATGCGGCGCCACTTTGCGCGGGTAAGGTCGGTGTACTACACGGACAGCGCACTTACCTTATGGAAGACGACAATGGCCAGATTATCGAGACCCATTCGGTATCTGCGGGGTTGGATTATCCTGGCGTGGGACCCGAGCACGCTTGGTTAAAGGATATAGGCCGTGCTAAATACTTTGCGATTACGGATCAGGAAGCGTTGGATGCTTTCCACCTGTTGACTCGATTGGAAGGCATAATTCCGGCTTTGGAATCGAGTCACGCCGTTGCCTATGCTGCACGGCTGGCCCGGGAAATGCGTGCTGATCAATCGATTGTGGTGAACTTGTCGGGACGAGGTGACAAGGATATTCACACCGTCGCTGAAATCGAAGGTATTAAAATTTAATGGCCAGAATTGATACGACGTTTGCCGAGCTCAAAAGTAAAAACCAACCGGCATTGATAACTTTCATTACTGCGGGTGACCCCAATCTAGAGACTACTGTCCCACTCATGCATGCATTGGTCAGTGCCGGCGCTGACATTGTAGAACTGGGAGTTCCATTCTCGGATCCGATGGCAGATGGGCCTGTTATTCAGCAAGCCAGTGAGCGTGCGTTGTCACAAGGGGTAGGAACGAATGACGTGTTAAACCTTGTCCGTGAGTTTCGAAAAGACAACGACACAACCCCGATAGTACTTATGGGTTACCTTAACCCAATAGAAATTATGGGTTATGAAAGTTTTTCCGCCGCTCTCGCCGAAGCAGGTGCGGACGGAATCATCGTTGTCGATATGCCACCCGAAGAGGGGGCTGAACTCAGCGATATATTACGCCAGCATAACATCTCACAGGTGTTTTTATTGGCGCCGACAAGTACGGCGGACCGGATCCAACTAATCTGTAAGCAAGCCAGTGGTTTCATCTACTACGTATCTTTGCGGGGTGTCACCGGCGCCTCCCATGTCGATGCCGCTGAAGTTGAGTCGCGGTTGGACGTTATAAAATCTGCATCTAAAGTACCGGTGGGTGTTGGTTTTGGTATCGATAGTCCCGCCGCTGCCGCCGATATCGCCCGTTTTGCCGATGCGGTGATCGTGGGTAGCGCGTTGGTCCGTATCGTTGCTGACAACGCTACGGACCTCGACCAACTGATTGATAAAGCGACGGCATTCATAGAAAGCTTGAGCAATGCCGTGAAACACGCACGGGATGTTGAGTCGATAGCGACGTGAATTGGTTTGAGAAAATACTCCCGCCGAAAATCAAGTCGGGGACTGGAGATGGAAAGCGGGGTGTACCGGAAGGATTGTGGACAAAGTGCCCAAACTGCAGCGCGGTTTTGTATCGCGCTGAGCTAGAAAGGAATTTGGAAGTTTGTCCGAAATGTGATCAACACTTAAGAGTTCCCGCACAAGTCAGGTTAAATCAATTTCTTGATCAAACTGGGCAGCACGAGATTGCCCATGATCTCCGACCAGTAGACACGCTTAAATTCAAGGACAAACGGCGATATAAAGATCGACTGAGTGAGGCCCAAAAATCAACGGGACTCACCGACGCACTGGTTGTCAGCCAAGGAGAACTAGAAAAAAAACCCCTGGTTGCTGCCGCCTTCGAATTCGAATTCATGGGAGGATCGATGGGTTCTGTCGTCGGAGAGCGATTCGTAAGGGCGGTACAGGCGTGTATCGACCAGCGTATCCCTTTGGTGTGCTTCAGTGCTTCCGGTGGAGCACGCATGCAGGAGGCGTTGTTCTCGCTAATGCAGATGGCCAAAACAAGTGCGGCGCTGACACAACTGGCGAATGCCAAAATTCCGTTTATTTCCGTTCTCACCGACCCTACGATGGGGGGAGTGTCAGCCAGTTTGGCTATGTTAGGGGACGTAATAATTGCTGAGCCCAAAGCATTAATTGGATTTGCCGGGCCGCGTGTTATAGAGCAGACCGTCAGGCAGACCCTGCCGGATGGTTTCCAGCGAGCGGAATTCCTGCTCGACCATGGCGCTATAGATATGATCGTAGATAGACGGGACATGCGATCAAAGGTAGCCAACTTGCTGAGTACGTTGATGCCTGATTGGGAGGAGCTACCTGCATCATCATCTGTGGGTTAGCGACGATGCTTGATACCGCACACGGGAAGGACCACCGTTCACTGGGGCAATGGCTCGCGTATATAGAATCCGTTCACTTTCGGTCTATCGATCTTACGCTGGATCGCTTGGAAGCAGTCCTTCACAAAATTCTTCCTGACGGGTTGGAGTATAAAGTTATCAGTGTTGCTGGTACGAACGGTAAAGGTTCTGCGGTAGAAATGCTTACTGCCATATTTTCCCAGGCCGGTTTCCACGTTGGTACTTATACCTCACCACACCTGGTCAGTTACGCTGAAAGGATTCAAGTCGATCGGCAAATGGTGAGTGAGGCTGAACTCTGTTGGGCATTTGAAACGATCGAAGATGCACGTAGCGACATTCCACTTACCTATTTTGAGTTTGGAACACTTGCGGCGCTGCTCCTTTTTAAGCAAAAGGGAGTGCAGATCGCTGTGTTAGAGGTGGGTATGGGTGGACGTTTAGATGCGGTGAACGCTGTGGATTCGTGTGCCACCCTAATTACGAGCGTGGCGATAGATCATCAGCTTTGGTTAGGCGCGGATCGGGAGTCCATAGCGGCAGAGAAAGCCGGGATCATTCGTGGTGGTTGTCCGGCCGTGTGTTCTGATCCAGATACACCCGATGCCGTCGTTGAATTCGCCACCAAGGCGGGAGCTAGCCTCTATCGGATCGGTGAGCACTTTTCGTATATGGACCACGGTTTTAGTTGGGATTGGATTGGCCCTGAGGACAGTTACTATGGGCTACCAAACCTTCCCCTGGCTGGGGCGTTTCAGCTACAGAACGCAGCAGGGGTTGTAATGGTAGTCATGGCTTTGAAAAAGCTGATACAGGTTAC
>JASJAT010000206.1 GCA_030066885.1 Arenicellales bacterium | reverse complement strand
TTCACTCGCCTCAATAATCGGCCCGAAGGTGATTGTGACTAGTAAGGAAATTTACTCTCGCAAAGACGCAAAGCCGCCAAGATAAAAAGTGATTGTATGTAACACATTAATAATCTTTGCGAGCTTCGTGCTTTGGCGAGAGTTTTTCTTTGGCATTATGAAATAATGTATTGTCCCCGGTTTGGACTAGGGCTTCGCAAGTAACGATAGTACCCCCACCTAAACAGGTATCGCCGTCATAGAAAACAACGGATTGGCCGGGTGTAACCGCTCGTTGTGGTTGTCCGAATCTAACCAAAGTCCGCCCGTTAGCAATACTCTCTATGGTGCAATCTTGGTCGGCCTGACGGTATCGGGTTTTCGCTGTGCAGGTAATGGGGACACTCGGCGTGCTCCCAGAGATCCAATTGAGTTCATTTGCGTGTAACCAGGAACTGAACAGGGCTGGATGCTCGTGGCCTTGGGTGACGTAAAGCACATTGCAGGCCATATCTTTACGTACGACATACCAGGGCTCCCCGGCACCGCCTATGCCTAACCCTTGACGTTGACCAAGAGTATAAAACACAAGCCCATCGTGTTCTCCCACGACCGTTTCGTCCAGGTCTCGAATTTGTCCCTTGTTTGAATCAATGTAGTTGCGTAGAAAATCCTTGAAACGTCGCTCGCCGATGAAACAGATACCGGTGCTATCTTTCTTGTCATATACGGATAAACCTAAACGCCTGGCCTTTTCACGCACTTCCGCTTTCGACCATGCAAATAGCGGAAACAGGCTTTGCTTGAGAGCAGTCTGGTTCAGTGCATAGAGGAAGTAGCTTTGGTCTTTGGCTGCATCTCGGCCACGTAACAAAAGCGTTTTATTACCGTTTTGTCTAACGCCCACATAATGGCCGGTTGCGATGTGGTCTGCACCTAAAGTCTTAGCGTACTCGAGGAACTCCTTAAACTTGATCTCTCGATTACAAAGAATATCAGGATTAGGTGTGTACCCAGATTCGTACTGATCAAGAAACTGTGTGAAGACGCGCTCCCAATATTCATAGGAAAAATTGATGGTTCTAAGTTCTATGCCGAGAATGCTGCAGACCGATTCCGCATCGGATAAGTCAACGGCGGCAGCACAGTATTCGTCATCGTCATCATCTTCCCAGTTTTTCATAAACAGGCCGGTCACCTCGTAGCCTTGCTCCAGCAGCAACGCAGCGGCTACAGCTGAATCCACCCCACCGGAAAGCCCGACGACGACATGTTCGCTCAAATGTGACATCGTTGGCATTATAAGGACAGTCACGAGTGGCTAGTACCTGGTAGCTAGCCGTAAACACCAAAAGAGTATCGGTTTACCCAGTTGCCGACTAGGGGCTTATTGCTCTCTAGCTACTAGATACTAGTTTCTCGCCACTTTTACAAAGATGGATAGACGCTAGAACGTCAGCCTACAACTGTGCCGGCCCCCCCTCATACTGCACCGTAAACAATACATTTCGACCCGGTGTATTGAAGGTACTTACCTCTTGGTAGTCCTCATCAAAAACATTTCCTACTCTAGCTTTAATGGAAAAGTTACGGTTGAGTAGATATTCAGCCAACAAGTCGACCACCACGTAGCTATCCACTGGGATGGTGTTCAAGGTATCGTCAAAACGGTCGCCCTTTGCCAATAGGCGTCCACCAAAAACAAACTTGTTGATTTGTTTGGTGACATTAAAAGTAAAGCTTTCCTTTGCGCGCCGTGGCAATTCAGCCCCCGTTTGCCTGTTCTCAGGGTCGAGCAGGGTTAGTGTGGCGGATACATTCCAACCGGCGAGCAAGGCTGCAATTTCCACCTCTATTCCATCAATGCGAGCGTCTTCGATGTTTTCTGGAGAAAACATCCCGGTCGCAGGGTTAAGGGTTGTCACAATAAGATCGTCCACTTCAGTCCGGAACAATCGCACCACCCATCTACCCCATTGGGGGCGCCCTTCCAACCCCGCTTCGACGGAGACTGCAGTCTCCGGTCCAAGGTTCGGGTTCCCGAAGTTGGGGAAATAAAGTTCATTAAAAGTGGGGGCCTTGAACGCATTGCCTGCTCTCAAATAGACCCGAACGGCATTCGGCCACACGTATCCCCAGCCAATGCCCCCGGTCGTCTCACTGCCGAAGGCCTCGTTGTCGTCGTTGCGGATGGACGCCGTAATCTGTTGTGATCCATAGTCACCGACGTACTGAGCATATACCCCGACATTGTCACGGGAAGTTTCCGCAAAATTCGAAGTGCTGTCGACTTGGTCATCGAGGTAGTCGGCACCAAGCGTCAAGATACCCTGCGGAGTGACTTCAACATGGTTGATCCAATACGCTTGTTTGCGTTTTGTATTAAATGTGGATGAAAAAGAACCGTCAGGGGCAAAGTTGTCTGTCTCGTCGCGACTTTCACCGACACGGAGCACTGTTTCCCAGATCGATGTTGGGTCAAATGTAGCCGAAGCACCGACGACTTGCTGAACATGGTCGCTTTTGTCTTCAAATGTTCCGTCAAATTCCGTAGTCCCCTCAGCGCGTAGAATAAATGCGTCGAACTCGCTACCATTTTTAGTTTCATGTCCGACTCGAACTTGAATAGAGGCGTTATCGTGGCCATCATCATCTGGTTGTGAAAACCCAAAGGGGCCCGGTACCGGTTCCCGCGCGTCGAAGCCATCGGTATCTATGTAGGACGCTGCGACACTGTATTTCGTCCCGTTAGACTCACCGTTTATATTGGCTCCAATCTCTTTTGTGTTGAAGCTTCCTGCCGCTGCTGTAACACCATAACTGGTCGGTGCCCTGCCTTTACGAGTGAAAATTTGAAGCACCCCGCCAATTGCTTCCGAGCCGTACAGACTTGACTGGGGTCCACGCAGGATTTCGATCCGCTCGATTTGATACAGCGGAATGAGTTGGAACGCAGTGGTACCGACAGTAGCAGCCCCAACCCTGATGCCGTCGACCAAAACCAGTACGTGATCTGCCTCGGTGCCCCGTATGAACAGACTGGTGGGCTGGCCGGGACCACCGTTACGGACTACGTCCAAACCTACACTCTGATTGAGCAATTCGGGTAAGTTTTGAAATTGCAGTTCTTCAATCTGCTCTCGAGTGTAAACTGTTGTTGCCGCTGGCAGAGACTCAACCGATACTGGGTGTTGAGTGCCTGTGACAACGACCTCTGGTGTCTTAGTAGCGTAGCTGTGGGGGGATAGTGCTGCACAAAGCATGCAGCTCGAGCCGACTAATGCGCGTTTCATTGAGCGATCTCCTTCTATTTGTGCACACCCGCACTGAATCAATATACGGAGGAACGCGCTTGCTCGATTGGCGTCGGCGTCACCCTCCGCAACACCTTTACTGCTAAGCTCCAGGTCGGTCTCCGGGCTCGTGACTGGAAAAACTCCAGGCTGAATCACCTTCCCACCTTATCTGTAAGGCAGTGGTTTTTGATTCAACCCCAGGTCACATACCGTTGCGGGGGCAGCGTCGGCCTCTCACCGACTTCCCGTTTACCTAAAGCAAGGGACGTAACATAGGCTTGACTTGGTCTTGTGTCAACCAAGAAAGTATCGAGTCTAGTCCCGAATAGGCGAGGATATAAAGAACCAGGGACAGTGTACTCACTTTTAGAATTACAAAAGACTGTAGGAGCGGCGCCCCGCCGCGATAATAGACCCGAGAGTGATACTTATCCCCATAAAAGATCTCATTCCGGTCGTATTTTCTCTCGCAAAGGCGCAAAGCCCGCCGAGAAAGAAATAGTAACATTTAAGTGTTTGGTCATAGTGATGAGATGTTAGTAGCACAAATATGTAGTAGATAAGTGAGTCAATCCAATAAGTTAGTCAGAAGTTTTATTCTTTAAGCAAACTAGATTGTCACGGTTGCTGATGCGACTTCACAATGTCCATCTCAAAGTCTTTGCGAGCTTAGCGTCTTAGCGAGAGTTTTTCAGAGTCCTTTCTTCCAGTTGCCGCCAAGGGATGATATAGAAATCATCGTCTGGTCCGTAGCGCGCGTCGATTTTATATACTTCTGCTAGATGTTCCGCCTTGAGGACTTCACGCGCCGTGCCACTGGCGATCAATTTCCCTTCGTGCATCAACGCTATTCTGTGGCAGTAACGGGCTGCCAGAGTAAGGTCATGCATCACAACAATTACCGAATGGCCGGTGTCACTATACTGTCTGAGCAAGTCCATGATCTGGAGTTGGTGAGCGGGGTCCAGGGCAGCAACCGGCTCATCTGCAAGCAAAAGAGGCGCGTCCACTGCCAGGGCACGAGCTAAAAGGGTACGGGTACGCTCTCCACCCGACAGCGTGGTCACAGTCCGTTGCCTGAGGTGCCAAAGGTCGGTTTGGCGCAGCGTGGTTTCAACAATATTTTCGTCTTGGGAGGAAAGATGTTGCCAGCTGGACAGGTGTGGAAAACGCCCCAGCGATACTAAGCGTTCCACCGATATAGGCCAATACACCGGCCCATGTTGTGCGAGATAAGCAATCTTGCGCGATCGTTCTTGTACTGGAATTGTATGGACAAAGCTTCCTTCCAGCCTAACGTCACCCTCGGCGATGGGGATTAGTTGCAGTATGCAGCGCAGGAGGGTCGATTTACCTGCACCATTTGGCCCAAGTAGTCCCAGCAACTCACCTTGCTCGACCTGCAGATCCACACCCCGCAGAATCGACTGCTTACCTAGGTTTACATGGATGCTCGTCAGTTGCAGCACGTTATATTTGCCAACGCCGGGTTTTGAGAATAAGGAAAAGAAAAAACGGGGCACCGACGATCGCTGTTAATACGCCGATTTTGATTTCCGGTCCTGGCGGCATTAGGCGCACGACAATATCGGCTCCGAGCAACATAGACGCACCGCCGAATGCGCTGGCGATCAGGAGTCGGCCGGGCTGATATCCCACAAGTGGACGTAGCAAATGAGGTACCACTAGACCGATAAAGCCAATTGCGCCGGTAATCGACACTGCAGCTCCAACACACAAAGCCACAGCAACAAACAGTTTGGTCCGCAAAAAGACCAGATCGATGCCCATCGATTGAGCTGTATCTTCGCCCAGGGTCAGCAGATCCAGCGAGCGGCCTGTGCCAATAAACAGCAACCACCCCAGCAGGGTCGGTGGCAGCAGGATCCAAAGGTCGTTCATGCTGAGGTTGGATACCGACCCCAAGGTCCACAGTACGATTTCTTGGACTGCGTAGGGGCTTGGCGCGAAATTCAGAATCAGGGAAACACATGAGATCGCCAGAGCGTTTATGGCAACACCGGCGAGGACGATAGTCACTATGCTGGCGTCGCGGCCGGCCAGTAGATACACCAAGATTAAAGCCACCAGTGCGCCAAGCATGCCGCCAAAGGGAAGCAGTAACCAATTGTGCTGGCTTAGACCCAGGTACAAGACAATAACTGCACCTAAAGCTGCTCCACTCGAGCTCCCGATAAGTCCCGGGCTAGCCAAAGGATTACGTAGAAGGCCCTGCATCGCTGCACCGCATAGTCCCAAACTGGCGCCCGTAATTGCGGCGATCATAGTTCTGGGTAACCTGATCTCAACCAATATCAGCCACACGGCGGCGGCATCGCCTGCAGTGAATAAGTCGATCATGCTTACCTGCCCCATACCCAGATTGAGCGACACCAACATGAGTACGGACACTATGAGAGCTAACCAATAGAGTAGCCGTGACCTCGGTGTGCTATCCATGGCTATTCCGTCTACCGGCCTTCGATTAGCCGGGTTACTGCATCAGCATTCATGGGCCCCCCGCACATCCAATACTTTGCGGGGACGATCAAAGGTGTAGGGTGCGAAGTCACCTTGTTTAAGGCTGGATGGTTGAGGACGCGATGACCTAGTGAGCTTGTCCCCGGCGCGTACGGCGACAAGATCAACCGTTCGGGTCTGGCTAACACGAGTGCCTCTAAACCGACGACGCCGACGCTTTCGATACCTGCTTCACTAGCAATGTTGTGCCAGCCAGCCAAGCGAATCAGATCTCCCCTTAAAGTTTTTACGCCGGCAGTGTAGCCGTTAGGTTCATACAATATCCCCCGTGGTATGCGAGATCGATCTAAAGTGGATGTTAAGGCCTGAAACCTCTCTTGCATGCTTCTAATTAAGCTCTCCGCTCTTGTTTCTTGCCCGAGGAGTTTTGCCATTCGGCGCATGTTTGCCTCAACTTCTCCAATGTTTTTCGCAGGTATAAACAACTCCACTTTAAATCCCAAGTGTTGGAGCAAACGAAGCGTTGCAGGCGATGAGTAGGTCAACGTGACTACTAGATCAGGACGTATCGGTATTAGCTCTTCAACCTGACCATAGTTGATGTGATGATTTGCCGCCTCAGCTGCCATGTATGAGCTTGTGCTGTGTTGCGATAGGAACGTCACCGATGCGATCTGCTCCGAGTCTGCCAAAACCAGT
The DNA here is from genome assembly GCA_030066885.1 of Arenicellales bacterium. Classification (GTDB taxonomy): domain Bacteria; phylum Pseudomonadota; class Gammaproteobacteria; order Arenicellales; family JAANXG01; genus JAHEKE01. Next base: position 903 of record JASJAT010000206.1, on the reverse strand, counting down.
ACCAACTGATCTGTACATAAATTGAGTGAGGCGATACGAACTGTCCCGGATGTCGCAGAGTTGACCAATACAAACTGTAAACTGGTCAGCAGAATAAGTTTAAACAGAGAACGAGCAAGCGGGTTCATTGCTAATGGTCGCTGGGATTAAGAGACTATTCCTCGGTTCTCGAAATCGGGAACGGCTACATACAGCATTCGTACACCGTTTAAGGTTTAAAGGCAAAAGAAACGGACGTTTTCCTTTAAACTTTATGGCTTCTGGACGCGATCACTAATCGGGTGAATTATCGATATACGAGGAGAAGAAAAACGGAATGTCCGACCACTGTTCCGCTTCTTGAATATAAGGATTGTGTCCATAATCTTGGAACCAAGAATCCACCACCCAACGTTTCTTGGTTTTTATTTCTTCAATTTGTCCAGCCCAGTGCTGGTCCCACGCGGTCCTGCGATAAGCCGGTTCTACAACGCGATGAAAGTTGAGTAATCCTTCGTTTTGAAATAGGTGTAAAAAAGCAGTTACATTCTTTTCCTCATCAATACAGTCCATCTGCCCCAGATGGCTATCCTCGACTCTATCCTGACCGAGGTCGTGATGTATGGGGGTGTAACGACCAATAATGACTTCTAACCAACCTACGGCTTTTTGAATTTGTATACGCTCTTGTTCTGCGTTTTTTGCGGGTTCTGCAAACCAGCCCGAAACTTGCTTCCATTCTTCTGGCTTTATACTCACCACTTCTTGCGTATTGCAGCCAAAGTGGTAGCAAACCGGGATGGAAGATGGGGAGATATTTTTGTTTGCATGCCCTAAGCCAGGCAAAAGCAGACAACATAGAAAAATCCAGCGAGTCATGGGTCAATACTAATCTATATCGATAAAAGGGGATAGATTTTTTTA
>JASJAT010000039.1 GCA_030066885.1 Arenicellales bacterium | reverse complement strand
CTCAAGCACGTGGTCGGGCACTTCGATTCCCTGCGAGGCATAGATCTCGCGCAAGCGGTCCATCATCTTTTTGTCCCGGTCTTCCGTGTTGAGCTCGCGCTCCACCAACAATTGTTGGTGCCGTAAAGTGTCGACCACGTCCATGGCCAACATAACGTCGTCGAGCGGACGGGCCGGTGTCTTATCCTCCGCCATAGTCAACCTAGACTTTGAATCAACTACGCCGCTGCGCTTTGTTCAGCTGGAAAATCCAGAGGCAGAGCCTTGCCTTCATCGACCAACCGGGCTAACCGTTGCTTGCCTTCCTCCACAGCGGTACGGATCTCCTCTGCGTTTTGCGTGCTCATCGCCCGCATCTCGCTGATGATCTCCTTGGAACGCTCCTGATACCGGATCACCGATTCCACCAACTTCTTCACTGAATCTGCTCGAATGGTCGGACCATAGCCCGCCTTAAGGGCCTCTTCCTGCACCTTGCCGCCTATCTCAGCTAAGTCCTCCATGCTCTTACTGATGCCCTCTTTCATGGCATTTAAGGTCTGGGTGCTTTCGTGTAAGCCAAATAGCCCGGTAAAAGATGCACTCAACGCGGTCAGCACCGTCTCGTTGGTGCCAAAGAAACTGATCGCCTGTTGATACACCCTCTCCTTCGCCGTAGTGGTCTGCATCAACCGCGCCATAATGACTTCCGATGAGTTGTAGTTGACGGTCAGGTTGTCAGATAAATCCTTGGCAATCTGATAACGCCGGTCGTGATACTGCACGTTGCGCATGCGTTCATCCCGCGCCAGTTCCAGCTTCGCCCGTTCGGCCAGATCCTCTCCCGTATAGTTCTCCACCGCTTGCATGGCCGATTCCAGCTCCGCCTTGGCTTGGTCCAGCTCCGACTCCGCCTTCTTCAACACCTCCAGCGCCAGCACCTCCGACTCCTTTAGCGCCCCTCGAAAGTCCTGGTATGCCCCCAAAATCACATGCTCTCGCTTGATCTGGTCGTCAGAGTCATCAGTCACATCCAGATAAGTCTTCTTGATGTCTTCAAACCGATCAGAAATATCCCCCCGCGTTACCTTCATCCAGATATTGCCAATCCGCTCCCAGGTGTCGATCTTGCCGTCTTCTACCTGCTCCACCATGCTCTTGGCGTCATCGCGTATACTGTTGAACGAATTTGTGATGTCCTCGTAACGTTCGCCCAATTCCATACTGCTGACCTGCTCCCGCACCACTTCATTGAACAACGATGCCTGACTCAGGGTCCGGGCTATGGCCAGGGTTTTTTCTTCATCTAAATCCGAAATCTGATTGATTAAATCAATGATCGGCGCATCATCGGTTTTCTCCGGAACCAGATTCAGATCGCGCAGGCCGGTCAGGGCCTTATCCAAATACTTCAAAGGCTGCGGGGTACTCATGTCGTCTCCTTGGGTGGCTTTGAGTGGTACGTAACTGCGATTTTTCTTGAGAACGCAGTTTATGGTGCGTCAGGGATGTTGCTACCTCCCGAACGGATATGATGTGAAAAGTGGGCCGGGCCGTCAAGAGAAACAACGGGACGAAAACCCCGGGATCTGCGAGTTTGGATCATGCCTACGAGCCTGTGGGCTCGGAGCACGAGGTATTCACCCTCATTAATAATTGAGATAATTCCTGGTTTCTTCAATATCAGCATTTTGGCTACATGCCACCCAACCGTATAAGAGGAGATGGAAAATGACCCGTATGACCCCGAGTGAAGCGTTTGTGGAGACGATGGCGGCGAACGGTGTAACAACGATATTCGGCATCATGGGCTCGGCGTTCATGGACGCGATGGATATATTCGCGCCTGCGGGTATCACCATGATCCCAGTGGTCCACGAACAAGGGGCTGCGCACATGGCTGATGGGTATTCACGTGTATCTGGAAAACACGGGGTGTGCATTGGTCAAAACGGTCCCGGTATCAGTAACTGCGTCACCGGCATTGCTGCGGCTTACTGGGCCCATTCTCCCGTCGTTGTCGTCACACCGGAAAGCGGTACCATGGGTATGGGCTTGGGAGGATTTCAGGAAGCAAATCAGTTACCCATGTTTCAAGAGTTCACCAAGTACCAGGGCCATGTAAACAATCCCAAACGAATGGCCGAGTTCGCCGGCCGATGTTTTGATCGTGCCATGTCTGAGATGGGACCGACTCAACTCAATATTCCACGTGACTATTTTTACGGTGACATAGAATGTGAGATTCCACAGCCCCAACGTCTGGATCGAGGTGCTGGTGGTGACAACAGTCTGAAAGCAGCCGCGGACATCCTGGCCCAAGCAAAAAATCCAGTGATCATCTCCGGTGGTGGAGTGGTCATGGCCGATGGTTTGGAAGCGTGTCAAGCTTTGGCAGAGCGTTTGGGTGGGCCGGTGGTTAACAGCTACCTGCACAATGATTCCTTTCCAGCCAGCCATCCACAATGGTGCGGACCACTGGGCTATCAAGGTTCTAAGGCGGCCATGAAATTAATCTCAAAGGCTGACGTCATTGTCGCCTTGGGTACGCGCCTCGGACCCTTCGGTACTTTACCGCAATACGGCATCGAGTACTGGCCCGGCGACGCCAAAATTATTCAAATCGATGCAGACCACAAAATGCTTGGACTGGTGAAAAAGATCTCGGTCGGCATTTGTGGTGATGCAAAGGCTTCGGCAACGGCTCTGCTGTCACTCATAAGCGACAGAACACTCGCTTGTGACGCTAACCGTGACCAGCGTATGGAAGAAATGAAGGCCGAAAAAGATGCTTGGGAAAGGGAACTTAATGAATGGACCCATGAGATGGATGCGTTTAGTTTGGACATGATAGAGGAACAAAAAAGCGAACCGGGTAATTGGTTGCACCCGCGCCAGGTATTACGCGAACTCGAAAAAGCCATGCCCAAAGATGTAATGGTGTCGACCGATATCGGTAACATCAACTCTGTCGCCAATAGCTATCTTCGCTTTGAAAGGCCGCGCAGCTTCTTCGCAGCCATGAGCTGGGGCAACTGCGGTTATGCCTTCCCCACCATGATTGGCGCTAAAATTGCGGCCCCGGATCGACCGGGTATTTCTTATGCAGGTGACGGGGCGTGGGGAATGAGTATGTCCGAGACGATGACCTGTGTGCGTCATAATATCCCGGTTACGGCAGTTGTCTTTCACAACAGGCAATGGGGAGCCGAGAAAAAGAACCAAGTTGATTTTTATAGCCGTAGGTTCGTGGCCGGCGATCTCGACAATCAAAGTTTTGCTGGAATAGGCCGCGCGATGGGCGCAGAGGGCATGACAGTGGACAACCTGGAAGATGTCGGCCCTGCTCTTGAAAAAGCAATCGATATGCAAATGAATGAAGGTAAAACCACGGTTCTCGAGATAATGTGTAGCCGTGAGCTGGGCGACCCCTTCCGCCGGGACGCTCTAAGCAAGCCTGTACGTTACTTGGAGAAATATAAGGATTACGTCTAGTCAAGTAGTGATGTTGTCCCTTTAACGCAGATCGTGGCAATGCAACCAGTCGTTAGGCCTTGAGTGGAATCCAGTGAGCAGAAAAGAATGAAAGTCGAAAGTTCACAGAACGTGTTTTCCAATCCCTTGCTTTAGGTTTTGATATTTGACTTTTTACTTTCAACTTTCAACTTTGTACTGATTATCCAGGTATGACTGAAATTGCGGAGATCACGCCGGACCGGGAGGTTTCGGTAAGGGAAGTGTTCGGTATCGATACTGACTTGACGGCCCCCGCCTTCAGTGAAAGTGACGACCACATCCCTGAAATCGATCCGGTTTATCGTTTCAATAAAGACGTCACCCTGGCTATTTTGTCTGGATTCATCGCCAATAAGCGAGTTATGGTGCAAGGGTTGCACGGTACCGGCAAATCCACCCACATTGAACAGGTAGCTGCCAGGTTGAATTGGCCCTGTGTGCGTGTGAACTTGGACGGCCACATTAATCGACTAGATCTAGTTGGCAGAGATGCCATAGTCCTACGCGGCGACAAACAGGTAACCCGATTTCAGGAAGGCATCGTTCCCTGGGCTCTAAGACGCCCCGTTGCTCTGGTGTTTGACGAATATGATGCAGGCCGGCCGGACGTAATGTTTGTGATTCAGCGTATTCTCGAACGAGACGGAAAATTCACACTACTGGATCAGAATGAAGTCATCCACCCTCACCCTTACTTCCGATTGTTTGCAACGTCAAACACTATTGGTCTGGGCAACCTGACAGGGCTGTACCACGGTACGCAAATGTTGAATCATGCTCAAATCGATCGTTGGAACATCGTTGCAGCTCTCAACTACCTGGCCCAAGACGAAGAGGTCGAGATCGCTTTAGCACGTGTACCTCGACTCAACAATGAAACAGGTAGGCAGACCATACATTCGATGGTGGCTTTAGCCAACCTTACCCGTAAAAGCTTTGTCGCCGGTGATCTCTCTACGCTGATGTCGCTGCGTACCGTGATCACCTGGGCTGAGAATCTAGAATACTTTGAAGACCTGGCTCTTGCCTTCAGGCTATCTTACTTAAACAAGTGTGATGAAGCTGAGCATCCTATCATCGCCGAATATTTTCAACGCTGCTTCAACCGGGAACTCGAAACCACGCATCTGGAATCATTAGAGTAAACACCTTGGATGACGCCCACCGAATTGTTCTTCGCCAACAAAAGGTCGAAGAACTATGCGCAACTTCAATTCGCGCCTTGACGGGCATTCCGGATTTACACTTTCGGGGGCGACGTCTATACAAACACACCATCCGTGTGCCGGTACATGCACCTCATCTGCAAGTCGATCTAGAGAAAGATGATTTTGGCTCCTTTCGTGGTGCTACAGATAGCATCGCACTACGGATACAACATTCCAACGCCGAACTGCATGCAAAGCTATGCCCGACAGAGCCGATTGAAAGAATGTTGTTTGAACTACTCGAACAACTCCGCGTTGAAACCCTGGCACCGGTCAGTATGCCAGGCATGGCTGAAAACCTGCGTTACCGCTTCGAACGATGGTGTAAAGATTTCCATCATTCCGGGTTAACCGACAGCGATATCGGCATTCTGGTATACACGATTGCCCAGATATGCTGGGCCCGGCTGCACGGGTTGCCTGTCCTCGAACAGACCGAAGATTTAATGGAACCCACTCGCGGCGCAATGGGCTCTTTGTTGGGTCACGATCTTGCTGGTATTAAGCACCACAGATATAACCAGGCCGCCTATGCTCAGCACGCGTTATCCATCGCCGGTATTATCGCAGATAGTATTAAAGCCACTCAGTCTGACCAAGAGCGCGATGATGACGAAACCGACGATGACCAACGAAGAGCAATCTTCAGTTTGTTGCTCAATTTTGACGATACCGACTCAGAGCCAGTCGCTGCTGCTGAGTCCGGCGAGAGCAAAGTGCTGGGTGAGTCTACGGTGGGCTACCGCGTTTATACTCGGCAGTATGACCTTGAAGTCAAAGCAGAATCCTTGGTTCGCACTTCCCTATTGCGGGAATTGCGACAAAAACTGGACAAGCAAGTCAGCGCGCAAGGAATCAACTTTGCTCGCTTAGCCCGTTTGTTCGCTTCGCTATTGGCGGTACCTCAAATCGACGGTTGGTCATTCGCCCAGGAGGAAGGTTATATCGACGGACGCCGACTTGCTCAATTGGTTAGTTCGCCAACAGAGCGACGCTTGTTCCACCGTGAACAAACCAAACCGCACGCTAAATGTCTGGTCAGCATCCTCATTGATTGTTCCGGTTCAATGAAACAACACATGAAATCCATCGCGATGTTGGTCGACGTAATCACCCGGGCGCTACAGCACGCTGAAGTCAAAACCGAGGTCTTAGGCTTCACTACCCGTGACTGGAGTGGTGGGAGAGCACAACGTGATTGGATCCGTGATAGACAACCCAATCACCCGGGCAGGTTGAACGAACTCTGTCACATTGTTTACAAGGATGCGGATACGAGTTGGCGAGGCGCCCGACCCGCCCTCGCCGCATTGTTGAAACCAGATCTTTTCCGCGAAGGCATCGATGGTGAAGCGGTGGAGTGGGCTTGCAGCCGAATGTTGGTGCGCCCGGAAGCGCGGAAGATCCTGATCGTGATTTCCGATGGTAGCCCTATGGACACCGCGACAATCCTGGCGAACGACAAGTTCTATCTGGATAACCATCTAAAGCAAGTGGTTGAACGTGGAGAAAAATGGAGTAACCTGGAAATCTACGGTCTTGGAGTCGGGTTAGATCTAAGTCCCTACTACAAGTACAGCTTGTCGATAGATATCTCCGCCACGCTCACCAATCAAGTATTTTTCGAAATTATCAAAATGTTGCAGGGGCGGCATCGACGCTGAAACGAAACCGCAACACCTCAGCCGTTGATCGACCTGACGGACGTGACTCATTAGGTTCTTTACACGCTCTGCTGTTTTGCGAGAATCGATAACCACCTGGCGCTATCACAGATCCCTATCCTCCTTCGATTTGTGGTTTACACTATGTATTGAATGATCGATATATCTCGAATCAACCGTATCATGCCCGACCCTTCTTGGAACGCCTGCTACGTTATCAGCAACGATAACGCCTTAGACAAAGCCCGTGCAGGTGGTGTAGCAGCAATGGATTTAAAAAAGGGGTCTTGTAAAAGCTAAATGTGTGGTAAAAAAGCACTTTAATGACCTCCAAAGAAAACCGTCGGTCACCTAGATACACCCCTGCCTCTCAAGTCAGTGTAATGCTCTATCGGGACAACGCCCGCCCGCGTGGTTGTTATGTCGGTAACTACAGCAAACATGGCGTAATCTTAAAATGCTCTGCCCTAGAGACGGACGTTGGCAAAGCTTTGCAAGTTGGCGATGAAGTCAGCCTCCATTTTTGGGATCGTGGTGAACCTGGACACAGTATCAAAGTTTCCGGCCATATTGTCCGCTTCGGCGAAAACCAGGTCGCAATCGAGTACGCCTCTCCGAGCTCCGCATCCCTGGAAAGGCTGCTTACTCTGCTCGACCAACGCGTCGAGCAATCATCAACGGAAGAAGACACAATGAAAGATCTACCCAAGCTTCGTTTGCCCGACAAACCGAGGCCCAAACGTGCTGACGATACAGAGATTTTGGGACGTAGACCCGTCGAGCCAACGATCCACGAGAGCCACGAAAACACCCTCAGTCCGGGTTTGATACTGGGATTGCTAATCGCCGCCATCGTGGGGATTGTGGGACTTGGGCTCTACAGCTTTAGATTGAGCGACCAGCTCTATGAACTCAACGAGACCGTTATCTCTATAGCCACGCAACCAACGACTGCTGAAGATTCGCCAGTTACGGAGCTCAGCCAACGCGTTGGCGCGATCGAAGACCTTACACAGCGCATCGCCATCGAAGACCTCATGCAACGCATCACAGCGATTGAAGATAAACAGCAAGACCTGGGTGCTTCTCTTGACCAAGTAGTGAAGCAGGAAGACTTGCAAGCTGCAGTGGACAAACTCAACGTGCGGTTACAGGAATCACAGCAAAAGGCGACACCAGCGGCCCCTACAACCACCCGGAAAACGAAACCCGAAGCTGCTGCTCCCCCGGTATCGACAGGCCAGTGGACCATTCACTTAGCCGCGTTGTCAGACGAAAAGGCAGTCGACAAGTTTATCAACAAGGCAAAATCACTGGGGATTGACGTTCAGAAAGAACAGATTACGGTCAACGAAAAGCAGATGTATCGCTTGTCGATCCCGGGTCTTGCTTCATACGATGAAGCCGAGAAGCTCGCCGACGAGGTGCAAAAAAAAATGGCCTTGAGGCAAAAGCCCTGGATCGCAAAGAGATAGATCTAAACAGGGGACAGTATACTTTTTAACTGAAAAACGACCATTGGAAAGGCGTGGATTTAAGACGGCAAGTTAAAAAGTATACTGTCCCCCGGTCTATCACGAAGTGTATTTCCATGCAATGAATGTAGCTAGTTGGTTTTTCTCGCCGCTGGATACTAGCTACTCGCTACTATTCCCGAGAAGGTCGGCGATTTCACCGAGGTCCGCTGGAGACAGACCCGGTGTGAAGTGCTTGATACGGGGCAAAATGTCAGCAGTTCCAAAATAATCTTTGCTGCACGACATGTGTATAAATCCCATGGGAGAAAAACGGGCCTCCTCCCATATTTCCAACGCAATACGCCAGCTCCCAGCGGGAATCGCCTCTCTGCAGTGACGGCATTTAGCCCGGCCGGAAGGTGCACGTTCTGCACGCCTAATTCTAGCTAACCTATAGTGATCGCGACCGGCTTCCGCCATCAACCGGACCTTAGGATCCATCTCCGGCTGCTCAACGGTTAAAAATTCATCCGGCCGTCTGCACGCAGCGCAGGTCAAGTGGAACCAGTAAGTCGCTTCTCCCTCACCGAACGGATTAGGTGCACGCTCCCCAAACCGAAGCACGCCCTTGTCTATTTTTTCTCCACAGCCCCGACATTTAGCGCGCCCACTGCTCGCTGGCTCGATGACATGGCCCATTTTTATATCCTTGTTACACTCTACTCAGAGGTTCACCCTCGACCGTGATGCGATGCATCACGCGACGCTGTCCGTGGTAGTCGTTCAACGCACAATGCCAAGTTGCACGATTGTCCCACATCGCCAAAGTGCCTTCGGTCCAAGACAATCGACAGGTGAATTTTGGCTGACCGGCATGTTTATACAAGTACTCGAGTAAAGGCTTGGATTCCTCATCGGTCCAGCCTTCGAATCCAACCGTAAAATCGGGATTCACATATAGCGCTTTACGTCCACTGCCCGGGTGGGTAATCACCACGGGGTGTACTGCATCTTGCGTGGCCTGTCTCGGATTGTTGATTCGCCCGGTTTTTCGTGATTCAAGATCTGTTGTGCCATATCCAAACACGTGCCTACTCGAGTGCCTCGCGTTCATGCTCGACAGCGTCTCCTTCATACCTTTAGAAAGCGTCTCGTAAGCGGCATACATACTGGCAAATAAAGTATCACCGCCAAAGTCTGGAACAATCTTCGCGTACAGGATCGAGGTAAACGCAGGATTGGTATCGTAGGAGTGATCGGTGTGCCAGTCTGCTCCAATATTCAGTTTATGCTCTGGTTCTTTGCGAATTTCGGCGACCATTGGGTAGTCTTTCAGCCGAGCGAAGAATCTATTCACGTTAATCGTTCCCCACCGTTGGGCGAATGCAATCTGCTGTTCAGGCGTTAATTTTTGATCGCGGAAGCAGATAACTTGGTATCGATAGAAGACTGCACGGATTTCTTCGAACAAGCGTTCGCTCATTGGCTCAGCTAAGTTTACGCCGGCAATCTCGGCGCCCAAAGTCCCCGATAAGGGTTGTATACGTAGAGATGACGATGATGAAGACACTTTTTATACCGATACTATAAACGACACTGATTACGCTATTGTGTTTAAAACCTCCGGTCAATCGGATTTATTTAGCTTGTCTTGGACCATCATAACACCCCGAATCACGAACACACCCTATATATAGATAACCAAAAACGACTGAAGCCTGGTTTCTTAGCGGCCCAAAAGAACAATTATCGGGTTTTGATGTCTTATAATCCGGTAGCCTTCCGCACAGGGAGCAAAAATCACTCATCACAAAAATCAATCAAGAATCTCAGGAGACCATCAGGATTATGAGTAAAAAAACAACGGTTATTTTGTCACTCTTCGTAAGTTTGGCCATTGGTGGTACTGCCAACGCTCAAGAAGGTACTGTCAAGTATCGACAGGGCTTAATGGGTGCAATCGGTGGTCATGCCGAGGCGATTGCCCAAATCGCCTATGGCGGTGTTGACTACACAGACCACTTGGTCGGACACACTGAGGCGCTTAAGGCATTAACCACCCTCGTTCTCACCGCTTTCCGGGAAGAGGCAATCACCGAAGATCCACCGACCCGAGCTAAAGAGGAAATCTGGCAGGAGTGGCCCAAGTTCGAAGGATATGTAAACGACTTGGAACAAGCGGCCGCAGACGTTGCCAAAACAGCAGCCGGGGGGGATGTGGGCGCCGTCGCGGGTAGCTTGGATCCGTTGTGGGACTCTTGCAAGGGTTGCCACGAGTCATTCCGAAAAAGAAGATAGTAGTTCGACAATACCCGGAAGAAAGAGAACAGCAACGTGTTACGAGCATTACGCCTGTTGCTGTTCTGGCTATGGGCATTCACCCAGGCTGGATACGCTCAAACTGTGACCGAGGAAGGGGAATACATCCTACGTATAGGTGGATGCGTTGCCTGTCACACTGACATCGACAATGACGGTGCTTACCTGGCTGGGGGCGTGGCCTTCGACACTCCCTTCGGGACGTTTTATTCCCCCAATATCACGCCTGATAAGAACCATGGGATAGGAGGTTGGACCAAGGAGCAATTCACCGACGCGTTGACTAAAGGGGAAGGTCCAGGGGGTATCCACTACTACCCTGTCTTTCCCTTCACCGCCTACTCAGGGACGAAAGCAGAAGATATCGATGCCTTGTTCGCGTACTTGCGCACGGCTCCTGCTGTTTCTCAGCCAAATCGAGCTCACGATGTGCCGTGGTATCTCCAATTTAGAATAGTAAACAAGGTTTGGAAGTTTTTATTCTTTGAACCGAAAGCCACCCCCGCCGATCGTGGTGAATATCTGGTGAAAACCTTGGGGCATTGTGATGAATGCCATACACCTCGAGGGTGGTTTGGTACACTGGACTATGACCTGCACCTGACAGGAACCGAGGAAGGCCCTGACGGGGAACCTGTACCCAACATCACTCCGGACCGAGAAACGGGCATCGGGCGCTGGGGAATGTCCGAACTGAAACGATACTTTAGAAACGGCATGCTCCCTGACCGCGATTTCGTAGGCGGACTCATGGCGGAGGTCATCGACGAGGGATTGAAGTATCTTCGTCCCGAGGATAGCGAAGCGATTGCCAAATACCTTAAAGGACTAGAGCCGGTATCAACAAAAGAGTAGCGAGTTCCTAGCGCCTAGTAGCTAGCAAAAACAACCAGCGAGATATTCACTCTCGCTACTAAGGGCTAGGAACTCGCTACTATCATGGGTCGACAGCCGTAGTTTTCTGTGTAGAGCCGCATTGCTACCGCTTTCTGTTTGCACGCTTCTTTGCTTTCAAACACAGTTTCCATTTCAGCCACACCATATGGATCACCGTTGGCATTGGAAATCACAACGTAAAGGACCCACACAATTGTTTTCATAGTAGAGGCCTTCTTCTGTAAAAGTTAAGGGCTACTCAAGATAGATCGGTGGGATCTGCCTGATCAACGATTCATCATGGATCTCAAACACGATGGGTACTCGCAATTCGAGTTCGGAAGTAATCATCTCTGCAGGCATGACAGGAAATGGATCAGCGCGCTCAATCATCTCTACCGCTTCGCGATCCAATACGTGATGACCTGAACCCTGTTCCAATCTTATTGATAAAACCTTGCCACTGCGATCGATCACAAACCGAACTATTGCCCGCCCTTCCTGGCCAGCGAGTCGGGCTGCACGCGGATAGTGCATGTTTTCCTGCAGCCAGCCTTTCAAAAGTCCGGCGTACCGAGCGCTAACACCACTTCCTCCCTGCAGTTCCTCTAGCGTAACAGCCCGTGCAACCTGTTCGCGCGGTGGCGTTTGAACAGGTGAAGGCAATGGCTGGGTAACGGCGGTACTCTGCTCTCTCTCCGTCACTTCTTCGATCTCTTCCAGATCAACCACCACCGCTGCCAGAGAAATACTCTCGGGATGCTTTTCCGTTTTTGCAGTGCGTGCCAGCTCAGGTTCGACAGCTACCGGCGCCGGCTCAGAGTGCATTACCAACTGGCTATCTGTAGGCCTTTGCGCCTGGGCCAATATAGGATTTTCCTGCTGTACTTCATTCGGCTCATCAACCAAGGGAGCCGCTGTAACCATCTCGGTAATTTCAGCGTCTGGGCTTTTAACGCGAACTGCGACTTGGTTTAAGTCGTCCACTTCACGCGTCTCATCAACCGAGGGTGTCGCCTTAACTGTATCTGCTACGTCTATCCCTTGAACTTGCTCACGGGTAGGCACAGGGCTTGAAACAGCAACTTCCGTTTTCTCTTCTATCGAAGGTCCCGCTACGACAACTTCCACAGCTTCCGTCTCGTCCGGTTTCGCCGAAGGCTTAGCCGTCACTGCTACATCCACGCTTGTTACTTCGCTTTCCGGATCCACCGCGACAACGCTCTGGGACTCGTTCGACTCCACCGTCTCTAGCTCCAGGCTTCGTCGTACGACCTGTGGTACAGCGACCTGTTCAACGGGAGTCTTAATATCGTCTTCGCTAGGCTTCTCTACGGTTACTGGTGTCTCGGTATCGGCCGAGCCAACGGATTTAACTTGCTCCGTCTCCATGGGTTGGTTCAACAGTGTTGCCAATTGCCCTGCGCGACCCGATCCTGTGCCAAGACGCACTACAATGTTGTCTCCAGACAAATCCAACGTTGGCGGAGGGGATTGGCTCGGCGGGTCGAACCACAACAATCCCGCTAAATGTACCGAAAGTGCAATCAGAAAGGCGATTAACCAGTGTGTGATATCCACTAACATGGTTTTATCTAACGCGCTCTGTTACTAACGCCAACTCCTGCACACCCGCCTGACGCAGAACTTCCATAACAAGAATAAGCCGATTCGCTTCCAGGTTGGCGTCTGCCTTTAATTCGAAACGCGTTGTGGACTCTTCCGTTACCATGTCTGTCACCACACCAATTAGTGCAGGCATATCCAGTTCATCACCATTCAACACCATGCGTCCGTCTGCCGCAATTACGATTTGGGTCAGCTCGTCGGATTGTGCCTGCTCGCTTGAAGAGACGGGCAGTGAAATATCTAAGGAATCATTTGGGGCTATCCGACCGACAAGCATAAAGAAGATCAGCAATAAGAACACGACGTTGACCATTGGGACCATGGTCACTTCCGTACGGTGGTTTTCAGTGGGTGGATGTATTCTCATGATCCCGGCCTGCGCGTAAGGGAAACGCTCCGAGCGCCGGAACTTTTCAATAGATCCACAACCGAGACCACTTCTTGCAACGAAACTCCCCGATCGGGTTGCACAAGGTAACTGTACTCGATATCACCCACTGAACGCACGGCGACTTCCTGCGCCAGTCTGACCGGGGTCGTCGGTAATCCGCTGATATTCAGCATGCCGTTTCGTCCAACCCTTATCAATACGACACCGATGGAATCGGCTTCCGCCGCTTCCTTGGCTGCGGCCGGAGTCAGCATGTCGATGACCCGTTGATCCGAAAAATTGGCGGCCAACATGAAAAATACCAGCAGAATGAAAACGACGTCCACCAACGGCGTTAAAATTACCAGCGATCGGCGTCGGCGAGTTGTTTCTTCGACGTTACTACCGTTGCGTTGTCTGTAGCCTGTTAGTTCCATGTTCAACGGGCGGTTCGTTAAAAGCCCATGTGAAAACCTGGGTTACTGCATTCTCCATGTTATGCGCGGTGCGCTGCACGATCCGTTCGAACCAGTTAAGCATTGCCAGTGTGGGGATTGCGACGACCAGACCGGCCGCAGTAGTCAACAACGCTTCCCAAATGCCGCCAGATAGTACTGCAGGGTTCACTTGGCTGCTGGCCTGTTCAAGCTGTTGAAATGCTTCGATCATACCCAAAACCGTGCCCAACAGACCCAGCAATGGACTCAACGTTCCGATCACTTCCAGTCCGCGCAGGTAAGACCGTAGACGCTCCAAATAAACGGCAGCCACACGTTCGACCTCCTCCCGGACCATAGGTTCGCCCAAGTCACTTCTAGCGTACCCTACGATGGCCACATCCATAACCCGCGCGACCGGGCTGCGCCGCCGGGACAGCATCCTTAATACCTCTTCATATTGCCCCGCCCGATAGTGGCGTAAAGCTAGCGGGACAAACGAATTGTCGAGCACCCGCATAGAAGTGAATTGATAGACCTTAACCAAGATGATGGTCAACGCCACAACTGACAAGATGATAAGCGCGATGAGTACTGGGCCGCCAAGCTCCAGCAAGATATTGATACGCTCTATCACGATACTAGTTCAGACCGTGGAACCGATGGACCATCTATTTGAAGAATGACACCAAGTTACGTGATGCAGTTTGTATGTCCGCCAGACAATCGTTGCGTTCGCCTGTTGGGCCGCGACAACTCAGAACGTCGTTGAGTAATATTCGACCCAATTGTTCACAAGTTACATCTTTGATATCGAATAGCTTCACACTGGTCTTCCCTTCTGGAAGAGGCGCTCCTTCCACCGCCAACCGTTTTGTAATTACCCCATCTGAGTCGAACATGACTAGGTCTAGTTTCAACGACTCATATGCCTGCCCGCTTTGATTCTCAAAAACCATATAGGCTCGGCAAGCGCCCTCCACCGGCTCGAGCTTGTTTAGCTCAATCTTAAGGCCCTCCTGCGCTACCCCGCCAAGGGGGATTATCGAAGTCCCCAGCAGTACCGCGCAGCAGAAAACGAATTTCACGACATTGTGAGTAGACCTACACATGCTTTATCAAGGATAACCACTTGTCCGAAATAACGCTACACAGTGTAGTGAGTTAACGTGTTTCCGGCCAGAGGTATAGTGGATGAAAAGGGTTAAGTTCAATCAGACGAAGTGATGTTTTGGCTGATTATATATAAAAAGGGGACGAAAGGATGAGTATTTGGCCCTTCCCAAACAAAAGAAAACCCTTTGGCGTGTCTGGTCAAGCCAGAAAATGGCTCGATGTTTACTATTGTGTCATCCATTCTCGCTGATTTTAGTTAAGACTTTTAGATATTTGAGGATGCTTAAAATGGGCAACACGTTAGAGTTTAAAGTAAGAATTCGGGATATATTGGTTGGCGTTACAGCATGCTTACTGTTCAGCATTGCGACGTTGTATACTGGGCAACAACCGATTGCTTCGGCTTTGGCTTCCGTCATCTTTGGCTATACCACTATGCTGGCTTCTACTCACTTGTGGGCACCTTGGGAAAGGCGAGACTGACTTTTTACGTTTTTTCGCCAACCTATTTACTTATTGAGGTGACACAGCTCCATTAAATGCTGTGAGGTGCTGAATCCTTCTATCGTTCGGCGCGAGGCCTCCGGTTGCGCTATGCCATATCGACCGGTTGTCCCAAATTATCAAATCACCTGGGTGCCACGCGTGTACATAGACATGCTCCGGGTTTATACCTGGACGCATGAATTCCTCGATGAGAAACCGAGATTCGACTACACCAAGGTGAATCGATATATGACCGTCATCTTCTTCTAAGTGATTCATACACCGAGGATGAGGCATCAACGCTTTTTTCTCTGTGACCGGACAGGTCCACACTAAAGGATGCACTTTTGCTGCACGGTCTTGTACCGGGAGGCCGGGGTCATCCTGCCCATCAAGAAACTTTTTTTCTGCCTCAGGATCGACTATGCGCAGACCATTTTTTGAATTACCCAAACGAAAGGTGGCTTTAAATGGATGAACCCGATAGTGCACTTTCATGTGTAACGATCTGGCTTGCTGGTCTGCGGATAACAATCGAAATGCACGTCGCCCACTGACAAATGCAGTTGATCCAGAATAACAATATAACTTTGCCCCCGATCCATCGTCGTAGTCGATCCAGTGTGCCGAACTCTTCGGGGCTTCGATGCATCTCATTTGTGTATACATACATGGTTCGTGGTCATAAAACGCACCATCGATGTGCCACTGTAACGACCCACCGCCGAGTACTTGTGAACCATTGTCTTCACCATAGGCTGCTCGGGCCCCACCTAACTTCACTCGCAGACCGAAATGATCGATATCCCCCTTACCTAATACCAGAACCCCCGGCTCATCGGGGACCTGGTAGGTTCCTGCGTGGTTGCCCTGCTCTACTTTGTACACTTCCCAGGGATTTTGAGTCTGGTCACGCCATACCGTAGTCGCCCCAGTGTCTATTTTTCTATAAAACTCAACTTCTTCCTGCGGCACGAGGTGACCTTGATCTCGAAAAACCAACAACTGGTTTTCGTGCAAAACCCGCCTGATCACATCGGCTTGTCCCGACGTAACCTTAACGCAATCAAAGCCCTCGACCTCTACCCCGAAGGGGCTGCCTTCAAGTGGCGTGAAATCAAGTCCTGTCAAAGATGTATTCACGCTCTCTAACGTCACGCATAAGTCACGGAAACCTGTCCTGATTATTACTATCTTCGGTATACCAGTGCAAACTCATAGTTTGAGGGAGTAAACCCAAACCAATTACGGTACAGCCTCTTTACCCCGGGGCTCTTCGCTCGGTAAACTACCGGCCCTTACCGGTGGGGCAGATCCAGTTAGGAAATCTTTGTAGATACAAGGTGCTACGCTGTAGGCGCACCCTTAAAGCAAAGAAAGTTGAAAAATAGTAACTATAATGTACGGTTACTAATATCTCAGTGACTATTTGTGGTTAGAGAAATGGGGGATAGATGGATATGAAATCAAGTGTGGTAACACCAATAAAGAAAAAAAGACAGGTCGAGCGACGTGCCACTAATGTTGTATGGCACGAATTGCTGGTAGACAAAGCAACACGATCACAAATCAAGGAACAGCATCCCTGCTTGTTATGGTTCACCGGTCTATCGGGCGCCGGAAAATCTACTATTGCGAATATTGTTGAAAAAAAACTCAACGCCAAAGGCAAGCATACTTATTTACTCGATGGCGACAATGTCCGTTACGGATTGAACAAGGATCTCGGCTTTACCGACGAAGAAAGGATAGAAAATATACGCCGGGTCGGCGAAGTGGCTAAGTTGTTTGTGGATGCGGGGATTATCACCATAGCCTCCTTCATCTCTCCGTTCAGGAGTGACAGAAGATTGGTGCGTAATCTATTCGAAGAGGATGAGTTCATTGAGGTCTTCGTGTCGGCTCCTCTAGAGCTATGCGAGCAAAGAGACCCCAAAGGCCTGTATAAGAAAGCGCGGGCAGGAGAGATTCCTCATTTTACCGGTATTGATTCTCCATACGAAACACCGGAGCGCGAACATATCATTCTGAGTACAGACACCCTAACCGCCGAACAGTGTGCGGATCAATTGATCAACTATATGGTGGATAACGGGTTTATTGATTAGTTCAAAGTAAAAAGTTGAAAGCAAAAAGAACCTGTTAGGAAATGGGTTCTTTAAACTTTAAACTTTCAATCTTTTAACTATCTCGGAAAGAGCTGGTGTTCATTGACCTGTAAAAGGTAGGGACCCGTCCGGGTGAATGCATGCGCCAGCCCCGGCGCAAGTTCCTCAAGCTTGTCTACATTACCGTATTGCCATCCGCACGCCTGGGCCAATAACCGGAAATCAGGATTTTTTTGACGAACCCCGATTGGTGGAATATCGGCTGCGACCATGTCGTCTTTGATTTGCTCCAGTGTATCGTTGTTCCACAATACTACTTTAACGTTTAAACCCAACTCTGCGGCCAATGGCAGCTCTTGCATGGTGTACTGCAGTCCAGCGTCCCCTACAATGACCAGCGTCATGCGCGATGGATCAGCGATGGCACCCCCGATTGCAGCTGGTAGCGCGTAACCCAAAGTGCCAAAACCTATTGGATGGTGCCAATTATTGGGACGCTCCAAGGGTAAAAAATCGATCGCAGTGTAGGCAAGTTGAGTCATGTCGCTAAATACTTGCGCATTGTCAGGTAAGGTTTCACTCAGAATCTCGAGCACCTGCCAATGACATCGCTCCTTAGCCGTCATAGTACTTGCCATTTTGGAACGCAGTTCCAGACAACGTTTCGTACTGACCAGCGTGCGTGCCTCTTTTTGTTTGACAGATACCTGCCTGCAAAGCCTTTCGATTGCGTCTGCCACATCTCCACGCATCGCTACGACTTCACCCTTTTTCAGCAAATTAGGACCATCTATGTTGATCTGGATTTGCCTATGGGGTATAGGCAGATCGTCATTCCAGTGGTCGGTCTGCGCCAATTCCGTACCGAGAAAAATGGCTAGATCGGCTTCGCCGAGCATGGCTTGCGCAAGAGGTACGCGAAGCTGTGCTCCAGCACAAAGCGGGTGGGATGCAGGGATGACTCCTCTCCCGGCAACGGTAGTGATCACCGGGCAACCCAGGGATTCTGCCAGTTCGATCACTAAGTCGGAGCAGAATCTCGTGCCACCGCCGGCGACAATAATCGGTTTCTGTGCCGTTTCAATATAGTCTTTGGCACGCTCAAGTTCACCCCCCGGAACGCGCGGCATCTTGGGTAAATCGAACGGTTCCCAGCTCGTCGTAATGTCTTGCCCTAGTAATGGTAGAGGTACACTGATGTGCACCGGCCGTGGTCGTTCACTCACAAACGTTAAAAATGCCCTGGCGATCAGTTCGGGGATCTCCTCTACCCTTTGTGCGGTAGCACTAAAGGCTGTGAGCGGCGCTGTCACCGCAGCTTGGTCCGTAATTTCGTGTAACCTGCCCTGGTTGTGACCCCCGCCATCGACAGCATTTACTGGCGAGATCACCAGCAACGGTATGGAATCGGCATAAGCCTCACCCAAGGGGGTAGAAATGTTGGTTACACCTGCGCCTGTAATCACGTAGCACACACCGGGCCGGTTGGTAATTCGCGCGTATCCGTCGGCCATAAAACCGGCACCTTGTTCGTGATGCGCAAGGATATGTCGAATACCACAATCCTTGGCTAAACCACGATACAGTTCCAAAGTGTGGGTACCGGGAATCCCAAATACATGCTTGACCCCGTAAGCCGCAAGCAAATGGGTAATCGCTTCGCCTGCTTTCATAGGTTAAGAACGCTTTTAGCGCTGGTCGCCTTTGCGGTAATAATTCTCCACCCGGGCCTGGGCAGTTTCGAAAACCATGGACATAATCCAGTAGATTAGTGCTGCAGCAATAAGCATTTCTATGTACTTAAACTCTGCCCGCCCATGAGTACGTGCCATATACATCAACTCCCACGCACCCAGGATTGAAACCAAGGAAGAGTCTTTCAACATGGCGATAAACTGATTTCCGAGAGGCGGAACGATCAGTTTCATCGCCTGGGGTAATACCACCAACCGCATGATTTTGGCATCACGGAGCCCTATAGCCCGGGCAGCCTCGGTTTGCCCAACAGGTACGCCTAGGATACCGGCGCGAAATATCTCCGCGCTGTAGGCGCCGTAACATAGCGCCAGAGCGATGATTGCCGATGGAATCGGCGTGATTACGATACCCAGTTGCGGGAGCCCCAAATAGATCAACATGATCTGCAACAGCAATGGGGTTCCTCGAAAGAAAGAGGTGTAGAACGTTGAAACGCCGAACGCAACGCCATTGTCAGAAAGCCGACCCAGCGCCGCTATTAGGGCAATGAAGGTCGATGCCAGGATCGCCACTATACAGATGAAAAGGGTGAGAGCCGCTCCCATTAAAAATCCGTTCTGCAGCCCTAACCCAAGTAAAAATCGCAGTCTGGACCAGATGTACTCGTAGGACAGGTCAAAGCTCCAGAAGAACACCAGAAACAACGCCAACAGTTCCAACCACGCTATGAGTACTTGCAGCTGGAACGGGAATTTTACAATCAGCCAGATGTTGACCACAGCAACGGCCGCAACCAACGCAATGGTCACCCACTGCATCGACGCTGGCGCGTCTTGCCCGAAGAAAAAAGTTGTCAGCCCACTAAAGCCAAATGGGCTCAGGCAGAGGACCAACAATACAAAGCCAAACACCCATTTAACCAACGGGTGTTCGGCTATGCCATTTAATACATTGTTCAGCGGTGTATCCGCCGCTTTATTGTTATTTAGTCAGATCCGCGTCGTACCACTTTTCAGAAAACTTGGACAGCGTACCATCATCATGCATTGCTTGGACGATCTCAGTCAGCTTGGCGCCCCATTCAGCATCACCTTTATCAATGGCAACCGATAATGGCTCTAAAAACAGTGGGTCACCCACAACCTTGAGCGGATATCCATTTTTAATTGAGTCCATAATGGTGGGTAACGCTGTGACGACCGCGTCAACCCGTACACCATCCCCTAGTCGCAGATCGTCGAGCGCCAAATTATCCACATCGTAGGTTCGAATCTGCGCATCATTGATTTGATACTCGAACCCAGGCGCACCTTCCGCATCTATCACTAAGTCTTTTTTCAGATAGCTTTCATAGGTAGTCGCCACCGCTACCCCAATATTTTTTCCACTTGCATCAGCTGGCGAGCCGATAGAAGCATTGTCTTTGTGCACGACAAGCGAGGCCGGTGTGTAATAGTAAATAGCCGGGAAATCCAGCACCTCACGACGCTTCGCGGTCGGCGTCATGGACCCTACGGATACATCCCAACGTCCTGCCCATTTACCCGCCGTGATAACATCCCAACTGGGTGTCACAAACTCGATACCTACGCCCAACCGTTTGGCAATTTCCTTGCCAACGTCGATATCGAAACCAATAAATTCATTATTTTCATTGAGCGACGACTGTGGTGGATACTCAGCATCGGTCGACATGACCAAAACTTTGTTGCCCATGACCCGGTCCAGCACTTCGCCACCCAGTACTTGGGCGCAAACTGCCAGCGAAAGGCCAAGCACTGATATTAGTTTTGTTAAAAACCTCATAGACTCCTCCTCGCTTTGTTGCCTGAGATATAGTGATAGGTAGTTAAAGCTTGATTGATTCAGCCCACTACTTCTTGTTAGCGAACCGATTTTACACTAATTAGTCAGATTTCATGATCTTTTATTGACTAAAAACCCTTTCATTCCTTATAGCTCTGCCGATATGATCCTCCCGCTTTTCGAAATCACATAAAGCAAACTTTAACGATTAAGAGGCTGCAACTTTGCGCTATGCCGACCTAACCAAACGCATCGCTGGCGAATCCGTCGATAGCTGGACAGTCCATAACCGAGCCGTAGACAGACTCACTGCCGGTGAAGACATATTTCTCATGAGCGTTGGCCAGGAGAGTGATTCTCATAGCCCACCGGGTGTTGTCGACGCGGCGATTCGCAGTATTCGTAGCGGGCGCCACCATTACACCGGGGTACAAGGTGATCGTCCCCTGCGTGAAGAGATTGCCAGGCGCCACTCGGAAAAGTGCGGTCGGCATGTTAATCCAGACTGTGTAGTCATTTTTTGTGGGGCCCAGAACGCTTTGTTCGCCACCGCCCAGGTGTTGTTACAAACAGGTGACGAAGTGATCTTGATAGAGCCTTATTACACGACTTATCCGGCAACGGTGACCGCCAGTGGGGCGACGCTGGTTAGTGCTGTACTGAAACCCGAAGATCAATTTCAGTTGGATGCCGAGTGTATAACCAAAGCCATTACGTCTCGAACTAAAGCGATACTCGTCAATACACCGAATAATCCAACTGGTGCTGTCTACCCAGAGGCACCGCTACAAAAGATAGTCGATATTTGTCGCGAGCGGGGTATCTGGTTCATTTCCGACGAGGTATATATGGATGTAGTAGACGACGCGGACCTGTGCCGGCCGTTTGGACTAAGGGGCGCCGAGGATGTGGTTATTAGCGTATCGAGTATATCTAAGACTCACCGTATGACTGGATGGCGCATTGGTTGGGCAATCGGGCCACCTGAGTTAGCGGTTCATTACTATAACCTGAACATGTGCATGAGTTATGGCTTGCCTGGTTTTACTCAAGACGCGGCTTTACATGCATTAAAGTACGAAGATGATGTGGTTACTGACGTCACACAACAACTCGCTGCACAGCGGCAAGTGGTAATCGCGGAACTATCAGGAGTCAGTGGAATCGACCTGTATACCGGCGGAGGCGGGATGTTTGTCATGATGAATATACGCAATCTGGGGATGAGCTCCATGGACTTCGCGGCGAGCTTGCTCGATGCTGAAAATGTCTCCGTGCAGCCGCTCTCTGGATTTGGTAAGAGCTGTGAAGGCCTGATACGAATCAGCGCGGTTTTAAAAGAAGAACGGTTACGGGAAGCCTGTCGACGGATTGCGCGCTACGTTACTTCCTGGGGATAAGTGCGGGTGCGTCATATTCCTAGATTCCGAAGGAAACTTTGGTCAAAGCACACAACAGGGTGGCGAGTTCCTGATCCCCAGTAGCGATTGGGCAAACCACACTAGCCACTAGGCACAAGCTATCTCGTTATTGCATCTGAAGTTCGACGCCGTTATCACGCAGATAGATGATGATCAAGAAGAGGCCTCAGCGGTGTTGAGACTAAGTGTACCGATACCGGGTAGTTTGATTCCTAAATCGTCGAAATCTAATCCTATCGTCGCGCCCAACAGATGAATCTCAAGCCCTTCCTGCCAGGCGATGCCAATTCCCATCACTCCCCACAAAGACAATTGCCAGCCTGAGCCAGATGGCATGATAGTGAAGACAACACCATCACCTAGATAGTCCTTGCCAATGGCGTTGGGCGGCATCTCAAGGCCGAGCTCCGGGACCTCACGACCGATCCAAGCAACAAAGGTGTTGGAGTTGGGTCCCGGCCAGACACGATAACTACCGTATTGGTTATAGGGATAACGATCCACAGCCGCGCGTATCCTCGGAATGAGTTGAGCAGCCTTTTCACCTTTGATCTCGAGGATAATTTCAGGGGTATTACCGTACCAAAGCCCATCCTCTGGAAATCCATTTTTCCTAACCGGCAAACCCCAACCGGTCACTTCAAGCCGGGTGAAGCGTTCCGCGTTTTCAGGTTTAAACGCGATCCAGCTATGTACCGAAAATATACCCTTCCATCTTCCTGCACGCGCCGCGTAAACGTGGATGATAGCCTGCTTATCGATGCCGGGGTCTGGAGCCAGCCGAGAAGACGACCAATCTGCAGTCCGCCAATTGTCGGGCCAACCGGACGCAATAGACCAGGCCGCAGTCACCGACAACGGAATGAGCACCAGCAACAGAAAGGTTAGTAAAAACCGTTTTAGCAACACATACCTCGGGATATTGGCCGTTCAAAAAATGGCATCTCTGCGCGCCTGCTTCATCTCGCAATCGGGACAGGTTAGCATTCGTCATTTCCTAATCCAAGATCAAGCCAACTGGGCTTGAAATCAGAAGCTTATGTGCAGCGCGTACCCCCCTTGGTGCAATATGCAGGTTAAATGCCGGACTACATGACTATTGACAGCGGAGCACCACGCGGCTTCAAAGATTGGCTAAAGTTGTTGCAGCAGAACGACATCGCCCAATCGTTTCACACCCGGACAGCGACCTGGCTGAGGGTGATGGCCGGGACAAAAAGCGGGGCGATCGTGTTGGTGACCGGGACAGAAGCTATTCCCTATGCGGACTGGTTACAGGACGGCATGGCCATGAACAGCCGGCTAATTTTACATAACCAGTCCGAGCAAATGATTCAGTTAGTCCAACCCCATTTTTCAACAGATATTCGGGTGGCTACCCATGCGCAGGATTTCGTAACTTTCTTATTCGATATAGAAGAACATAAGTTTGACTTCGTGGTTGCGGACCTAAACGAAATAGACTCAAACGCAGTCTTGACCATGTTGGAACGCACAACGGAACATGGACTGTTGATCGGCATCGGCACCGATACACAGCTTAACCATCTCGTGCGGATATGTGGAGATGAATATTTCTTCTGCTCAATTGACCAACCGGGCCATAACGTCATTCTTTCTAGAAAGAGTATCCAGCATCGAGCGGTGAGGCGTGGTGGCCGCAGACGAAACCGGGGACAGTTAATATAATGAAACCTTGGGAGCGGCATCATCGCCACGATTCAATCGGCGTGCCTAGTGAATACTATCGAATGTGGTACCGTTATTCTTCACTAGCTGCTAGATACAAGCTACTCGGCACTGACCTGTAGGAGCGTCGCCATCGCCGCGATTCAATCAGCATACCTAGTGATTATTATCGAACGCAGTACCTTTATGACATACCTCGGATTTGATCCTGGAGTCGGATATAACAAGTATACTGTCCCCGGTTTTAGTGTTTTAGAGATTAGTTGACTGGTGTGAAATCGATGCCGCGCCACTTTGCATAGGCACCGTGTGGGGAATCTCCGCCACAGGGATAAGTGTCACTTCCAAAGTAACCGATGTCGTCGCCCTTGTTCACTTCATGCACGCCAGCGTCTATTGTTACAACCCGATCAGGACAATTTTCCCGCCAGGGATCGGGACAGTCGCAGATTAAACGGCCTTCGGAATAAGGGATATTTCCCTGCTTTATAGTTTTTCCGTTTATCGAGACACGATAAGGAGAGCTGCCGTCGAACTCGGCTTGGGCTTGCAGAGTCACTTTATACTTACCTGGCCCACCCGGAAACGAAGCAGAACACGTCCCGCTACCGGAATAGGCAGTACGCCCCAGTGCACCGTTGCGATTGGCCCAACCGGAACTGCATTTAAAATCGCGGAACGCGTCCAGGAAAATTGCGACGGCCGCAGCTGCATCGCTGGAAGCACCAGCCGAATCCTGTTGCTGTGAAGCGTTTTCCGAATCTTGACCTTCGCCACTACTGGTATCGGATCCCCCACCGCAAGCCGTGAAAACGACTGCACAAAGGGCCACACACGTGACGCGAAGCATATTTCTTATCATTTTTATCGCCTACTGAGTCTGGGAAGGCGCGTATCATACTTGAGCCTAGGGGGGTCTTCCTAGCCCTGATACCGTTATGTTGGTCAGTACCAACATGCGGGCTAGTTCTTGTAGCCACCGCAAGGTAAATTTTGCACTAAACGAGTTGGGATAAAGAGGAAATACAAGGCCGAAAAAATAACGGGGTGGAGAGCGTACCGGATGAAAATGATACTCATTGAAACCGCAGCTTTTTTCTTCACCTGCAGTTGAGGCTGGCTACAGTCTAACAACGCACTGCTTTATTTGGGGACAGATTGACACATTGGTCCACAAATGAGCCGAGATCAAACCATGACTACTAACAGTAACAAGACCACAAATGTCCCCCCTAATTTAGCCGCACTGCTCCAGCAAGCCCATGAGTACGCGTTGGACTACATCAACTCTATTCAGGACAGACCGGTATACCCTAACGCCAGTGATATTGCCAAGCTGGGGCAATTCGACGAACCACTACCTGAACGCTCTTGTGAGCCCTCGGAATTACTGGCGGCGTTACATGGTATTGGCTCTCCTGCGACAGTCGCTCAAACCGGTGGTCGATACTTTGGATTTGTCAACGGCGGAGTACAACCCGCAGCACTCGGTGCAAAGTGGCTGGCTGATGCTTGGGATCAAAATCCGGCGCTTTATGTCATGTCGCCCACCGTCTCCCAGTTAGAACAAGTGTGTGAACGCTGGCTAATCGAATTATTCGATCTACCTGATAACACCGCACTCGGATTGGTCGGTGGAAGTTCGATCTCCATTTTATGCGGAGTTGCCGCAGCACGTAATGAGCTGTTGAGAAGGCAAGATTGGGACGTGAATGCAAATGGACTCTTTGGCGCACCTGAAATACGAGTCGTTGTCGGCGAACAAGCCCATGCGACTGTTTTCAAAGCTCTGTCGTTACTCGGTTTGGGTAAAGAAAGGGTTGAACTTGTCCCGGCTGATGAGCAGGGAAGAATGTTAGCTCGTGCGCTCCCTGTGTTAGACGATCGCAGCTTGGTGATTACGCAGGCAGGCAATGTAAATTCGGGGGCGTTCGATCCGTTCGACGAAATATGCGAGAGCGCCAAATCGGCAAACGCTTGGGTTCATGTTGACGGTGCTTTCGGGCTGTGGGCCGGCGGGTCTAGTTCTAAGTCTCACTTGTACACCGGTGCTTCAAAAGCGGATTCTTGGTCTGTGGATGCCCATAAGACGCTCAACGCACCTTACGACTGCGGCATCATTCTCTGCCGACATCGGGATACCCTGGTTTCCGCCATGCAGGCGACGGCGTCATATATCCAGTGGAGCGAGAATAGAGACGGCATGTTGTTTACACCTGATATGTCGCGCCGCGCACGTGCGGTTGAGCTTTGGGCAACCTTAAAGTCCTTGGGTAAAAATGGTATCGCAACATTAGTAGAACAACTCTGTGATAGGGCGCAGGAGTTTGCCGAAAAGCTTCGACTCAAGGGCTTTCGAATACTTAACGATGTCGTGTTTAACCAGGTCTTAGTCGCCTGTGATCATCCGCAATTAACCAGCGCAACACTCGAAAACATACAAAAATCTGGAGAATGCTGGTGCGGTGGCACCATGTGGCAAGAACAACCCGTCATTCGAATCAGTGTTTGCTCATGGCAAACAACCACAAAAGACGTAGAGCGGACAGTCAACACTTTTGTCGAATCACGGATTCGCGCACAGGCTGCACTGAGCAAACAGGATGCAGAATAGCCAGAAACCCGATTCCCTTTGAATTACCGCATTAGTCATTTTGCAGACAATCAGACCTCCAACAGTTCTCGATACAGCCAAGCTGGTCTGCCTCGGCGCTATTTGGGCTTCTGCGTTTATGTGTATCGAGGTCGCGCTAAAAGATTTTTCTCCTTTTTCAATCGCGGCTTGGCGCATCGTCATTGCTACCGCGGCATTGATTCCACTTGTATTAGGAATGTCGTTTAGCTTTCCTCGAGACCAAAAAACCTGGTTGTTATTTTTTGCTACAGGGCTTTTGTATAACGCGGTTCCATTTACCCTAATCAGCTGGGGTCAACAGTTTATTACCAGCGGTACTACTTCCATTGTGATCGCCAGTGGTACTTTCATCTCTTTACTGCTGTCACACTTCCTTACACATGATGATCGATTCACTTTGCCTAAATTTGCTGGTGTAACAATAGGATTTTCTGGGGTCGTTGTTCTGACTGGCGTGGAAGCGTTAGACGGCAGCTCGGAAGCTGTGTTAGGCCAGCTCGCCATTGTCGCTGCGGTAAGTTTCTACATCCTGTCTTCATTGATCGTCAGGCGTATAACCGGTGTGCCGCCGCTAGTGATGAGTGCCGGTATACTTGCCACCTCCAGCATATATATGGCACCGGTTATATTGCTATTTGACAACCCATTTCCGTCAAGTCCAGAATGGTCGTCTATCACCGCGCTGATTTTCCTGGGGCTGGTACCCACCGCCTTTGCGTATATGCTACGCATACAAATCGTACACCAGGTTGGAACGACTTTCTTGTCTCAGGTCAGTTTATTAATCCCCATGTTTGGTTTGTTTTGGGGCTGGTTGTTCCTGGATGAGATACCAACCCAAGCCAGCTGGACAGCTCTAGTCTTGATAACGATTGGAATGGTAGTTACACAAATGGGAATCGGCAGGCGGTTGACGACAACGCGACAGAACCCTAACAATCGAAAACCAGATCAAATCACTTGAGCAAACGGTAAAGTGTTCAAACTATTGGAACGAGAAGAACCCCCTGCAGTTGTCATCGATCGTTCAGGAAGCACATCTCCTTACTTGTTCGTCTGCGACCATGCCGGGAACAGAATACCTCGCAGACTGGGCTCATTGGGAGTACAGAAAGAGGATCTTCTACGACATATAGCGTGGGATGTAGGAGCCCAAGGGTTAGCGGAAGAGTTTGCTCGTCGTTTCGATGCTACGTTGGTTCAACAGGTGTATTCACGGTTGGTAATCGACTGCAATCGGCCGCCCGATGCTGAAAGTTCGATAGTAAAAGTAAGTGAAAACACACTGGTTCCTGGTAATCATGATCTCTCTGAGGAAGCAATCGAAGCCCGCAGAAAAGAAATTTTCGATCCTTACCATGACGCAATCGCCGCAATCATTGACCAACGCTTAGCGCGGCAACAACCGACCATACTTCTTGCTATTCATAGCTTTACACCTGTGTATCACGGCGAATCCAGGCCATGGGATATCGGCCTTCTCTACAATAGAGACGCACGACTGGCAAAACTGTTTTATGACCTGCTAACACAGGACGAACTGCTTTGCGTGGGGGACAACAATCCTTATTCTGTTGACGACTTTACCGATTACACTATCCCCGTCCATGGAGAAAAGCGAGGCATCCCACATTTATTGTTTGAACTGCGTCACGATCTAATAGAAACCGGGGAAGATCAATATCGCTGGGCGCATCGGCTAGCACACTCCCTAGAGTGCGCGCTGGAGCATTCGCCGGAATTGGCTTTTCCAGCCTAATAAGAAATATGTTCAAACCTCGAAACGGATCTAGAACATCGTATTGTGGCTGTGCGATCTAACCAGGCATGTTTTAACCGACTTGTTTAGTAAATACCTTATGTACCGTCAATGGATATCGAAAACCAAGCCTCGGTAGCAAGGTCCGACTCTCGACCGTGGTGGGCCATAACATTCGTGTTGGTTAGCTTGCCTTTGATCCTCTATAACTACCCAAAAATCTATTCTCAGTTGCCGGAGGTCTGGATCCACCGTCGCGGCTCATTTCGGATGATATTCGAAATGAATTATCCGACTTGGTGGACAGCAATTTTGTTGTTTGCCGCCGCTATGTTGGTTTATGAGCTTACCTATTTACGGCAACATACATCGCGTTGGGCCCTATGGGGCCTCGCCCTGGTCATCGCAGGCTTATCTTATGATGAAGTGGGGTCGATTCATGAACGGGTTTCGCTGCTCAGCGAGCAATGGTTTGACAGTCCTTGGACTGCGTTGACTCCATTCGGGATCGTGGGCTTGGCCGTCCTTGTTTTTGGACTGAAGGCGACCTCTCATCTGGATGGAGGCCGTCGGGCAACGGCTTATATCGTTGCCGGCTTCTTAACGTTCGCTTTCGTGGTTCTACAGGAATATTTAGAACATCACCCCAAATATCCCAAATTCGTTTACAAGACATTCGGTGTTACAAATGCCTGGAGCAGGTGGTTCGAAGAAGTGACAGAAATAGTGGGTGCGATGTTAATCTTGATAGGAACGGCACTGGCGCGGAACCGGGGTCAATTCAGTGGCCGTTTGGGCTTTGTTCTCACCAAACCGACTAACATTCCAAATCTGCGAACGATATTGTTAGTTGGTTTGGTTATACATTGTGTGATTGCGTTCTTTTTCCTCCCCGATGCTCGAGAACTCACTGTCAGAGGGAACCCTGCCGGATGGTACCCCTCCGCAGTGTTTTTTCTACTATTTGCTCACGCCTACTGGCAACATCACTCACAAAAGAAAGCACCTGATGCAGTAAACATAGATAAAACCCGGCTGTCGAGTGTCTGGTTAGTGTTATCTGTTTTTTTTATACTCTGCTCTATCGGATTTCTGCACAATTACGGCCATGTAATAGCGGACGCTATACCAGGGATCCGTAAACCTTTTTATTTTAATCTGCTCGTTATCTATTTCAGTGTTCTCGCTTCGGTAATCGGTATGGCGTTTTGGCTGGGGCTACTTTCCGGCAGGCGTTTTGTTTATGTGCCCCTTTTACTGTCCGTTCCCCTCATGGAACTTTTTTTTACAGATAGAGGCGTTCCGTTTGCAGCATCTGGAATAGTTAGTTACTTAACAGCATGTCTGTTCCTGACCCCCTGCCGACAAACTACCGGCCGGCGTTGAACAAAGGCTGCCTTACTCCCCCATCGGTATGATTTCAGACCGTCTATTATGGTTCCTGGTGATAATCCTTGTCGTTGTCAAGATTGCACTCGTAGGATGGTGGCCATTTCTAGCATTGACACGTATGCCACACGACGTAACGCTGTTTCTGCATCAGGCGATGTCAATTTTGGAAGGGAATTGGCTCGGTACTTACTCCGAGAAGACCTTGATGAAGGGACCGATAACACCGATGTGGATCGCGCTGATGAACTTCTTGGGCATCCCGCTGTTGTTGTCGCATCACCTTTTTTATATCGCGGGTTGCGTATTGTCCTTGCTTGCTTTCAAAAGATTCAGCAGCAACAACTGGTTTCTGCTGTTTGTTTTCACACTCTTACTTTTTAATCCCTTCTCCTATAACTATGGACCCATAGCCTCGGCGTTTCGGGAAATGCTGCACCAACCCGTGGTACTCACTCTGATCGCGCTGTCGATCATTGTTACCGTGGATTTCATGAAGCGACGGGAGGTGAACATTGGGTTGTCGGTGCTGTTTGGCATCATCCTGGTAATGTTTTGGAACAACCGGGAAGAAGGAGCCTGGATACTGCCTTATCTGATTTGGCTATTGATGGCCATGGCCTACTCCACGTGGAGGAGCTGGGGATTGGGTAACGCACAGACCGTGACCAAGCTTCTGCAAGTGGTTTTGATCCCCGCCGCAATATGGGCTCTGGGTACTTACGCCATCGCTTGGAAAAACTATCAAGAATACGGCGTCCACGCCGTTGTTGAACTAAAAACCCCTGAGTTCAAGCGAGCTTTCGGTGGATTACTTGGTATCGACGCGAAGCACTGGCATCGCAACTACGCAGCCCAACCGGATGTACTGGACAAATTATATGCTTTACCCAGTGGAAGCGAACTCGATTTAGACAAGAAGGCCAATGAAGTCCGAAAACCTATCCACTCTTTACAACTGCCGTGGAGTTTCAGGTCAGCAGTTCGTAAGGCAGGCTACTACGACAAAGGAGGATCCGCAGTACTCGAGTTTTACGATCAGGTAGGTAAGGAGATAGAAACAGCCTGTGCCGAAAAGAAGTTCGCCTGCAGCAAACCGCTGTTCGGTGTATTTCCCCCTTGGCATCCCGGATATACGAATGCATTTTTTAGAAGCTTTACTAAAGTATTCGATAAAATAATAGGAATCGGGCACGACCTCAACATAGAAGATTTTCATTCCTGGGGCAGCGAACGTGACCTGTTGGTCATCTCCCGCTTGGTCAATTCACCGGTTCGTATCGAAGACAATAGACAACATCTTCTGCCTGACTTTTACACGCGCCTCAAGAAAAATAAATCCAAGTATCTTAGGAAACTGCTGGAATTTTACCGAGGATTTATTCCCTATCTTTTTTGGCTGGCCGTGATCGGTGTCTTGTCAAGACTCGTCTTGATAACAAAAACACGGCAAACCAACATAATGGATGCTGTGTATTTCGGTATAGCCGGCACAGTGTTGTTGCAGTTTTTGATATTTACCCTTTTACGGGTTACCGGATATTCCAGCTCGACGAGACTGTATTTTATGTTCTACCCTGTTTTTTATACGTTTATCGGGATCGGTCTGCTCTCTTTGACACGCGATGTACGCAACACAATAGCCTCGTTTCGGTAACGAATAATGCAACTAGGACTAGTTGGAGATAGCGTCTTGTCGGCGTCGGAACAACACGAGAGCCAGGAAAAGTGTACACACGCATACACCGACTGCCGGCATTCCGTCAGGGCCAAAAGTATCGATCGCCGCGCCGCCGATAAACGGTCCTATTACGTCTCCCAGGCCCCATAGGAAAACGAAACTCGCATTGATGCTTACCAAGTCCGCTCCCTTGAATCGGACGCCAATCATTGCCATAGCGATCACGTAAAAGCTTCCCGCCGTGAGCCCCATGAACACCATCGTCACCCATGTTGCAGCAACATTACCGATGACAAAGGGCAAGGCACCGATACTTATCATCGCAACAAGAACACACCATGCAAGCAACGCACGTTTATCCATATGATCCGCAAGCCAGCCAATGGGTATCTGACCGGACACACTGCCAAACACAAACATGGTTAAGAGCAAAGCGGCTTCCTCTGCACCTAATCCCTTCTGTACTCCGTAAACTGGCAGTAAGGCCAGGACGGTGCTATCTATCAATCCAAATATTAAAGCCGCAATCATAAGCGTTGGTGCAATGCGTAAAAAGTGGAATATTCTGGCACGAAGTTTGCCCTCCACCGGTGGTGCGGCACCTTTGGACCAAACCAATGGTATAAGCCCAAGTGCCACTACGATTACACCCAAATAGAGGGCGGTCCAATTATCACTGCCCACGATAGCGATGGTAGCGGGACCGACGCCAAAACCAGCATGTAGAAAAGTGCCATAGATGCCAATCAAACGACCGCGGGTCGAGTCTCGCGCAAGTTGGTTAATCCAAATATCGCCTCCGGTAAACACAAGTTCAGCCGCAAGTCCCAGTAAAAACCGAATAGGAAACCACGCCCAAACGTTCGGAAAAACCGGTAGTAACAGAAGCGCTGCCGCCATACCGACGATACCGAGCGCCATTACTCGCACTGTACCGAGCCAGCCGATTAAACGCGGCCCAAGCGGAGCAACTGCTAGAATCGCCAACATTTGTGTCGACGCACTCAGTCCATTTAACCAGACGGGCACACCCTGGCGTTCCAACACGATCGCGAGCAACGGCCAGGTCAGACCCAAAGTTACCGTCATGGTTGACGTTGCGGCAATACAGGCGATTATTCCGCGTAAGCGGATACCTTTGTCTTTCGTCAATGAAGAGAGTCCTTTAGATATTATCGTTGGTTATATTCCCGGCTATTGCCGGTCTAAAATAAGCGCCATTACAAACGAGCCAAAGTACAAAGTTGAAAGTAAAAAGTGAACTGTGAAAACCTGAAGCAACCCCTCTGCCCTGCGATGTAGTTATCATCCTCAGGACAAAACGTGTGCTTTGCCCACTAATCTCTCGCTTAGCCACAAAACCTGCCTGGTAGGAGCGGCGCCCTCACCGCGATAATTTTTCTGGATACCACGGCCACATTGTTTCCTTACACAGCTAAACCAGGTTAGCGGTTTTAATCACTCCTACAAGATAATACATTACCGCAGGATTCCGTTATCCATGAAAGAGTGTCAGTACGAGAACAGTCGACTCAATTCAATTGTTCAAATGTCTTAAAAAAATAATATTAGAGGTTTACACAGAATGAAGATCGCGGCGATCAGTGTCATTCCGTTGCGGATACCCTTTTCGATCGGGCCAGTAGTACCCAAGTCCGGCGGTAAGCCGTGGGAGGCGCAGGAAATTGTCTTAGTTAAAGTGGAAACCGAAAATGGTTTGGTCGGCTGGGGAGAAGCCTTCAGTTATAGCTGTCAGAGTGCCGTGGTATCAGCTTTAGAGGATATGGTAGTGCCACTGGTGGTTGGTAGCGAGATAGATGAAATACCCTATTTTATGCGGAAGTTACAGCAAACCCTTCATTTGTTCGGTCGCTATGGTATTACCATGTTCGCCTTCTCGGGCTTGGATATCGCCTTATGGGATCTTGCGGCAAAGGCTTCAGGTAATCCGTTATGCAAGTTCATCAACGAAGACGCCGCACCACAAACGTCCATCGAGGGGTATTCAAGCCTGTATCGCTACGGTGATGTCGAGCTTGTAGCTGCCAAATGCCAAGCCTCGCTGGACCAAGGTTACAAAGTTATCAAATTGCATGAGATCAATGAGCCTGAGGTGAAAGCGGCACGCGACCAAATCGGAAATACCGTAGCGCTGACCGTCGATACCAATTGCCCATGGACACCTGCTCAAGCACACGATATGGCCTTACGCTTTAAATCCTATGACCTTTTGTGGTTGGAGGAACCGATTTTTCCGCCGGAGGACTTCGACGCCCTGGCTGCCTTACAGAAAGATGTGGGTATCCCATTGGCTGCGGGTGAAAACCTGTGCACCCAATATCAGTTTCAGCAAATGCTGTCCTGCAATGCGGTAACCTACGTTCAACCGAGCGTGACCAAAGTCGGCGGTGTAACGGAGTTTCAACGCGTTGCTGAATTGACCAGAATGCATGGATTGAAGTTGATGCCCCATTCGCCCTACTTTGGACCGGGTTGGCTGGCGACGTTACAGTTGATGGCGGCAATACCCGATTCCGGCTTCGTCGAGAGGTTATTCGTTGATCATGAAGCGAGTCTATATGGCAACTTCATTCA
Source organism: Arenicellales bacterium (assembly GCA_030066885.1). GTDB lineage: Bacteria > Pseudomonadota > Gammaproteobacteria > Arenicellales > JAANXG01 > JAHEKE01. The sequence goes on along the minus strand of JASJAT010000039.1, from coordinate 2,471 downwards.
TCCAACAGATGGGCGCTTTCGTGTGCCGTGTGAACCTGGCCTGGGGGCGGAACCCGATCCTGATGTAATCAAAACCTACCGGCTGTAAAAATTCAAAACTAGTCTGTATGTTGCCCATAGGTGCGAAAGTTAAGGGAACCTTTGCAATCCATAGGTCATGGTCACTCGTTCTTCACCCGCAGCTGTGAAATCTCGACTGCTAAATGTTCCTCGAGCGCCTGTTCAATCAGTTTCGTAGCTTTTCTTATAGCCTTTTTAGTGTATTTGTGTGAATTACCCTCGACGGGATCTTTCTCAAAGGCTTTTTTAATCAGTTTTGTCGCTTGTTCAATCGCTTTGGTTATGTGGTCCCGGGAATCCGGTTCTAGATCCATGGCAAGGACAAGTTCCGTTTCCTTGATCAGTTCGTCGAATTCTGTAACGGCTTGCAAGATAGTGTCCGGAGAGTCCGCTTCAGAATCTTCATCATTCGATTGTTGACCAGGCATGTCCTCCGAACCTTCCATCGTTCCCCGACTCATCTCTTTATATGGGGTTTCGTCCGGTGTGGTTTCGCGGGTCACTTCATCATGTGACTTTGTTTTTGCGAAGTGTCTATCGGATTCAACAACGAGATCTTGCGTGCTGTTTTCATCTACATGATGTTGCAGTGGGTCTTCCGCTACTGACAGGACCTCTGGCGATACCTGGGTCGGTGGCACTTTTCCCACCGCTGACGCGCTGATGTCTGTCCTTTGAATATCTGCTGGACGTGAACTTAATTCTTGTGCACCAGCAACGGGTACACTTTGTTCATTTTGGCGCTCTATCTCTACCGCTTCTTTCGAGCCAGATGGCATCCGGACACCTTCGGACGAAGGTCTGTGAATCCCAGCGGCGGCGTCCCGGTCCAACTTGGGTACTTTGTCCAAACCTTTGTCAGCCTGTCCAACAACGATCGCAATCTTATTATCTAATTCCGCTTCCATCCGGTCCGTTTCAGCTTGGCGCAGGGTCGATCTGTCTCCCGCTGAAGATAGATATCGGGCAGCGATGAGGCCAGCCACGCCGCAGAACACCAAGCCTATGAGCACCATAAACCAATTGGAATCGTATGACGCTACAGCGATCCCTACGCTGTTTGATTCTTCGACATCTTTGCTTGCAGGGGTTTTATCTTTGTTCTGTATACTCGCCCTTTCACTGCTTTGAGCCTGATCAACAGCGTCTTGCCCCTCATTAACTTGAGCCGCATGCGCACTGGGCGTGTCAGTTGACTCGTGTAATGCTGTCTGATCTTTCGTTTCCGTTGTGGTCGGGGCCTGTGCAGTCAGACTATCGACATCCTCGATGGTGAGGAGAAGAGACTGCTCGTTGTTTGCTGCGACTTCAGTATCTTCGGGATTCGAAGCCGCGGATGAGCTGTCTTTCGTGTTCATCACCCCTAAATTGGGATCTACAGATGCGGCTTTGAAGTCCTCTTTACCCGGCTCACGTGGTGAGTTCCCACCTGTGAGAGAAGAGCCTAAACCGGTGGGTTGAGGTGCTCGATCAGGAGGCACGGTCGCCTTAGATGCAGAATCTAAATTGTTTTCCATATCCGGCGGTGTTGTGGGCCCTAGATCTTCTTCAACTGTGAGTCCCCCCGGGCTACCGGGGCGTGTTGAGGATGGGGTTTCCGTTGACTCATCGCCAACGGCTATGGTTTCTGCCGTTGACGGCAATCCGTCTAAAACCGCTACCGACCGGTTTAAACTCGCTACAAGTTTCTCCGATAGTTCCCCGGTTATCGACAAGCCTTCATCGCGTTGGTAGTACTCGATTGCACGCCTTGTTCTTTGGCCAAAGAGACCATCTACCGGACCCGGATCATAATTAAGTCGAACCAAAAGGGTTTGCACATCGCGAACAACCTGTGTGCTGTATCGTGGTGCTGCCGCAACTTGGTTCGTGGCGCCTTTACCCTCGTACACAGCCCGAACGATCATGTCATCCCACACTCCTTCGCTATCCTGGCAGATAGTCCCTTCATCCTCAATCGGCGATGCTCCGCCTAAATAATAGGTGTGCTTAAAATCAACACAGACACGCCCATTACCTCTGGGACCGATGAAGTCCAGCAGAACGATTTCCCCTTTGTGGTTGGTGTGAAGATTGTTCCATCGATAGGGGATGCCTGGACGTTCCGCCGTCACTGCCCTGCGCAGGGCAAACTGGATATGGAATTGATCAATCTTTTGCTGCTCTTTAGCTGTGGCGCTATATTCCTTTACGGCGTCCGTCAGACGCTTGAATACCTCATTCTGTGAATCACCCCAGGCAATACTCGGGTTCAACCACGCGGTAACGGCAGCGATTGTGAATCCGATTCGCCTTATACCAACTCCTGACACTCACCTATCCTCATTCTTGCTCAGAAACACCTCATTTAAGTGTCATGTGTTTGGGTCGAGTTGTCAATTGCACTACCAAGTTTGTGGTACCGCTACAGG
>JASJAT010000205.1 GCA_030066885.1 Arenicellales bacterium | reverse complement strand
GCATGACCCAGATCGGCGTGCAATCGACAGGTTCACGTGCCAGGGCACACAAGAATCTTTTGCTTTTCATATTCGAGTCAAACCGAGCATCTTGGAGTTTGCTGCAAATTCGCTTGTACAAAAACTTCGGATCGAACGTATCGTTTATTAGATATAGGGTTGCACACTGGTTATGTTTCAATGGGAGAAGAGGGTTGCTATTTGTTTTTGTATCTTTTCAGCAGCTTGTTTGGGATCCGCTGCGTCTCGGATGGGGCGACCCACCACGATATAGTCCGCACCGTTTTCAAAGGCCTGAGTTGGGGTAACTACCCTTTTCTGGTCGTCGTCGTTGTCTACTGGACGAATGCCAGGTGAGACGATAAGCAGTTTGCTACCCAGTTCTTGGCGTAGCCGTGCAGCCTCCAGCCCAGACGCAATAACTCCATCACATCCTATTTGTGCAGCCCTGCGGGCGCGGGACAAGACCAATTCCTCGACATCACAATCGAAGCCGAGATCTTTTAAATCGCCGCGATCGAGGCTGGTCAAAACCGTGACAGCCAGAAGCTTAATGTCGTCCTTAGCGTTCACCGCAGCCTGTACGATCGAATCGTTCCCATGCACAGTGACGAAACTAATCCCTCTGTTGTTGAGTTGTCGTACGGCACTGCTTACTGTGGCGGGTACGTCAAAAAATTTAAGATCGACAAAGACCTTCTTATTCTTTTTCAATAGCCAATCGACCAGCTCGAAATACCCTCCCGCCATGAACAACTCCAAGCCAAGCTTATAGAAAGTTATGCTTTCGTCCAGACGCTCTACCAGCTCTCTGGCGGCCAAAGGTGAGGATAAGTCTAACGCGACGATAAGCCTATCTTGACTTGGTATCATTCTAAATCCCCGGGTAAGTGAGACTCACATTGCATGGGTTGATTTGCCTATTCCCAGATATTCAACAATCCCCTGGGCAGCCATCCGGCCTTCCCAAACCGCTGTTACTACCAAATCGGAGCCCCTAACCATGTCACCCCCGGCGAAGACTTTCGGATTAGTTGTTTGGTACTGATGTTCGTTTTGGCCAGCGATGACGTGCCCACCTTCATCAAATTCAATACTAAAGTCATCAAACCAAGTAGAGGGGCTCGGACGAAATCCAAAAGCAATAATCACGCTGTCTGCCGGAATCAGTTGTTCGCTGTCGGCTATGGGTTGAGGAGTTCTGCGTCCTCTGTTATCAGGATCGCTAAGTTCGGTTTGCACCACTTTCACCCCCGTCACGATTCCGTTGCCGACGATTTCAACGGGCTGACGATTCCATAAAAAACGTACACCCTCTTCTTTTGCATTGAACACCTCCCGGCGGGAACCAGGCATATTTTCTTCGTCGCGTCGATAACAGCAGGTGACTTTAGATGCTTGTTGCCTGACGGCCGTACGAACGCAATCCATGGCCGTATCACCCCCACCTAGTACTACAACTTGTTTTCCTTTCATGTCGATGAACTCTTCTGGATGCTTTTCCCAGTTCATCACCCTATTGATATTGGATATGAGATACGGCAGAGCATCATAAACCTCACCTATTCCCTCGCCGGGGAAGCCCCCCTTCATGTAGGTATAAGCTCCCATACCTAAAAACACGGCGTCGTAATTGTCTAACAGATAATCAAATTTCAAATCGGTGCCTACCTCCGTGTTCAAGATAAATTTAACTCCTTGTTCCTCCAACAGCTTACGCCTGCGTTTGACGATGTCCTTTTCCAACTTAAAGGGGGGGATGCCAAAAGTGAGTAGGCCACCGACCTCATGGTAGCGATCGTACACGTCAGCGGTTGCGCCATTACGAGTAAGTACATCCGCGCATGCTAAGCTAGCGGGTCCCGCACCGACCAGGGCGACGCGCTTGTCGGTTTGCTCGACATGAGATAAGTCGGGTCGCCACCCTAATGAAAGCGCTTCATCCGTAATGTATTTTTCGACTGCGCCTATGGTAACCGCACCAAAACCGTCGTTTAGAGTGCACGCCCCTTCACACAATCGATCGTGTGGGCAGATGCGGCCACAAATTTCCGGTAGCGAGTTTGTTCTGTGGGACAGTTCGGCAGCTTCAAGTAAATTGCCCTCAGCAATCATTTTTAGCCAATTCGGTATGTAATTGTGAACTGGGCATTTCCATTCACAATATGGGTTACCGCAGGCTATACATCGGTCGGCCTGAGCCTCGGCAGTTTCCTTTGCGTAGTGCCCATATATCTCATGCCAGTCTTGTATCCGTGACAATGAAAAAGCTTTCGGGGGGTCTTGTCTTGGTACGTCGACGAACTGAAAAGGGTTGCTCACGAGATGACTTAGGCCGGAAATGTTAGTTGGCTACGCTGCTTGCAACAGGGTATCCAACAAAGACTCAAGATCGGTCGCTTTCGGGGTCACCAACCAAAAATGCTGGATGAAATCCTCGAAGTTGTCAGAGATTTCTTGGCCCCAAGTGCTATTGGTTTGAGCGACGTAATCACCCACCATGCCATGCAGATAATTCAAGTGTGCTTCCATATGCTCCGGTGTCAACCGGTGGATGTCGATGAGGTGACGGTTATATCGATCGGGGAACAACCGTTCCTTGTCTAAAACAAATGCCATGCCACCGGTCATACCGGCTCCAAAATTGATGCCGGTCTCACCCAGCACACAAACAACACCACCGGTCATATATTCGCAACCGTGGTCACCGATCCCTTCCACGATAGCGTAAGCCCCCGAGTTACGTACTGCAAAACGCTCACCGGCCTTACCCGCTGCATATAATTTACCACCCGTAGCACCATACAAGCAGGTGTTGCCGATGATTGTGGTATCCACACTCGAAAACTCACTGCCTGCAGGGGGATAAATCACGATCTTGCCACCGGCCATACCTTTGCCGACATAGTCGTTGGCATCCCCCTCCAGCTGCAAGTGGAGTCCGCCAGCATTCCATACACCAAAACTCTGACCTGCAGTCCCTTTAAGTTTCACAACCACCGGCATGTCCTCCATGCCAAGATTGCCATGCCGTTTGGCGATCTCTCCGGATACGCGTGCCCCGATAGATCTATTGGTGTTGCGAATTCGGTACTCGAACTCGCCACCGGCCGCAGATTCAATGCTGGGCAACATATCAGCTACCATCTGTTCGGCCAGCTCACCTTTGTCAAAAGGCGGATTGCTGGATGCTGTACAAAATTGAGGTTTACGATCATCTACGCCGGCATCGGATAGAATTGGCGACAGGTCGAGGTTGCGTTGTTTGCCGGTTTCACCTGGTAGCGCTTGCAGCAGGTGAGTAGCACCGATCAACTCTTCCATTGTTCGCACCCCTAATTGAGCCATCCATTCCCGGGCTTCCTGTGCTACAAACCGAAAAAAATTCTCCACCTTCTCAATGGTTCCCGAAAAATGTTTTCTCCTGAGAACGTCGTGTTGGGTAGCCACTCCAGTAGCACAGTTGTTCAGGTGGCATATTCGCAGGTATTTACAGCCCATCGCGATCATAGGGGCGGTGCCAAAACCGAAGCTCTCTGCACCGAGAATTGCGGCTTTGATCACGTCCAGACCGGTCTTGAGACCGCCATCGGCCTGCAGCCTGACTTTGTCGCGAAGATCGTTTAATCGAAGAGTTTGATGGGTTTCGGTTAGCCCTAACTCCCACGGTCCACCCGCGTACTTGATAGAGGTATACGGGCTGGCACCGGTGCCACCGTCGTAACCCGAGATTGTAATTAGGTCGGCATACGCTTTGGTCACGCCGGCCGCGATCGTGCCTACACCGGCTTTGGCTACCAATTTGACCGATACAAGGGCCCGTGGATTGATCTGCTTAAGATCGAAAATCAGCTGGGCTAGGTCCTCAATTGAGTAGATATCATGATGCGGTGGAGGCGAGATCAGGGCGACACCGGCCGAGGAATAGCGCAGCTGCGCGATCATCTCATTGACTTTGTGGCCTGGTAATTGTCCCCCTTCACCGGGTTTAGCTCCTTGGGCAATTTTAATCTGCAACACCTCGGCGTTTATTAGGTATTCCGGGGTAACTCCGAACCGCCCGGAAGCAACCTGTTTTATTTTTGAGGTCTTGGTTGTGCCGTAGCGCTGTGGGTCTTCGCCGCCTTCACCTGAATTGGATCGGCCGCCGAGGTTATTCATGGCCTGAGCAAGTACTTCGTGTGCTTCCGGTGAAAGGGCGCCTAGGGACATGGCCGCACTGTCGAAGCGGGGAGTTATCGCCTCAACCGGTTCTACCTCCTCTATGGGAATAGGGGCGGCCTCTGTCTTCAGACTGAGGAGGTCGCGCAAAACCGTAACTGGCCTGTTATTGACCAGGTTGGCATATTCCAGATAGTCCGTATAGTTTCCTGTTGTCACCGCATTGTGCAAAGTGTGAATTACTTCAGGGTGAAACGCGTGGTACTCACCACCGTGGATGTATTTGAGTAGTCCACCTTGACCTACCGGCTGCTTGTTGTCCCAAGCCTTATCATGCAATTCACGTTGTTCAGCATCGAGTTGTTCAAACGTCATTCCCTGTATGCGGCTAACTGAATTGGTAAAACACATGTCAACGACAGACTGATCCAGCCCGACAATTTCAAACAACTGTGCGCCACGGTAGCTCGATATCGCTGATATGCCCATTTTCGAAGCAATTTTGTAGAGTCCTTTGTTTATCGCTTTGCGGTAATCCTGCATCAACTTCAACGGGTTCTTCTTTTTTGGGATCTCTCCAACACGAACCATATCCTGAATACATTGGTATGCAAGATAGGGATATATCGCTGTAGCACCATAACTAATGAGTACGGCGAAATGGTGAGGATCCCGAGCAGTTGCAGTTTCTACGATGATATTTCCATCACAACGCAACCCACTCTTGACCAATCGGTGGTGTATTGCCCCGGTGGCCAGTAGCACGTGTATTGGGATCTTGTCTTTACTTACATCCCGGTCGGTTAATATCAATATGACTTTACCGCCACGAACAGCCTCCTCCGCCAAGTCACATATTTCCATTAACGCTTTCTCGAGGTTTGAATCCTTTTCGTAGTGGAGATCAATGATAAGGTTTGCATAGGCTTCGTCTTGTATGGACTTGAGCTTATCGAAGCGTGTAAACGAAAGTACTGGAGAGTCAAGTAACAAGCGCTTGGCGTGTATCACATCCTCTTCGAACAAATTTTTTTCACGACCTATTTCAGTCTCAAGCGACATAACGATTCGCTCGCGCAACGAATCGATAGGTGGGTTTGTTACTTGGGCAAAATCCTGTCGAAAATAATCATAGAGGCTCCTAATCTGCTTCGATAACACCGGCAGCGGTGTGTCATCGCCCATTGACCCGACGCCCTCCTGACCACCTTCGGCTAAAACGCGGATGACTTGGTCTCGTTCTTCGTTGGTGACCTGAAATAGTTTTTCATATACGGTCAGCGAGGCTGGATTTAACGTGGCAGGTTCTAAATCCTCGTCACCGGATATCCTGATGTTGCGGCGTTCCTGACGTAACCATTTTTTATAAGGCGCCCGTGATTTGAGCCTTTGTTGTATATCCTCCGGTAACAGTAACGTCTTGGATTCGGTATCAACTGCTACCATTTGACCGGGTTTCAGTCTGCCCTTGGTAACCACGTCTCTAGGGTCGTAGTCATATACGCCGATTTCGGAGGCTAATGTGATCACACCATCCTTGGTTACCACGTAGCGAGCAGGCCGGAGTCCGTTGCGATCCAAAGTACAAGCAGCATATCTTCCATCGGTCATCACGATACCCGCCGGACCATCCCACGGTTCCATGTGCATGGAATAGTATTCGTAGAATGCACGTAAATCGGGATCGATTGAATCCAGGTTCTGCCAAGCCGGCGGAATCATCATCTGCGTTGCCAAAAATATGTCCATTCCCCCCATTAGCAAGACTTCCAGCATGTTATCAACACTGGCTGAATCGGAATCCCGGTCCGACACCAGGGGTCTCACATCATCAAAGTCGGGTATCCAGGGAGTTTGAAACTTGTAGCTGCGCGCGTTCGCCCAGTTTCGATTGCCCTGTATCGTATTGATTTCACCGTTATGCGCCAGGTAGCGAAAAGGCTGAGCCAGCCTCCACTGTGGTAAGGTATTGGTTGAGAAACGTTGGTGAAAAACACAGAGCGAGGACTCCAGTAACGGGTTACCTAGGTCTGGGTAAAACGTCTCCAAAGCAGACGGCATGACCAATCCTTTGTACAGAATAATTCGACTGGAGAGACTGGACACATAGAAAGTTTGATCGATAGTCTCCAATCGCTTTTCGGCGCAACGTCGTGCGATGTACAGTTTTCTCTCGAATACATCTTCCTCTAGAGTTTGAGAATCGACAAAGATCTGCTCGATCCTGGGCAAAGTAGCTCGTGCCCGAGCACCTAACACCGAATCATTCACTGGTACTTCGCGCCATCCCACCACGTTGAGTTCCTGTTTCAGCAGCTCGGCGGCTAAGATCTTACGGGCTGAATCGGCTTTGTCCGATTCGGGATTGAGGAATACGTTGCCTACCGCATAGCAGTCAGCTAGTGGGAAATTGCAGCCGTCGGCAATGGACCGGAGTAGCTTCTCTGGTTTCTTAAGTAACAATCCGCAACCGTCACCGGTTTTTCCGTCGGCGGCAACAGCACCGCGGTGGGTCATACGTTGCAGGGATTCAATGGCCGTCCGCATTAGCCAATGGCTCGCCTCGCCATCGATCTGGGCGATTAGGCCAAATCCACAATTATCCTTCTCGAATCGCGGGTGATATAAACCATCTAGGCCGGTAATTGAGGGCAAAGTATTCCTTTCTATGTAGTCGTTGATTGAACGGGCACACCGGCATGATAGACCGGTGTGAGGGACAGGTAATTATACTAGACAGTCCAGGCGCCCATAAGCTGCTGATTTTTAAACATTATAGAAGTAGCGACGAATACGTGTGCCTTGCCCATCCAGAAAAAACATTGGTCTCTCGCAAAGGCGCAAAGCACGCTAAGAAAAAGAAATTCAGATTTCAGTCAATGGATTCCCGCTTACGACATGCGGGAATGACGATGGTCAGTTGTGGGCGCGCACGCGGGATTCCATATTAGTATGCACTCTGAATTTCAGTTATGCGAGTGTTATGTATCATCCGGGGTAGGAGCGGCGCCTCGCCGCGATAATCGGCGTGAGGGTGAAATGATGACTATTAAGGCAAAAATTGTTTTGTAGA
>JASJAT010000204.1 GCA_030066885.1 Arenicellales bacterium | reverse complement strand
CGGTTCCCGGACTGCTGCTTCCAAAGCCCGCACCCGAAGAGGGAGGCTGCATCAGAGCTGTATCACCACCCAATGCCCTTTCACGTTGCCGCAATCGGTAGTCCAAATCGTCATACAGTTCCCGCTGCCGTTGGGTCAGCTTATCCAGTTGATTTCTTTGAAGTTCCACCTCATTGCGCAAGCGTGCCAGCTCGTCCCGCAACCCCTGGATTTCTACCGTGGCACGCACCGCTTCGTTGCCTTGGGAGCCAATTTCGACCGATTTAGTCGTCGAAGCTGGCTGATTTGAGGCACAACCGGCTAGGACTAAAACCAGCAGAAACGAAGCGGTGCAAGTTTTGGCATAAAACTTCACGGATTAAGACTAATGTATGTTTTTACACTACCTCAGAATGACAACTCGTCGGTTCAACGACCAGGACGACTCGTTGTGTTCCAACGATTCTGGGCGCTCTTCACCATAAGATATGGTCTGCAAGCGATCCCGGCCCACGCCATACGCAACCAAGATCTCTTGTACTGCAAGTGCGCGACGCTCGCCCAGGGCTAGATTATACTCTCGTGTCCCACGCTCGTCTGCATGTCCTTCGAGCACCACGTTGAGACCAGGATTGTCCATTAAGTTCTGTGCATGTGCTTCGATCAACACTCGTGATTCATCGGTTACAGCCGCACTGTCGTATTCAAAATACACTTTATTCTGGGCAGCCAGGTCACCGGCAGCACCCAGAGCCGAGCCCATGCTACCGGATCCATCGTCCAGGGCTGAAGTGCTTACGCCTTCCTCCTCGCCATCTTTAACGCCTTTCTTACCTCCACAGGCGGCCACGGTTAAACCTAAAACAATAATTAGTACCAATGAAGCTTTACTACGCATGGGGATATCTCCTACAGTTTTCTGTTATAGGGCGACCAGGCAGGTTCTCTAACGTCACCTTTCTGGAATCGTAAGACTTGCTTAACGCGGCCATCGGCCGACACCGCGGATAAAACACCGTTACCGCCTTGCTGTGTAGCGTACAGTATCATCGCGCCATTAGGCGCAAACGACGGCGATTCATCAAGGGTTGAATCGGTTAGTACGAACAAACCCTTGCTGTCGATAAGAAACACGCCGATCCGGTAACCGCGACCTTGGTTGGTAACTAAAGTCAATCGTTTACCATCCGCAGAGTAAGAAGCACGGGCGTTGTAGTTACCTTCGAAGGTCAATCGCTCCACCGCTGTCCCGTCACTGCGCATCCGATAGATCTGTGGTTTACCACCCCGATCGGAGGTGAACACGATATGACGGCCGTCTGGAGAAAAAGCCGGTTCGGTGTCGATGGCCAAATGGTTCGTGAGGCGTCGCATGTTCTTAGTTTGTAAGTCTAGTGTATAGATTTCAGGATTGCCTTCTCGAGAGGACACCACCGCTAGCGTGCGGCCGCCTGGCGACCACGCCGGAGCGCCGTTGACACCTGGAAAGGACGCGATCAGTTCCCGCTGACCATCGCGCAGGCGCTGGGTAAAAATCATCGACCGTTTCTTTTCGAAAGAAACATAGGCCAGCATCTGTCCATCTGGTGACCACGATGGAGATAGTATCGGTTCATTTGATTCCAAGATGGTCACCGGTCCATACCCATCCGAATCGGCTACCCTTAACAAATAGCGATTTTTTGTCGCCCCCCTTTCCACCGTAACATAGGCAATACGCGTGTCAAATGCACCACGCTCACCCGTTAGTTTGAGATATATAAGGTCACTGATTTGATGGGCCAGCTTACGTAGAGACTTGCCCGGTACTTTGTACCTGAATCCACCCAGCTGTTTCGCCTTGAACACGTCGAATAGCCTGAATTCCACCTGGTACTGATCCGTGCCTAGTTGTTGTACCCGTCCCACCACCAGGGCTTCCGCCTTAATCAGTCGCCAGTCCTTGAATTTTACTTGCTTATGGTCGTGGGGATGACTGAGGAAATCACTACGAGGGATAGTGTCAAACCGCCCACTTCGTTTGAGATCGGCCTCGACAATATCGCTGACGATGTGAGGGGGTATACCGGCTCCACGCCACTCGAAGGGGACTATAGCAATGGGAATACCAGCCTCGACACCTTGGGTAATTTCGATCTCGAGTGCAGCCTCGGCGTGAAAACAGTAAACCATCGCCAAACACGCCAAAACGAATTGATGCGCACGCTTAGATTTATTTTTATTCTTCATGAAAACAGATCTTCAGGTCTAAATGTCAAATTCAAATTGCGAAACTTCTCGTTGATACCCCGCTCTTGGGGTATAGGCAAAGGTGAGGCCTTATACACCGCGTTTTCAACCGAACGGTCGAATACGCTGTTGCCGCTGCTACGACTTACCCTGGCTGAGATAACCTCACCCGTCGCAGTCAATTTCACGACAACCTGCGCCGCAATTCCTCTTTGTGTGCTGGCCGGCTGGTTCCAGTTTCGACTGACTTTCTGTCTGATGATCGGCGTGTATTGAGCCAACAAAGAATTGAAAGCAGCTTGTTGGCGTTCTTCCTCAAGTCTTTTCTGTAAAGCCAATTCCTTACGCCGCTTCTCTTCCGCTGCTTTCTTCTTGCGGGCGAGTTCGGCTTGTTTCTTTTTCTCAGCCTCCTTACGTTTTCGTTCTTCCTCTTTTTTCGCCTTCGCTAATCTTTCTTTTTCCTTTTTGGCTTTGGCCAATTCTTCTTTTTTCTTTTTCTCTTCCGCATTCTTCTTGGCCAGGGCTTCGGCTTTTTTCTTCTCCTCTGCCTTTTTCTTCTTCTCTTCTTTTATTTTTGCCAGTCTTTTCTCTTCTTCCTTACGCTTCTTCTCGGCCTGCTTGGTCTGCTCTAGCAGATCCTTGAGGCGCTTCTCTGCCTGCTGCTGCTCAAGCTTTTTCTTATTTTCCCTGGCTTCTATGGCCTCCAGTTGCTTCTGAACGTCTGCCTCGGCCACCACAGTGGCCTGGACGGGCTGTACTTCTTGCTTCACAGATGGAGCTATCACCTTGCCAAGATCGAAATTAAAGCTGACCAGTAAAAGTGCTCCGATAAGTGCATGGATGCCCAGCGCGTAAACAAACGATTTTGTGGTCAGACCAAATCTTCTGGGTTGGTTGCGCACGTCAGCTTCCCTCAGGGTCGGTGATCAAACCCACACTGGGCACACCGGCCTGCTGCAATAGCACCATGGCGTGTACCACGGCTTCGTACGCTACATCCTTGTCACCCCGCACCATGAACTCCACTTTCGGATTTCGTCGGAGCACGGCAGCGGCATATGCGCGTATCGCGTCCGGCTCTTTAGCTTCTTTGTCGATGAAGTACTTTCCCTCTTCGTCTACGGAAACGACAACGGGTTCGAGTTCTTTGCTATCGATCTGTTTGGCATCCGCCTTAACCAGGTCGACTTTGACACCTTCCGTGAGTAACGGCGCAGTAACCATGAATATGACCAACAAAACCAACATGACGTCGATATACGGAACGACATTGATTTCCGCCATCTGTTTCTTATTACGACGTCGAACTACCGAATGCATGTCAAGATGCCATTTGTAGTGGATAGGATTGCCGATTCACTATACTTATAAATTCTTCTGTGAATGTTTCGTACCTCGAGATCAAACGCTCAACATAGTTAGAGAAACGGTTATACGCAATCACTGCCGGGATTGCGGCAAACAATCCCATGGCAGTCGCGATTAACGCTTCCGCTATGCCGGGCGCAACGCTCGCGATCGTAGCTTGCTGGGCCACACCCAGTGACCGAAACGAATTCATAATGCCCCATACCGTACCGAACAGGCCGATATAAGGACTGGTTGATCCTACGGTCGCGAGAAACGATAAATTAGTCTCCAAATCATCGACTTCACGATTCAGCGCTACCCGCATCGCCCGATGCACTGCGTCCAACATATCTGCTCGATCTACCGCACCCTTTTTGCTCAGGCGTGTGAACTCCCGATACCCAGCGACAAATATCGCGGCCATGCCTTGCGCATCGCTACGCCGACCGGTCCATTGTTGATACAGGGTCGCCATGTCGCCACCGGACCAGAAGTCATCCTCGAACGAATCTGCGGTTTTGAGCGCACTCTTTAATCTATAGTGTTTAGAAAATATCATAGTCCACGAGACGATTGATGCCAGTAATAATATGAGCATCACCAGCTGGACGAGCAGACTGGCCTCGGTGACCAAAGATAGCAGCGAAATACTATCGCTAGATGCTGCAATATTTATGGCATTTTCCATCTTTTAATGTCTGTAATCAGGGGTTCCGGAATAGGTGTAGGATCGAGGGTATCCGCCTTCAGAGCAGCCAAACGAATGCTGCCTTCACACAGCAGTTCATCGTTTCTGAAGATATTTTGGTCTACGTAGAGGCTGGCATGTCTCAACTGCTGTAGGTCTACCGTAACGGTCAACAGGTCACTCAATTGCGCGGGTTTGAAATACTCGATGCTGGTGGAACGAACAGCGAAAAAAACCCCGAACTGTTGGCCAATAGTACTAATATCGTGCCCGAGGTCACGCAACCAGTCTGTACGGCAACGCTCCATGAATCGCAGGTAGTTAGCATAGTACACAATACCGCCGGCGTCAGTATCTTCATAATATACCCGTACAGATGTCTCAAACGCGCCGGTCATTGAATCACAAGCAACCAAGACCTGGGGAGTTGTACCGGGTCTGAGGTGTGTGTTGGGTCAACCTTACTAAGACTCATGCGGTTGAATCAAACAACGCCTGCTGTGCCGAAGATGCCGGCATACTGAGACCAAAGTGTCGCCAGGCCGATTTGGTCGCCACCCTACCGCGCGATGTGCGCATCAATAGCCCTTGCTGAATGAGGTACGGCTCGATGACGTCCTCAATGGTCCCCCGTTCTTCCCCGAGCGCTGCTGACAAACTGTCGATGCCCACTGGACCGCCATCAAACTTGTTGATCACTGCCAGCAACAAACCGCGGTCTAAAACATCGAGGCCTTGCTCGTCCACTTCTAACATCTTCAATGCTTCGTGCGCGATGCCTTCGGTTAAACGTCCGTCACCTTTAACTTCGGCATAGTCGCGCGCGCGGCGTAACAACCGGTTGGCTATCCTCGGCGTTCCACGTGCGCGCTGCGCCAACACGTCAACGCCGGCCGGTTCAACCGGTACGTTTAAGATTCCTGCAGAACGCGTGATGATCTGTGCGAGTTCCTCGCTTCCATAGTATTCAAGTCGCTGCACGATACCAAACCGGTCTCGTAATGGAGAAGTAAGGGAACCTGCACGCGTGGTTGCTCCAACCAGAGTAAAAGGCGGCAGGCTAAGCTTGACCGACCGCGCCGCCGGACCTTCTCCAATAAGGATATCCAGTACGTGATCCTCCATAGCCGGATACAGTATTTCTTCGACAACGGGGCTGAGCCGGTGGATCTCATCGACGAACAGGACGTCATAGGGCTCAAGATTGGTCAATATAGCGGCCAAATCGCCAGGTTTCTCCAGCACAGGACCCGAAGTCTGGCGCAGATTTACACCCAGCTCGTTGGCTATGATGTGGGCCAGAGTCGTCTTGCCCAGACCGGGTGGACCGAACAAAAGAACGTGGTCTAAAGACTCCTTTCGTTGACGCGCCGCCTGGATGAATATCTCCAACTGTTCACGGATCTTGGTCTGACCCACGAAATCGTCCATTTTTGACGGACGCAGACTTCGATCGAACAGCAGTTCTTCATCTTCGCTTCTGGGGGAGACTGCACGGTCCGTCATACCGCACTCCCCGCCAGCATTCGCAGGGCCTGGCGGATAATCTCTTCGCTGCCCGAGTCAACGCTGTCGACTTCTCTGACTGCCCGGCTCGCTTGCGCTGGTTTATAACCTAACGCGATGAGTGCACTGACTGCATCCTGGATAGGGTTGGGTTCGATCTGCTTTGGTTGCGCCATCTGGGGCAACGCCCCATCTGTTTCCGTTAGAACCCGATCCCGCATTTCAACGAGAAGACGCTGGGCTGTTTTGCGGCCTATCCCGGGCACCCGGGTCAGACGGTCCACATCCTCATCAGCCATACACATTAAAAATTCTTCGGTCGACAAGCTTGATAGTATCGCCAGTCCTACGCGTGGTCCAACACCAGTCACCTTGAGTAAACTGCGGAATAAATCACGTTGCTGCTTTTTTGTAAACCCATAGAGCTTTTGTGCATCTTCACGGACAACCATGTGAGTGTGCAAAACAACGTCGGTGTTGGTACCGGTAAGATCATAGAACGTGGTCATTGGCGCTTCTAATTCATAACCTACGCCATCCACATCCAGCACCAAAGTAGGAGGATGTTTCTCCAACAAGGTGCCTTTGAGGTACGCGATCAAGGTACCATCCCCACCGCAATACCGGACTTTATTCGTGCGGAGCCCTGTGCGGTGTTGAGGTGGCAAATAGCGCAAGCCAACGCGTCCGCAGTGTCCAATGGCGGCGGCTGATGTAGTCCGAGCAGGATTCGAACCATATGCTGAACCTGCTGCTTTGCGGCCCTGCCCCGACCCACAATCGCTTGCTTCACTTGCAGGGCGCTATATTCTTGTATATCCAGTCCATGATTGACAGCCGCGACGATAGCCGCACCTCGAGCCTGTCCCAGCGTTAAAGCCGACTGTGCGTTGCGTGCCATGAACACCTTTTCGATCGCCATTACCTCCGGTTGGGTTCGTTCAATCACCTGGGATAGCCGCTCGAAAATCTCATGTAGTCGCTCAGCCAGGACTAGGTTGGACAGACGGACATTGCCACTTTCGATATGGCAAAACGAAGTGCCGTTCATTTCGATGACACCAAACCCAGTTACGCGGGAGCCAGGATCAAGGCCGATTACACGCATCGACAATTACACATTTGCGTTGGAGAGAAGCGAGTCTGGAAAATTAGCATTGGAGTAGACGTCTTGTACATCGTCCAGCTCTTCCAGCGCGTCGAGCAGTTTGAGCACTTTTTCCCCGTCATCTTCGTTTAACACAACTTCTGTGCTCGCTCGTTGCACAATGTCTGCATCCTCATATGTAAGACCACTATTCACCAGAGTACTTTGCACTTTGTCAAAATCTTCCGGTGAGGTGATGACCTCGACACTACCATCGTCTTCGCTAACAATGTCCTCCGCACCGGCGTCCGCCGCCAGTTCCATAATTCGTTCTTCGTACTTGGCATCGGCAAACCGAATAACACCGACTTTATTGAATAAATAAGCGACAGAACCATC
>JASJAT010000038.1 GCA_030066885.1 Arenicellales bacterium | reverse complement strand
GGGGTCAGGTTCGATTGATTTACCTAGGACACCGCCGAAAATCAATCGAACCTGACCCCTAGTACGCTTTCTATTCAATCGGTTTGGGCAGGGTACGTCCAGCGGCGTAGTCGAATTGTGCTAAGGCCTGCATAATAGCGATCAAGCAATCATCCCTGAGCCGTTCCAATTCTTTGACCGATCGTCCTGATGCCTGAGCTTGGGTACCGCTAACCATTCGGTCGATTAGTTGCTCGGTTAAGTCCGGTGCTTCTAACTTGGTCCAGGGTAGCTTGAGAGCTGGACCGAATTGATCCAGCATGTGGCGCATACCGGCGTCACCCCCCGCCAGGTGAAAAGTCAGACACGTGCCCATAAAAGCCCACCGTAGACCCGGTCCATAGATGATTGCATCATCAATTTCTTCAGTAGTCGCTGTACCCTCCGAGATCATATGTAAAGCTTCGCGCCATAATGCCTCTTGCAAGCGGTCGGAGATGTAGCCTGGAACCTCCGTTCGAACGCGCAATGGGTGCATATCCAGGCGACGATAAAAATCTATTGCTGTGTCAATGGCTTCGTTGCTGGTCCGGTCGCCACCGAGCACTTCGACCAAAGGCAAAAGATATACCGGGTTAAAGGGATGCCCTATAACGACGCGCTCGGGGTGTTCACAATCCGATTGAATCCGACTTGGCAGTAAGCCGGATGAGCTGGAGGCGATGACAACGTGTTGAGGTGTAGCGGCATCGAGTTGGGTATGCAACTTACGCTTCAGGTCTTCGTTCTCCGGCGCGCTTTCTTGAATGAAATCAACAGCACCACAGAGCGCGTCTAAGTCTTCAACGAACCTTAGCCGCTGATGCATGCCATCGGTCTGAAGGCCGAGTTTAGTCATTGCGGGCTCAGCGTTGTCGATCTTTTGCCTTAGTTGCGATTCGGCGCTCGGGCCTGGATCGGAGGCAATGACTTCCATCCCGCGAGCAAGGCATCTTGCTGCCCAACCGGCACCGATGACACCCGTCCCCACAATACCAATGGTCTTGATTGTATTTGTCATTCAAATGACTCGCTTTGAATACCCGTCGTTGCGAGCAACGCCGCGGCCGCTAGTGCGGCCTCACAATGACCCAAATTATTCATTCTCGGTCCATAAAGGCTCAATTTTTCTTGCAAGCGTAAAGGTACAAAGAAAGAAATATCCTCACTATCTACACAAGATCAACTGCGCTTTTTAAGCCCGAGTTTTTCCCGGGCACCGTCCGGTCCGATGACCTTGGCACCCATCAACTGAATAATATTGACGGCGCGTTCTACTAGCTCGGGATTACTTGCAAACTTGCCCTTCTCCAGATAAAGATTATCTTCCAACCCCACCCTGGCGTTGCCGCCTAGTATTACTGCTTGGGTGACCATTGGCATTTGCATTCGGCCGATGCCGAAACCCGCCCAAACCGCGTTGTCGGGCAAAGCATCTACCATTGTTTTCATGGTCGCGGTGTCGGCCGGTGCCCCCCATGGAATCCCGAGACAGATCTGGAACATGGGCGGATCGTCGATCAAGCCTTCTTTGTGCATTTGCTTGGCGAACCATAAATGGCCTGAATCAAACACTTCTAACTCGGGTTTGACGCCCAACTCCTGGATGCGCTTTGCGCCCGCGCGAAGTTGTTGGGGGGTGGACACGTATATGGTTCTGCCATCGCCGAAATTCAGGGTGCCACAATCGAGCGAACATATATCGGGCAGTAGTTCTTCCACGTGAGCCAGCCTGGTCATGGGCCCGACTAAGTCGGTATATGCCCCAAAGGTCATGGGATCCTCATCAGCGCCGATTTCCAAGTCACCGCCCATACCAGACGTGAGGTTGATTACCACATCAATACCTGAGTCCCGGATGCGGCTAACCACTTCCCGGTAAAGCTCGACATCACGGCAGCCCCTGCCGGTTTCCGGGTCACGTACGTGGCAATGTACAATTGCGGCACCGGCTTTGGCAGCATCTATGGCTGCGTTGGCAATTTCCGCAGGGGTAACTGGGATTGCGGGATGCTTGTCGACGGTTTCCCCCGCGCCGGTAACCGCGCAGGTAATGAAGACTTCGAAATTCATTTGGCTATTCTCCTCCAGCTAGCGTGTAGACGTAGAGTCAGGCTTGAAGATCCAGTCTGTCAAGTGAAAAAGGTGTCGAGAACCTTTTTCGCTGTCCTACAATAGGGGTTCCTAACGTCGGAGGAAATCGATGGATGGGATTCACGTAAGTCCTGTTGACCTCTATCGCGCCAAAAAAACGATTCATGGGTTTGTGCGAAGAACACCGCTGGCTGCATCCCCCAGTTTGACGGAGATCGCTGGGAGTGAGGTACGCCTAAAAATGGAGCACCATCAGATAACCGGTGCGTTCAAACTGCGCGGTGCCACCAACGCCATACTCAACTTGTCTGACGCGCAAATGCAAAAGGGTGTGATTGGTATGTCCACTGGCAACTTTGGCCGAGGATTGGCCTACGCTGCACAACAAGCTGGGATACGGTGTGTTATCTGTATGTCAAACCTGGTACCGAAGAACAAGGTCGAAGGCATCAAGGCGCTGGGTGCCGAAGTTCGAATTGTCGGGCAATCCCAAGACGACGCACAGTTGGAAGTAGATCGAGTAGTCGAAGAACAAGGCATGGTGGCGCTGGACCCCTTTGATCATCCCGATGTCATTGCCGGACAAGGTACTTTGGGACTGGAGCTGATGGAGCAGTGGCCACAGGTCGAGGCGGTCGTCGTGCCCCTATCCGGAGGCGGACTCATCTCTGGTATCGCCCTTGCGGTTAAATCGATTAGTCCAACTGTACGGGTCATTGGCGTTACCATGGAGAAAGGCGCGGCGATGTATGAGAGCATAAAAGCCGGTAAGCCGGTGCAAGTTAAGGAATATCCGTCGTTGGCTGATTCACTGGGCGGCGGTATCGGCCTGAGCAATCAGTATACTTTTAACATGGTAAAGGCGCTGGTTGATGACATAGTGCTTGTCAGCGAAGCGGAAATCGCACAGGGTGTACATCACGCTTACTGGCGGGAAAAACAAATCATTGAGGGAGGCGCTGCGGTGGGAATCGCCACTCTCTTGGCTGGCAAGATACAATCGAGCGGCAACATGGCAATAATCTTGAGCGGATGCAATATCGATATGCCTTTACATCATCGCATCATCAGTGAAAACAATTGAACACCATTCTTGTTTTAACTGAACGAGAATTGCGACAACAAGTGTCGTTGGATATGGAGGCAATTGACTGCATCGAAAAAGCGCTGGGGGCCTTGGCACAGAAAGACGTGGTAATGCCACCGATTCTGCATTTGGCCATCGAGCGGTACAACGGTGAGGTCGATGTCAAAACCGCATACGTACCCGGTATTGATAGTTTCGCCATAAAAATCAGCCCAGGGTTTTTTGACAATCCAAAGTTGGGTATCCCCAGCCTCAATGGATTGATGGTCTTATTTAGTGCAAAGACAGGTTTGGTAGAAGCGCTTTTACTGGACAACGGCTATTTAACGGACGTTAGGACTGCTGCAGCCGGTGGTGTCGCTGCGAAGTGGCTGGCACGTGAAGATGCCAGCAGTGCCGGAATCCTGGGCTGTGGCACGCAGGCTCGGTTGCAGCTAGAGGCACTTACGCTTGTTCGTCCGATTAAAACAGCCAAAGTGTGGGCTCGCCGTTACGAACAAGCACAAGAGGTTGCTGAAGAGCTGTCGGGAAAATTACGAATAGACGTGCACTCGGTTAAAGAAAAAAGGCAGGCGCTCGAAGGAAGCGATATTGTCGTCACCACGACTCCCAGTCGAGAACCTCTAATCGAACCGGATTGGCTAGCCCCTGGTCAACATATTACGGCTATGGGCTCTGACGCCGACTACAAGAATGAGTTGGCACCGGCTATTGTCGCACCACCTCATCGTTACATTTGCGACCGGGTTTCACAATGTGCGGTCTACGGAGAGTTGCACCACGCGATTGAAGCAAACGTGGTCGATGCTAATGCCGACTGGCCTGAAATTGCTCAAGTCATAACAGGTGCAATACCCGGACGACAGACCGACGAAGAGATAACTGTGGCCGACCTCACAGGCACTGGTGTCCAAGACACCGGTATAGCTACTTTCGCCCACGCACGGTGCGTCGCTGCTGGTGTCGGCAACCTCTTCGAGTCTTAGTCCCCCAAAGGTACAGCGTGAACGAGACCGTACTTAACTTTGACCGTCAGGAATACGTGCAACGCCTGGACAAAACAAGGCTCGCGATGGAGGAAGCGGGCATTGAACTACTCATTGTCACCGACCCATCCAATATGTCGTGGCTGACTGGGTACGATGGTTGGTCCTTCTATGTACATCAATGCGTGTTAGTGTTACCCGATCAAGAACCGATTTGGTACGGGCGAGGAATAGACGCCAACGGCGCCAAGCGTACAGTCTACATAGGTGATGACAACATCATTGGCTACGCAGATCACTACGTACAGTCAACTGAACGCCATCCGATGGACTACCTTAGTGAAATCATTCTAGATCGCGGTTGGGGAACTAAAGCGATTGGAGTTGAAATGGATAATTACTATTTCAGCGCCGCTTGTTATACCTCTTTAACGCATCACCTACCGAATGCGCAGATAAAGGATGCGACGGGGTTGGTCAATTGGCAGCGGGTGATAAAGTCACCTCGGGAAATCGAATATATGCGAACCGCCGCACGTATTGTCGAAAAGATGCACCAGCGCATTCTTGATGTGATCGAACCCGGCATGAGAAAAAATGACTTGGTCGCAGAGATATACCATACGAGTATCGTCGGTGCTGACGGAGTCGGTGGGGACTACCCTGCCATTGTACCGATGCTGCCCACCGGTGCCGATGCCTCCGCCCCACACCTGACCTGGGATGATCAGCCCATACCCGCTGACAGCGGTACCTTTTTCGAAATCGCTGGTGTCTACAAGCGCTATCATTGTCCGTTATCGCGAACCATCTATTTGGGTAAACCACCCAAGCCTTATATCGAGGTTGAAAGCGCGCTGATAGAGGGTATTGAGTCCGGTTTAGAAACAGCCAAGCCCGGCGCCTTGTGCGAACAGTTTGCACAAGCATTGTTCGACGCTCTAGCTCGACGTGGCCTGGAAAAGGAGAGCCGTTGTGGTTATTCCATTGGCTTGAGCTATCCACCGGATTGGGGTGAGCGTACGCTGAGCCTGCGCAAGGGCGATAAAACGGAGCTCCAACCTGGTATGGTGATTCATTTCATGCCCGGTATGTGGTTTGGCGATTGGGGTATGGAAATCACGGAGAGTGTCTTGATCACGGATACAGGGTCAGAAACCCTTGCCAACTACCCGCGTAAACTGTTCTCAAAAACATAAGACTTTGATGTGTACTAGTCCCATATCGTCCACCGTGGACTTCGACAAACCCGGTATGCAGCATGGGTTCTTGAAGTTGCCCTACTCCCGGGATGAATCCGCCTGGGGTTCCCTGATGATCCCAATCACGGTCGCCGGCAATGGTTCAGGACCCACCGCGATATTGACCGGGGCCAATCACGGTGACGAGTATGAAGGGCCTGTAGCGCTGTTAGACTTGGCGCAACGTTTGAGGCCAGAACAAATAAACGGCCGCGTCATCATCATACCGATGATGAACTACCCCGCTTTCAAAGCGGGTAAGCGAAACTCACCTATCGACAACGGTAATATGAACCGGGTGTTTCCCGGCAAGCCTGATGGCACCGTAACGGAGAAAATTGCGGACTACTTTCAAAGAACCTTGTTACCAATGACCGACTATGTGCTGGATATCCACTCTGGCGGTAAGACTTTGGAGTTCTTGCCGTTTGCCGCTGTGCATGTACTGTCGGATAAAGAACAACAGGCAAAATGCGTTGCAGCTATGGAAGCATTTAATGCTCCATACAGCGTGACGTTGCTAGAGATGGACAATACCGGAATGTACGACACAGCTGCTGAAGACCTCGGCAAGGTTTTCGTCTCTACAGAGCTGGGCGGCGGTGGCACTACGACAGCAGACACAGTCAGCATCGCCAAGCGCGGCGTTAACAATTTCCTAGCGCACGCCGGTATCCTCACAGTCGAGTCAACGGTTCATCCAAGTATTCACCTAGACATGCCGGATAAACGCTGTTATGTCACTAGTGAATCACAAGGCTTGGTGGAACACTGCGTCAATTTAGGGGCGGAGGTCAAACAAGGCGATGTATTGATGCGTGTGCACGATATCAACCGTACCGGCCAACCGCCGGTGGATTATCACGCGGGTATAGATGGGATTCTGGTTGGGCGGCACTTCCCCGGCTTGATCAGCTACGGCGACTTCGTCGCGTTGGTTGCCGTCCCTCGCTAAAACCGGGGACAGTATACTTTTTAACACAAGACTGTAGGAGCGGCGCCCCTCGCCGCGATACATACTGTCCCCGGTTTTTAGTAGACTGGCTGATCTACCATCTCCAGATGCAGCTTATCTCCGTGGTAGGGGTGCTGGGCCGCGACGTCTTCATTTAACTCTACCCCGATGCCGGGTTCCGTCGGTGGGATGATGTAGCCGTCTTGCCATTGGATGGGTGATTTCAGTATCTCTGCGTGAAAGCCGCCCCAAGTCTGAATGCTCTCTTGAATCAAAAAATTCGGACTGCACGTGCCGAGTTGGATATTCGCTGCACCCTCAATCGGTCCACAATACAAATGTGGAGCAATCTGTGCATAGTGAGCCTCCGCCAGGGCAGCGATCTTTTTACCCTCTAGAATGCCACCACTTCGACCCAGAGCCGGTTGCAATATAGATGCCGCCTGTTTGTTGAGAACGTGCGCGAACTCGTACTTCGATGCAAGCCGCTCACCAGTGGCAATGGGAATGCTGGTGGATCTCGCTACCCGGGCCATTTCGTCCACGTTTTCTGGTGGCACGGGCTCTTCAAACCACAATGGATCGTAAGGTTCTAGGCGCTTGGCTAAACGTACGGCGCTTGACGCAGTCATTTGACCGTGGGTTCCAAATAGTAAGTCTGCCTTGGTTCCAACAGCCTCGCGTATCCGTTTCACAAACTGCTCAGCACGATCCAAAGCCTCTAGCGAGAGTTGTCTAGGATCAAATGCACTGTACGGACCTACTGGATCGAACTTAACAGCTGTAAAGCCCTGTTGTACGTATTCGGACGCACGCTCCGCGGCCAAATCCGGATCGCTATATACATCGGCTTGGTTGTGCACATCCTCGACTTCGCCCTCAGTTGGGTATAGGTAGGTGTAAGAGCGGAGTTTTTCATGGACCTGGCCGCCTAATAGTTCATAGACCGGTTTGTTCAACGCCTTGCCCACGATATCCCAGCAAGCTGTTTCGATTGCGCTCAATACCCCCATTATTGAGGGACCAGAGCGTTGCGTATAACCACTTGAATAAACTACGCGCCACAACCGCTCAATCTTGAAGGGGTCTGCGCCAATAACGTAGCGATCACAGACATCTTCGATCATTTGGGCCGCCACCCTCGGATGAAAAGGTATTGAGTAGGCCTCGCCAAAACCTGGAATCCCGTTGTTTGTAGTGAGCTTCAAGAACACCCAATATAAGCCACCAAAGTGAGGCGGTGGATTGCCCACCACGTAGGTTTTAACTTCTTCGATCTTCATCCGTCAGGCCTTAGCTAGTTCCTGTCCAGAATACATGTCATTGTTCTAAGATACTAATACCGCCGACGCGTATCTTTGATCATTGTCATTCGTGCATGCTCTCTCACCGCCGTCATTTCCGCATGTCTTTAGGGGGAATCCGGTAGTAGGAGCGGCGCCCTCGCCGCGATTCAAATAGATTCCGGCTAAAAGCATGCCGGAATGACGAATCTATTTAAACTGTTTAGTGCCGCGGTCTTTTCATTCCAGACAGCGTTGCATATATGAGAGGATTAAGCCCTGGATTCTCGCTTCCCCCCGGATCAAGTCCGGAGTCACCGAGGGAATGACGCCTAAAACGTATAGACAAATTCGAATGTTACACATATCACATTGGTCCGATATTGGCATGATCTGGGCACACACTGTTCCTGGGGCGACAATATGACTTGACTCCCTCACTGCCTGAGGTAACCTCGTCATATTCGCAATCCAAGAAATACAGCGAAAACCAGATTTTCGCCATATTTGACTGCAGCGAAAATGGCGAAAATGGTCAAATTTCAAACAGTGTACACTGAAGGAGACCAAAGACTATGTATATAAAGAAAGATAAGCCGAGAATTCATCCGGCGATTCCTGAGCTTGCCAAAGACCTTAAAAACGGCAATCTCGATCGACGGGAATTCTTGCGTACTAGCACACTGCTAGGCTTGTCTGCGGGCGCAGCTTATGCCATGGCCAACAACTTGACCGGTATTGTGAGCAGTGTAATACCCGCAGCGCGTGCACAAACACCCAAAGCAGGGGGCACCTTAAGAGTTTCGATGGAAGTGCAAGAGATGACGGACCCTGCTGTTTTTGACTGGGTGCAAAAATCCAACGTGTCGCGGCACATAAACGAATTCATCACCATCACCGGACCTGACAACATCACCCGTCCGTATCTGGCTGAGAAATGGGAAGCATCGGATGATTTGACAGAGTGGACCTTTACGCTACGGAAAGGCATCAAGTGGCATAACGGCGATGAATTCACTGCCGAAGACGTGGCGTTTAACTTTAACCGGTGGTTGGATCCGAAAACTGGTTCTTCCAATATCGGCCTGTTTGCAGCCATGACCGAAGACGTCGATACCGGCGAGAAGAACGATGACGGTTCGCCAAAGATGACCAAACGAGCTATCGATGGCGCGGTAGAAATCATCGACAGTCAAACCATCAAAATCAAGAACAGCCAACCGGTGTTGGCGGTTCCGGAGAACCTGTACAACTACCCAACGATGATTGTGCATCGTGGTTTCCAAGGGGATATTTCAGCTGCCCCCAATGGAACCGGTCCTTATACACTGACTGACTTTGCAGTAGGTGAAAAGGCCATTTTGAAGAGGCGCGATGAGCCCTACTGGGGTGGTGACGTCTATTTAGACGAAATCCACTACTACGATCACGGTTCGGCTTCGGCAGCGCAGATGGCAGCCTTAGCGTCCGGTCAGGTCGATTCCATCTACGAGTTTGACATCGGTTCTTTGCAGATGGCGCAAAACATGCCTGGTTTTACCATTTACGAAGCAAAGACTGCGCAGACTGGTGTCGCGCGTATGCACATCGACAAGGCGCCCTTGGACAAATTGGAAGTACGTCAGGCCATGATGATGGCCCTGGATACCTCTATTTACCCTGAGCTCGTATTTCAGAAGTACGGCGTAGCTGCCGAACATCACCATGTTGCGCAGATACATCCTGAGTATTTTGCGTTACCACCTGTGAAGCAGGACATTGAAAAAGCCAAAAAAATGCTGGCGGATGCCGGCCATCCTAACGGCTTTGAAGTTGCGATCGATGTCGGCAATACCAATGGACCTTGGCAGCAACATACGTGCGAGCTGATGAAGGAACAGCTAGCCAAAATCGGTGTGACGTTGAATCTCAATGTGATTCCATCGTCAAAATACTGGGAAGTTTGGAAAACAACCCCGTTTGGTTTCACTGCCTGGACTCATCGTCCATTGGGTACCATGGTGTTGAGCTTGGGTTATCGCAGCGGCGTACCGTGGAATGAGACCAACTACGCCAGCGCTGAGTTCGACGCGGCATTAGATAAGGCCGAAACCTTTGTTGATGTAGATAAGCGACGGGCCGCGATGGAGGATGTAGAGCGCATCATCCAGACCGATGCTGTGATTCTGCAGCCATTGTGGACACCTAAGTTCTTCGCGGCTAGCGACAAGGTCAAGGGATTAGAGGCCCATCCGACCCAGTACCATCAGTTCCATAAGGTCTGGATTGACGCTTAACTGAAACACTAAACAATAGTTCCATTAAGAGGTCCACTTTTGTGGGCCTTTTTTTGTTTGGCATTGTTCTCTCGCAAAGGCGCAAAGCCCGCCAAGAAGAATATTCGCAAGCTCTGTTACAAGAACCTTTGCGCGCTTGGCGTCTTGGCGAGAGTTTTTAATGAATGCTCATTCTTGTGGGAGCGGCATCCTCGTTGCCATACGGGCGTGTCACCCACTACCTTTCGTCGGTTGCTTTAACAGGTCTGTGACAGTCTTTATATATTCAATGTTTACAGTAAGTTAAGAGGTAGGCCACTAACTAATGACACGTCGTCAAGGGAACATTCGTTCATTGACGCATGCCACTGGGTTGTGGAGAATGAACACGATAAGGACTTATGTACAAATAAAAATCTAGTATAAGTCCAAATACACAAGGCTTTGCCACCGGAGGAGAGTTTATGCTGATTCTCATTTTGCGTCGATTGGGCTCGATGGTCCTCATCATGCTAGTTGTATCGTTAATCCTGTTCGCGATCTTTGAAACGGACAAGCTGGCGGTAGCCGGAAAGGTATTAGGGCCGTATTCTTCAACCGAGCAAAGGGAAATTTGGCTGGAGGAAAACGGGTACAACCAACCGTTTTTCACGCGCTATGTGATTTGGGCGGGCAATGCCATGAGAGGGGACTTCGGGCAGTCGCTGCAACTCAAGGTACCGGTATCGCAGGTATTGTGGCCACGCTTGGCCAATACCGGCATCTTGGCCTTATGTTTGTTTGCAATAATGATCCCGCTATCACTATTTATGGGTGTGTTGGCGGGCATGAAGGAGGGCTCGTTTCAAGACCGGGCCATAACGGTTTTCTCGGTGTTAACCACGTCGATCCCCGAGTTTGCCTCAGCGACGCTGTTGACAGCCGTATTTGTCTTTGGTCTCGGTTGGTTGCCGGGAACATCATCCATGACCGCCGGTTTTTCATTTAAGGAATTGGTCTTGCCGGTGCTGGTGTTGTTGCTATACGACTTCGGCTATATCACGCGCATGACGCGTGCTTCCATGGCGGAGGTGATGAACTCTCAGTACATCAGAACGGCAATCTTGAAAGGCCTGCCTTATCAACGTGTCATCATGCGGCACGCCCTCAGAAACGCATTGATTGCACCATTCACTGTAATCGTTCTGCAACTGAACTGGTTGTTGTCCGGCGTTATCGTAGTTGAGGTCTTCTTTGCCTACAAAGGATTCGGCAAACTTCTTCTGGATGCGGCTTTGTTTGGCGATATCTTTGTTATTGAAGCGTGTACGCTAGTGGCCGTCTTTGTGGCGGTGGCGTCGCAGTTTATCTCTGATATCGGCTACACCTATTTGAACCCACGCATTCGGTTTAGTTGAGGATTGATGGTATGAGCACAACTGCAGCGAACACAATTGAAAGGCCTTCAGCACTGAGCCGATTTTTCAGGGGTTTAGGGTTGCTACGTGAATCCCCGATCGGCATGTTTGGTGCTGCATTGGTATTGTTTTGGGTGACTATGGCTATCATTGCACCGATTCTGCCTCTGCTAGATCCGTTGGCGGCGATCATGCCTTTTCAAAAAATAGGTGCGGTCGCACCAGATGGCACGACCTTCTGGTTGGGTACCGACGACAAAGGACGCGACATCTTGTCCAGAGTCATCTGGGGCTCCCAACGCGTATTAGTGTGGGCTTCATTGGCAACCGTGGTAGCTTATTTTTTCGGTATGTTGATGGGGGTTGCCGCCGGCTACCTGGGCGGCTGGTGGGACGAAGTCATTTCCTTCATCGGTAATGTCCTGTTGTCGTTCCCGGTGATGATCCTCTACATCTTGATCGTCAGCTATTTGGGCGCTTCCGGAATCAACATTGTTATCGCCGTAACCTTCGCTTCGGCACCTGGCATTATGCGTATTGTTCGCGGATTGATTTTAGATCTGCGCACCCGGGACTATATCGCTGCTGCACAGACCCGAGGTGAACCTGCCATACGTATTATGCTGGTCGAGCTCCTACCCAACGCACGGGGTCCACTCATTGTCGATGCCTGCTTGCGCTTGGGGTATACCGTTGTCGCTATCGCGACATTGGGCTTCTTAGGATTAGGCCTGCCGCCACCCGATCCGGATTGGGGTTTGATGATTAAGGAAGCGGTGCCGCTGGGCAGTTTTGCCGGTCACATGATGGTTATTCCGGCTCTGGCGTTGTCTTCCCTTATCTTAGGCTTTAACCTGCTGGCCGATGGCCTGCGTGAAATTTCGCTGCGAGATTGAGCATGAATAACCAGGAACAACCCGTTCTAGATATCAAAGATCTTTGTATCTCCTACTACACCCGAGCCGGAGAGATTCCCGCCGTTGTGGATTTTTCACTCACGGTAAAACCCGGTGAAACCATCGGGATCGTTGGCGAGTCAGGTTGTGGTAAATCCACCGTGGCCATGGCCATTATGCAACATATGGGATCGAACGGCGGCATTAAGAGCGGAAGTATTAAGTTCAAGGGCCGGGATATGACTCAGATGTCGGACGAGGAACTACGGCAGTTGCGCGGATCCGAGGTATCGATGATTTACCAGGAACCCTTTGCTGCCTTGAATCCAAGCCTGCTTTTAAGAGAGCAATTGATGGAGGTGCCTTTAACCCACGAAGACATCAATCGAGAGCAGGCCTACGAACGAGCCAGGGAAATGTTGGCCAATGTAAAACTGCCGGATCCAGACCGGATAATGAATTCTTATCCGCATCAACTTTCCGGCGGACAACAGCAAAGGGTGGTCATTGCCATGGGGTTGTTGTCGAAGCCGGCATTGTTATTACTCGACGAACCTACCACCGCGCTTGATGTCACAGTCGAAGCCGGTATCGTCAAACTGATTGCCGATATAAGTCGAAAGTATGGCACATCCCAGATCTATATTTCTCACAACCTTGGCTTGATACTGGAAACCTGTGATCGAGTGTTTGTGATGTATTCTGGCGAAGTGGTCGAAGAAGGGACTATCGATTCTCTGTTCACCTGGCCGCGTCACCCTTACACGCACGGTTTATTCGGATGTATCCCGTTACCTACCGCAGACAAGAATGCGGCACCGCTGAAACCCATTCGAGGTCAGCTGCCATTGCCGCACGAACGTCCCCAGGGCTGTTATTTTGGCCCGCGCTGTGACCATTTCCAGGCGGGTCGGTGCGATGGTGACAAAGTCGATATCGAGCATGTGACAGGCAGCGCGGAAGATCACATGGTGCGTTGCCTACGGTGGCAAGAGATCGATCACACCAAAGAGGCACCCGGTGGTGAAGCCAAGGAAGCAATGGAACTAGGTGGCCCGGTGCTTGAAGTCAATCAAATGAAGAAATATTACGAGGTGATTGACAGCTCAATGAAAGCGCTGATCTCCGGCGATCGGGTTAAGTATGTTAAAGCCAATGAGGAATTGAATTTCAATGCCAGAGAGGGTGAGACGGTTGCGATCGTCGGTGAGTCCGGTTGTGGTAAGTCCACTTTCGCTAAGGTGTTGATGGGCCTGGAGGGGGGAACCGATGGAGAAATCAAACACGACGGCAAAGATGTGTCAGAGACGTTGGTGAGAGATCGAACCGACAAGCAGATCAGTTCGCTGCAGATGGTTTTTCAGAATCCTTCTGATACCCTTAACCCGAGTCAGACCATTGGTGGTCAGATATCTAGGGTAATCAAGAAGTTTGGTGTGGCGAGTGACAAGGATGAGGTTTTCAACATGGTCATGAAGCTGCTGGATACGGTGAAGTTGCCGCGTGACTTTTATTACCGACGTCCACGGCAATTGTCTGGTGGGCAGAAGCAGCGCATAGGCATCGCCCGTGCGTTTGCCGGTAATCCCTCGACGGTGATCGCTGACGAACCCGTGTCCGCCTTGGATGTTTCGGTTGCTGCGGCCGTCACCGAGTTGTTGATGGATATCCAGCGAGAGAATAAGACAACCTTGTTGTTCATCAGCCATGATCTTAGTGTCGTGCGCTATCTCTCTGATCGGATTGTGGTCATGTATTTGGGCCATATCATGGAACGAGGGACCACGGAGGAGATTTTTGAACCACCTTACCACCCCTATACCGAGGCCTTATTGTCAGCGGTGCCCATTGCCGATCCGGAGGTGACCAAGCGCGAGATTCTATTGGAGGGTAATCTGCCAAGTGTGATGAATCCACCCAAGGGGTGTCCGTTTTGCACGCGTTGCCCGCGTAGGATCGGCGATATTTGTGACAACGAGATGCCCCCGGAACGCCAAGTAACCGACACACATAGAATCAAGTGTCACATACCGATCGAAGAGTTGCAGAAAGTCGAACCGGTAATTCATGTTCCAGCACCCGAAGAGCGTCTCGGTAAGCCGGAAGTACCTGCATCAACACATTAAACCGGGGATAGTATACGTTTTAAATTTGTGGGAGCGACGCCTCCCCGCCGCGATCCGATCGCCGTCATTCCGGCCGAAGCCTAGCGCAGGGGGCGCAGAGCCGGAATCCATTCGAAACGGTGCCCTCGCCGTAATATAGCTGGATTCCCGCTAACAGCATGCGGGCATGACTAAAATTAAATAGGCAGGCGTCACCCACGCCGCGATTTGATCAGCCCGAGGGCGGGCCTCCTACAGGTTAAACTGCAACCATTTCTAGACCGGAACGGCTTAAGCGTTCGCACCCGGTCTTGTTGACCATGACGGTATGACCCAAGGTCATCGCATTACCGCTGTCGCTGTTGACAAAGATCATGTGCAGAAAAATCACCATGTTCGGTTGGGCAATTACGGGGTTACCGGTGTACAGCATCGGCCAGTCCATCCAGGTCGGAGTGTAGGTGGTGCCCAGGCTGTAACCACAGGCATTTAAACGGTGGTCTCTGAGTCCATTTGCGTCAGCCACCCTGGCATGTGCATCAAATACTTCGCCGAGTGGTTGACCCGGTTTGAGCGCCTCCTCGCATGCACACAACGCCTCGACCGCAACTTTATGCATGTGGCGGTGTTCTTCCGAGGCATGACCCACTATAGCGGTACGCATCATCGCAACGTGGTAGTGTCGATAAGCACCCGCCCACTCTATAGTGATTTGATCGTTATCCTTCAAGTGTTTGCGGCCTGTAAAATAACGACACAATAAGGCATCTTCACCAGCACCGATGATAAATTCGTTACCGGGATAGTCTCCCCCACCCCTGAATATAACATTGTGCATGGCAGCCAGTACGTCTCCTTCCCAGGCCCCGGGGGCGATGACCTCGCAAGCCGCATCCAATGCATTATCTGCCAGTTCGGCTGCTTTTCTGACGAATTCAATCTCGGCTGGAGATTTAATTACCCGCAATTCGCTGACAATTCTCGACCCGTCTTCATAGCTGCAAAATCCATGTAATGAACGTTCGAGCTGCAGCCAGTTGAAAGCAGTCAATCCATAAGCATCGAACTCGATTCCGATTTTTTTGCCGCGACATCCATGTTCTTCCAAAATTGTCTTGAGTTGGACAGCGGGATTAGCATCGGCCTGGTCCGTCCAGATCCGGATATCTTCGATATCAGAGGTGTGTTGAGCCTGCCGTAAATCGGGCGCACGGGTCAGCAATGTCACCCTGCCATCCACACCAAGGTATAGACACTGGAAGAAACAGTAACCGAATGTATCGTAGCCGGTAAGGTAAAAACTGCTTTCTTGACGAAAAATCAATAGTGCGTGGTAACCCTTTTGTTCAAGCTGGGTACAAGTTTGGTCGCGGCGTTGTTGTAGTTCTTGCTTTGAAAAATGTAAGGCCATTGTGAATCAATCCCGGGGTGGTTCCATGGGCTAATTTATCACAGGACTTTGACTATGAGACTTGTCATAGAAGTAGCTAGTCGATAGCGGCTAGCATCGAGTACAGCAACCGCTAGCCATTTTTACTTGCTGCCAGTTACTAGCCACTAGATACAAGCTACTCACTCCTGTTATATAGAAGCGGCGCCCTCGCCGCGATTAAAAAGTCTTGCATGCCCTTTTTAAACCGCGTATAAGGCGCCCAAAATGACCACAGAATACCTGATGAGCGTACTCGTCCGGAAACTATTTCCCTTAAGGCATCGGCCTAAACGCTCTTGGTAAATACTGCGTGAAGGTCGCCACCTGGGCGGCCTTTTTCGTTGCAGGCGACGTATTAGACAACCAAACTTGTGAAGTATTGAATGGGAATCACCACCACATTACGTATTTTGGTTTCACTACTGATCTCGGTGGCTCTACTAATGCTGGGTAACGGTGTCTTCTCAACTTTCTTAGCGCTGCGCGCGAATGTGGAGGGCTTTAGCAACGAGGTCATTGGTTGGATAGCTTCTGCCTACTACATCGGATTGATCGCCGGAACCTTTAGGTGTGGTGCTCTGGTCAACCGTATCGGTCACATCCGTGCATTTGCTGCATTCTCCGCGATAAGCGCTGCCTGCATCCTGGCGTTTGGATTGTTCGTATACCCATCTTCTTGGATTGCCCTGCGTATCGTTTTGGGCTTTAACCTGGCCGGGCTTTACATGGTTGCAGAGAGCTGGCTCAACGCTAAAGCGACATCTGAGACTCGGGGTACCATACTTTCGATCTATATGACGATCACCTACTTGGGATTGGGCGGTGGTCAATTTCTGATTAACCTGGCGGACATAGAGAGCGGCGCTCTGTTCATGGTTTCAGCGGCGATGTTATCGTTGGCTCTGGTTCCAGTAGCGGTTACAAAAGCGTCTAATCCAGAGCAGGTGGAGTCGAGCTATATGAGTTTGCGTGCATTGTTCGCGGTCTCTCCCGTTGCTACAGTGGGTTGTGTGGCCGGCGGTGTTATCGTGGGTTCGATGTTTGGATTAGGTCCTATCTACGCCAAAGCACAGGGACTGGATACACAGAGTATTTCCTTTTTTATGGGAATCGCCGTAGTCGCCGGGCTGTTTACCCAGGTTCCGGTGGGGCACCTATCTGACCGGTTTGACCGTCGTGGTGTGATCGTAGCCATAACGATTAGCGCCGCACTGGTAGCGACGGGGCTGATATTGAGCTCACATATATCAGCGGTACCATTGTACGTTTGGATCGCAATGTATGGCGGATTGACCGCGACCCTTTACCCGCTATGTGTTGCCTACGCTAACGACTACCTGGAACCGGGCCAGGTCGTGGCAGCCAGCAGCAGTTTGGTGTTGGCTTTTGGGTTGGGTGCAGCGGTAGGTCCGGTACTGGCGGCGTTTTTCATGCGTTATGCAGGTCCTAGTGGGTTATTCGTATTGTCGCTTTGTATCAGTGTTCTTTATACCCTGTTCGTGATGTACCGTATGAGAATTCGCCATTGGGCACCGGTGGTCGAAAAAGAACCCTATGTGCCTATGCCTGAAATAACGGCAACACCGGTCAGCACCGAACTGGATCCACGCGCCGAAGTCGACCAAAGATATGACCATACGTTAGAGGCAGGTGGTGCACACACGGGGTATAGGAACTAGCCCGTATATTGCACCAAGGCGGCCGTATGTTGCATTTAAGTTCCTAAATATCGACCAAAATTAACTCAATGTTTGATCCCTCGATGAGTATGGGTTGTGTTTGTGGTCGGCCTACCCCGGCTCTGGCTGGTCCAGGCCCGTTTGGACTTGGGCTTCACTCAAGCCATAGCTACGGCTATGCTTTGAGCTCCAGCCCGGCGTCCAACCAACCCCCCGAGGTCCTCGCAATGACCTGCGCTATTTGGTGCAACATGCGGGCTTGCTGGATGTCAACTCAGGAGTCTTGATTATCATGTCGATGCCAAGCTTGATTACGCTGCACAATGGAGCAAAGGTTCCAGGCACGTTCAGCAAGCAAGAGATGGACAATCGTATAAAAAGGCTGCGCAGCTATATGATCGAGAATGGAATCGACACCGTTTTATTTACTTCTTACCACAACATCAATTACTACAGTGACTTTTTGTACTGCGCCTTCGGACGTTCATATGGGCTGGTAGTTACAGAACAGGACCATAGCACTATCTCCGCCAATATCGACGGCGGTCAACCATGGCGACGCAGTGTTGGAGATAACATAACGTATACGGACTGGCAGCGGGACAACTTTTTCTCGGCCGTAAAAAAGCTGATTAAAAATGGCTCGACGGTGGGCATAGAATACGATCACATCAATCTGCAAAACAAAGGGAAACTCGAAACTGCTCTACCGGACAGTACATTTGTAGACATTGCGATTCCCACCATGCGCATGCGCATGGTCAAGTCCACCGAAGAGATTGCTCACATCACCGAAATGGCCAAGATCGCAGATATTGGGGGTGCCGCATGTGTAGAAGCCATGGCAGTAGGCGTGGCCGAACACGAAGTCGCATTACATTCGACCCAGGCCATGGTGAGAGAAATAGCCCGTAGGTTTCCGCATGCAGAACTAATGGATACTTGGACCTGGTTTCAGTCCGGATTGAATACCGACGGTGCCCACAACCCGGTGACGTCAAGACGAATAGAACACGGAGATATTCTCAGTCTGAATTGTTTTCCCATGGTGGCTGGCTACTATGTTGCGTTGGAAAGAACTCTTTTTGCAGAAGAGTGTACCAATCGGCATCTGCAATTGTGGGAAATCAACTGCAAAGTCCATGCAGAGGGAATAAATCTGATCAAACCAGGTATGCGTTGTTGTGATATTGCACGTGCCCTCAATGAAATATATGAAGAATACGATCTTCTGCGATACCGGACCTTTGGTTACGG
Source organism: Arenicellales bacterium (assembly GCA_030066885.1). Lineage (GTDB taxonomy): Bacteria > Pseudomonadota > Gammaproteobacteria > Arenicellales > JAANXG01 > JAHEKE01. The sequence goes on along the minus strand of JASJAT010000038.1, from coordinate 17,911 downwards.
GCATTCTTTTGGGGTACTTTCTCACTACTACGGACGCGAGGCGGGACTCGAATTGCGCGAGGACATAGATACCGTATTGCAATCTAATATGGTGATATCTATGGAACCGATGATTATGATTCCGCAACATCAACCGGGAGCCGGCGGATATAGGGAACACGATATCTTGGTAGTGACAGAAGACGGCAACAAGAACATCACCGGCTTCCCCTTCGGGCCTGAGCATAATATTGTTAAAAAAGGAACATAGTCACCGCATTTTGGAAAGTCTTTTAGAGCGGTGCTCTCGATAATAGCTAAAAGTTTAAAGATTAAAGTTAAAAGATACAGATGCCAGCCTTTAAACTTTTTACTTTAAACTCGCTCCTACTTGGGAGATATACTGGGAAGCTATGAAATACTCAATATACAGCCTGATTCGTAACGCATTCAGCTACCACGAGGACTGGCCACAGGCGTGGCGAAGTCCGGATCCTAGGTCCTCCTACGAAGTGGTCATCGTAGGGGGTGGCGGACATGGGTTGGCCACTGCATATTATCTTGCCAGTGAATGCGGTGTTCGCGATGTAGCTGTCATTGAAAAGGGCTGGCTGGGTGGAGGCAACACAGGGCGCAACACAACCATCGTCCGCTCTAACTATCTATGGGATGAGTCCGCCGCGATCTACGACCATTCGGTCAAGCTGTGGCATGGGTTGAGCCAGCAACTCAACTACAACGTCATGTTTTCACCGCGCGGATTGCTGCATCTTGCCCACAGCGTTCACGATATGCAGGAGATCGGGCGACGGGGCAACTCGAACTTCCTTAACGGTATTGACGCCGAGTACCTGACTCCACAACAGGTAAAGGAGATGGTGCCTTTTATTAACCTTAACTGCCGGTATCCGGTAATGGGCGCGCTGTTACAACGTCGGGGCGGCGTTGCTCGGCACGACGCAGTTGCATGGGGTTACGCTCGTGCTGCTGATGCGTTGGGTGTGGATATTATTCAGAATTGCGAAGTGACAGGATTTGAAATCGACGATGGAACAGTAAAAGGGGTGCGGACATCAAGGGGGAATATCAGCGCAAACAAAGTGGGTTGCGTAGTTGCTGGTAATTGCAGTGTGTTGGCCGAAATGGCGGGCTTTCGTTTACCAATAGAATCCTTCCCGCTACAGGCGCTTGTGTCGGAACCGATAAAACCGATTATTGACTGTGTTGTTATGTCGAACGGAGTACACGCTTATATCAGTCAGTCCGATAGAGGCGAGTTGGTTATAGGCGCCAGCTCTGATGCTTATAATTCCTACTCTCAGCGAGGTGGTTTTAACGTCATCGAGGATACCGTCGGCGCCATTGTTGAGCTTTATCCGATATTCTCCCGCATGTGCATGCTACGGCAATGGGGTGGCATTGTGGATGTGACGGTGGACCGTTCTCCATTGATTTCTAAAACCCCAATAAAGAATTTGTACATCAACTGCGGTTGGGGAACTGGTGGTTTTAAGGCAACCCCAGGATCCGGGCACGTGTTCGCCCACTCGATTGCCGGAACCGATATGCATCCAATCGCTGCTCCGTTTTCTATCGATCGCTTCAATACGGGAGCGCTCATCGATGAAGGTGCAGCGGCGGCGGTTGCGCATTAACAGTGACCTAGTGGTTGAATACCGGTCCAACATAGAGAATCTAGAATGTTCTTAATCAACTGTCCTTGGTGCGGACAACGCGAACAAGCGGAATTCAGTTGTCACGGGCAAGCGCATATCGTCCGCCCCAAAAATCCCAACGACTTGAGCGATGAGCAATGGGGGGATTACGTTTTTTTTCGCGACAACCCCAAAGGGATTCACTATGAGCGTTGGGTGCACGTACACGGTTGCCGCCGCTGGTTCAATGCGGTGAGAAATACGGTTACCGATGAACTTCTTGTTACCTACAAACCGAGCGAATCCGCTCCTGAGTTAGAAAACTAGTAAAGAGTCTAGTGAGTCAGAAGAATCGAATTGCGCAAGGTGGACGGATCGATCGTCAACAGCTGCTGCGTTTTAGTTTTGACGGTCGTGAACTAAGCGGTTATGCAGGCGACACGCTCGCATCTGCCCTGTTAGCCAACGATGTGCAACTGGTAGGTCGAAGTTTTAAATACCATCGTCCGCGCGGTATTTTCAGTGCAGGAGCGGAGGAACCCAACGCCTTGGTGCAACTCGGTGAGGGGGCATACTGTGAGCCCAATATCAGAGCAACACAGCTTGAACTGTACCAGGGGCTGGCGGCCACAAGCCAAAATCGCTGGCCTAACCTACGTTTCGACATAGCTGCGATTAACTCATTTATATCCAGGCTGATACCCGCCGGCTTTTACTACAAAACATTCATGTGGCCTGCATCGTGGTGGATGACCTATGAACATTGGATTCGAAAAACGGCGGGACTGGGGAAATCACCTTCCCAACCGGACCCTGATCGCTACGAACAACGCCACGCACACTGTGATGTATTGGTGGTCGGTGCAGGCCCGGCCGGCCTTGCCGCAGCGCTTGTCGCGGGACGTGCTGGGGCGCGTGTCATCCTTGCCGATGAACAAAGCGAGTTCGGTGGTGCACTGCTGTCCGGTGAAAAGGATATCGATGGGGCTCCGGCAACCAAATGGGCATCCGACGTCCAGCAAGAACTTGCCCAGAATGACCAAGTTACTTTACTGCGACGTACGACGGTGACCGGTTATTTCGATTACAACTACCTGGTTGCGCTGGAACGTATCACCGACCACGAACCGTCCGGTACCGACCCGCACCTGCCCAGACAGAGGTTGTGGAAAATCAGGGCAAAACAGGTTGTTCTTGCCACCGGAGCCATCGAACGACCCCTGGTGTTCGCTGACAATGACAGGCCAGGGGTTATGCTGGCCAGCGCAGCGCGCACATATATCAAACGTTATGCAGTTTTACCGGCTTCGAGCCTGGTGGTCTTTACTAACAACGATAGTGCCTACCAAACGGCGCTAGATGTAAAAGAGTGTGGTGCACAAGTCTCCATAGTGGACATACGGACAAACCCAAAGGGCGAGCTGATCGACCGGGCACAGCACGAGAACATTATGATCTATCGCGGTTGCGCAGTTACCGGTGTGAACTATAGGGGTCGTTTGCGCAGCGTCGAGGTAATGCGCCTCTACGAAGATGGCAGCGCGGTGTCGAAATCGTCTAAGACCAATATTGAATGCGGTGTGGTCGCAACCTCTGGCGGTTGGACACCCACGGTACACTTGCACAGCCAGGCCCGCGGCAGCCTGGCTTTTAATGAACGTATCGCGGCTTTCGTCCCTGGTGAAGGAGTCCGCATTAATCCGCACCTCAGTGTGGGTGCGTGTAACGGCATTTTTGAACTGAGTCGTTGCTTGAAAGACGGCCTTGATGCTGGATCCACAGCTGCAAAGGCAGCGGGTTTTGGCAGTGTCTCAATTCCGGTGCCGCGCGTCGATGATGCAGTGCAAGGTGATCTGCGGACACTGTGGGCGATTCCCTGCAAACACCCAATCGGCCGCGGCCGCAAGAAACACTTTCACGAACTGCACAATGACGCAACCGTAGAGGACCTGTACCTTGCCGTGCGCGAAGGCTTCGGCGCGGTCGAGCACTTGAAAAGATACACCACTACGGGAATGGGTACCGACCAGGGCAAGACTTCAAACCTGAACGCTTTAGGAGTGCTATCAGAGATTCGGGGAGAACCTTTGCAGGCTATTGGTACAACCACGTTTAGACCTCCCTATACGCCACTGACGTTCGGTGCCGTTGTCGGACAGAATCGGCGAGACCTTTTTTTGCAGAAACGTAAGACCCCTATGCATCCTTGGCACGACCAAAACGGGGCAATCTATGAAGATGTGGGAGACTGGAAACGGCCCCGGTTTTTCCCTCAGGGCGGCGAAGATATGGACGCCGCGGTGCAGCGCGAGTGCAAAGCGGTGCGTGAGAAGGTTGGAATCCTTGATGCCAGCACGCTGGGTAAGATTGACCTGCAGGGCAAGGATTGTGCCTGGCTGCTGAACATGGTGTATACCAATGCCTGGAGCAAGTTGGAAATAGGACGCTGTCGCTACGGACTGATGCTCAATGAACACGGCATGGTTTTTGATGACGGTGTCACGACCCGCATCGACGAGAACCACTACCATATGACCACCACTACGGGCGGCGCCGCTCGGGTATTGACCTGGTTGGAGGAGTGGTTGCAGACAGAATGGCCGGAAAAGGAGGTGTACTGTACCAGTGTGACCGAGCAATGGGCGGTTGCAGCCATCAACGGCCCCGCAGCTCGGGAGTTACTATCCGAGTTGACCGATATTCCACTCGACTCCGATCACTTCCCATTTATGTCCATGCAGAAGTGTACGGTGGCGGGTGTGCCGGCCCGCGTTTTTAGGATTAGCTTCACCGGAGAGCTGGCCTTTGAAATAAATGTTCCTGCCCACTATGGTCTCTATGTTTGGGAACAGCTTATCGAACACGGTCGCAAACACGGAATCTGTCCCTACGGCACGGAGGGTATGCACGTATTGCGTGCCGAAAAAGGATTCATCATCGTAGGTCAGGATACGGATGGATCTGTAACACCTTTCGATCTGGGCATGGATTGGATTGTCTCAAAGAAAAAAGAGGATTTTATCGGACGCCGTTCGCTTTCACGCAGCGATACCGCCAAACCCGGGCGCAAACAGCTCGTCGGACTGTTAACGGAAGACCCACAAGTGGTTTTGCCTGAAGGTACACATATCGTGGCAGAGGTCAAAGACCGACCCCCCATGCCCACGTTGGGGCATGTGACTTCAAGTTACATGAGTCCCAATCTGGGTCGGTCAATCGCGATGGCATTGGTTTACGATGGTCAAAATAGAATGGGTCAGCAGTTGAACCTGAAGCTGATGGATGGCCGCGTCGTCAAGGCGGCAGTCGCTGATCCTGTTTTTTATGATAAGGAGGGAGCCCGCGCCCGTGGCTGACGCGTTTCAACCGGTAAAATATTCACCGCTATCCGAGTTGCCTTTACCTGCAGGAGGGATAGAGCTGAGCGAACGGCACGATATTGGTAAGGTAAATGTCAGGGGGAATCCGGAAGACGCTGCGTTTACCGTTGCCGTTGAGAAGGTACTTGGTGTGGAGTTGCCCCTGGTATCAAATACGACGACCAGTACTGAAGAGTACACCGTGTTCTGGTTGGGACCGAACGAATGGCTGATCCACTGCGGGGAAAATAAGCAGACAGATCTCACAGTCGCTTTGCAGGAATCGTTGCAAGGACAACACGTCGCCATAACCGACGTGAGTGACTACTATTTGGTTATCAGGATTACCGGAGCCAAAGCACGGGAGATATTGAGCAAGGGTACGCCATTCGATGTACACACGAGTGTATTTAAACAGGGCGACTGTGCGCAGACCTGCTTCGGGCACGCCACCATCTTGCTCCACTGTGTCGACGAAAACTCCGTTTATGATTTACAAGTGCGCTGGAGTTTTGCGGAATATATATGGACGTATTTGGTTGATGGTGCGCTGGAGTATAAATAATAGTTAAAAGTTTAAAGTATAAAGTTAAAAGACGACCGTTCGTTTCTTTAAACTTTATACTTTGAACTTTACATCTTGTTTGTTCTAGTTCGACCTAACCTGAGCCAAGATTATGAATCAAGCTTTGATATTAGTAGATATCCAAAACGACTATTTCCCCGGGGGAAACATGGAGCTTGTTGGCATGGAGGTTGCAGCGGATAAGGCCAGCCAACTATTGAAATTGTTTCGACAGAAGCAACTCGATGTCTTTCACATACAACACCTATCCGTTCAGCCGGGTTCGACTTTCTTTATACCGGATACGGAAGGCGTCAAAACGCATCCAATAGTCGCCCCTCAATCTGATGAACCGGTGATTCAAAAAAATTTCCCTAACAGTTTCAGGGAGACAAAACTTTTGCAATCCTTGCAGCAAAAAGAAATCGACGAGTTAGTCATATGTGGTGCGATGAGCCATATGTGTATAGACGCAACTACACGTGCAGCGTTTGATTTCGGGTTTAACTGTATTGTCGTGCAAGACGCTTGTGCGACACGTGATCTTACTTTTGAAGGTGAAACCGTGAAATCATTCGATGTGCATGCCGCGTTTATGGCAGCATTGGCTATGCCCTATGCTAAAGTGATGGATGCGCAACAGTTGCTAGCTGCTAAATACTAGATACTAGGTACTCGACTGCTAGTTTATGTCGTTTTCCGCATACCACATGTCGCCAGTGTGTCAGCAGACCCCATAGGCTAAGCCTAATCTTGCGCGGCTTTATGCCGTAAAACCGGGTTTTTTAGCGAGTATTAGACCATGGCCGATACTGACCAAGTACCCAACGGTACGCCAGAAGAGGAAGAGGAAATAATCCTGTCCGAACTGTCGGACGAAGAGCTGACAGAACAGATGCATGCGGATCTGTACGATGGCTTAAAAGAGGAAATCGAGGAAGGCACTCATATTCTCTTAGACCGAGGCTGGGCACCCGATAAAGTGCTCGGCGACGCACTGGTTGAAGGAATGAGGATTGTTGGAATCGATTTCAGAGACGGTATTTTGTTCGTTCCCGAGGTATTGCTCGCGGCGAATGCAATGAAAGGCGGAATGGAAATCCTGCGTCCCTTACTCGCTGAAACAGGCGCAAAACAGATCGGTAAAATGGTAATCGGTACCGTTAAAGGAGACATCCACGATATTGGAAAGAACTTGGTTTCAATGATGATGGAGGGTGCAGGGTTTGAGGTCATTGACATCGGTATAAACAATCCCGTTGAAAAATATCTGGAGGCTATCGAGGAACATAAACCAGACATCCTAGGCATGTCTGCGCTACTCACCACTACTATGCCGTACATGAAAGTCGTCATCGATACTTTAAAAGAAAAGGGTATGCGCGATGACTACATCATCTTAGTCGGGGGTGCGCCACTTAATGAAGAGTTCGGTACTGCTATTGGTGCGGATGCATATTGCCGGGATGCGGCGGTTGCTGTTGAAACAGCGACGGCCCTGGTAGCGGAACGCCGTGCTGCTGCCGGTTAGTTAAGACAAAGAAGCAGGCCCGTTATTGGGTCTCGTGTTTGTTCGAGGGCAGGCTATAGTCTTCACCATGCAATCTCTCTACGCACAGCTTGGAGTCACCGTTGGCTGAATTAATAACCGTATTGTGGCGCGATATACCTTCTCAGGTCATGGCCAAACAAGGCCGCAAGACGGTTAAGCGAATGCTCTCTCAACGTTTTCAAGAGGCGGTGGACCGAGCCGCTATGCGCGCGGGGAAAGGTAGTAGCGACGCCTATTTGGCGGAGTGGAGACGTACACGTGTGAAATGTGATAGTGATTTAGAGGCCGCAGTGCAGTCCGAGGTAGAGCGCATCGAACAATCATATTCGGACGAAAGCCTGCAGATGTTGATAAGGGCAAAAGGGGTCGACCGATCCCAAACTGGGGCGGAAGAATAATGTACGCAGCACGGCGGTGGTCGGTCAGACACGCACGGCTCTTAGAGAGTACGTACGATCTTCTCGAAGGATTCCTCAATGCGCTCCACCCGTTGTGGTTGAAGATCGGATATGACCGGGTAGAAAAGCCCATTACTTTCATTGAACGGAATATCAAAGGCTTTCTTTTCGACTGTCAAATGTGTGGAAAGTGTGTCCTTGGAGATACGGGCATGTCGTGCCCTATGAATTGCCCGAAACAGCTGCAGAATGGTCCGTGTGGTGGTGTTCTGTCGGATGGAAATTGTGAAGTCAAACCCGACATGCGCTGTGTGTGGGTTGAAGCGGAAATCGGCAGCCGGTTGATGCGCAGAGGGTCGGGTATTGAAATTGCGAGACCACCCGTGGACCATTCCAAGCAAGGTTCTTCGTCCTGGTTGCGTGTAGTACGTGAAAAGCGGGATCGGCAGTTCTATGCACAGAGTTAGTATCATGAAGAGCGGTAGGAGCGGCCGCTGGCGCGCCCCCGCAAAGACTAGGACAAATAACGGCGCCTTCGCCGCGATGAACTAAGGCTGAATTGGGATCTTTGCGATGCATTTTGAAGACGAACCCGTACCCGGATACTCGTTACCGATTTTACCCGGGCACTTTTCGCCAGGTCGTCTTGAGCGCGTTTTGCGTGCAGGTAAATTCGCGGTTACCGCAGAAATTGCCCCACCGGATTCCGCTGACGCGGAAGACGTTTACCAGCGCGCCAAAATATTCGATGGCTACGTCGATGCGATAAACGCGACCGACGGATCGGGGGCGAATTGTCACATGTCCAGCGTCGGCGTGTGTTCATTGTTGACCCGTATTGGATACGCCATGGTGATGCAAGTATCCTGTCGTGATAGAAACCGCATCGCGATTCAGGGCGATATTCTTGGCGCAGCAGCGATGGGGGTTTCCAATATATTGTGTCTGACTGGAGATGGCGTACAGGCGGGGGATCAACCTGAAGCCAAACCGGTGTTCGATCTTGATGCAGTCTCGTTAGCGTCTACAGTACGTACTATGCGTGATGAGTCACGTTTCTTGAGTGGGCGCGAGTTGTCCTACCCACCTCATGTCTTTATTGGGGCTGCTGCGAATCCTTTTGCACCACCCTATGATTACCGTGTGCCGAGGCTAAAAAAGAAGATTGAGGCAGGGGTTCAATTCATACAAACGCAATACTGTTTCGACGTCAATCGATTGCGCGAATATATGAAGCAAGCTTGCGATTTGGGTTTACACGAGCGAGCTTTTATTTTGGTTGGCGTCGGTCCGCTTGCTTCAGCGCGGGCTGCAGCATGGATTCGGGACCATGTTCCGGGGGTGCATATTCCTGACGAAGTTATTACTCGGCTTAAAGGGGCACAGAAGCAAAAAGCCGAAGGTATAAATTTGTGTATCGATTTAATCCAACAAATCAAGGACATAGAAGGTGTAGCCGGCGCTCACATCATGGCGTACAGGCAGGAAGAAAGTGTTGCTGAGATTGTTGAGCAGTCCGGCGTACTAGCAGGGCGCATACCGTGGTATCCCGGCAGGGACCAAGAAACTAAAGTTGAAAAGCGAGCATTATAATGACCGATACCATCGTGAGTTCCGCCACTAAAGAGGTCGCCATAGGCTTCAACCGACCGTTTACCATAATCGGTGAGAGAATTAATCCGACTGGCCGCAAAATCCTGGCTGAAGAAATGCGGGCAGGCGATTTCAGCCGGGTCGAGGCTGACGCGGTAGCCCAAGTCGGCTGCGGTGCACACATGCTGGATGTCAATGCCGGTATCCCTTTGGCAGATGAACCAGCGCTATTGGCACGGGCAATCAAGCTCGTGCAGTCGGTTACCGATGTGCCGATTTCTATCGATTCTTCCATTGTTGACGCGCTCAAGGCTGGTCTGGAGGTGTATCAAGGCAAACCTTTGGTGAATTCAGTTACCGGCGAGGAGGAGAGGCTGGAATCGGTTTTACCATTGGTCGCTACGCACGGGGCTGCCGTCGTTGCTATATGCAACGACGAAACAGGTATTTCCGAAGATCCAGACGTGCGTTTCGAAGTCGCCCGAACGATTGTAAATCGGGCGGCAGACCACGGTATTCCAGCTGCCGATGTCGTTATCGATCCGTTGGTAATGCCCATTGGAGCGATTGGGCAAGCAGGCAGACAAGTATTCACTTTGGTGCGCCGAATCCGCGAAGAGCTAAAGTGCAATACCACCTGCGGGGCGTCGAATATTAGCTTTGGATTGCCGAATCGACACGGAATCAATAGCGCCTTTCTTTGCATGGCAATCGGGGCGGGCCTGACCTCCGCCATTACCAATCCGCTGCACGGGGAAGTCGTGCAGGCGATCATGGGCGCGGATGTGGTGAATGGGCAGGATAAGGATTGTATGCGTTGGATTAGACGTTACCGCGAACCACTCCCTGCCGGTGGGGAAGCTCCTTCACGTTTACGGAGACGTCGTCGTGCTGGCCAGCGGTAGTTGTCTGTGTAAAGCGGTTACTTTTCAAGTCAATGGTCCCCTGCGCTCTGTAGTCAACTGTCATTGCAACCAGTGTCGTAAATGGACAGGTCATTTTGTGGCGGCAACGGCGGCGTGGAAACAAGACCTTAAGATACACGACCCACAGAACCAGTTAAATTGGTTTCATTCCTCCGAACAGGCCCAGCGGGGGTTTTGTAAGCGTTGCGGTTCCAGTTTGTTCTGGCAGAGCTATAACCTCGAAACAACCACTATCTTGGCTGGTACCCTCAACGGAACGACCGGGCTTACAACGGAAGCGCAGATCTATGTTGATGATAAAGGAGACTATTACTCGTTGGGTGAGCCAGGAGTGACCACTTTCCCGGCAAGTGGGCATAACATTCGGCTGGAAGCCAAGGCTAAGGGAGATTGATGGTTACCACTGACTGCAAGGCGGTTTTCCTGCCCAGCGGTAAACGTGGTTCTTTTGCCAGGGGTACAACTTTATTACAGGCTGCTCGTTCTCTCGGGGTGGACATAGATTCAGTCTGCGGCGGCCGCGCCATGTGCGGTCGTTGTCAGATCCTGTGTAGTGAGGGTGATTTCCCGAAACAAGGCATCGTTTCCCGTAAAGAACATTTATCCGCCTTTGGTGCAGTAGAGCAGCGCTACTCGTCCGAACACGGTTCGCTAGGTGAGCGCCGGCTGGCGTGTCAGGCACGGATACAGGGTGATGTAGTGGTCGACGTTCCACCAGAGAGCCAGGTACACCGCCAGGTGATCCGTAAGGGTGCAAAAGTTATCGAGATCGAACTCGACCCCGTTGTGCGGCTGTATTACGTCGAAGTTCAAGAACCGAATATGCACGATCCGACCGGAGACCTGTCCCGACTGAAAATGGCGTTGGAGTTCGAGTGGGGGCTTACTGACCTACAAGGTGACTTAGGTCTGTTGCAAGGTATACAAGCTGCGTTGGCGGAAGGTGATTGGAAAGTCACCGTGGCGGTTCACAACGATGAACGAATCATATGTGTTTGGCCGGGGTTTCGGGATCGTGCTCTGGGAGCCGCGGTCGACGTGGGTTCTACAACCGTGGCTATACATCTGTGTGATTTGGCAACCGGAGAGGTGGTCGCGTCGAGCGGTAAGATGAACCCGCAGATACGTTACGGTGAAGACCTGATGAGCCGGGTTTCATACGTAATGATGCATCCAAGAGGGGATGTAGAAATGACCCGGGTTGTTCGAGAAGCAATCAATGAGCTGTTAGTCGAAGTCACCACGGAGGTGGATGCAACGACTGACGATATTCTCGACTTGACGTTTGTAGCCAATCCAGTGATGCATCATCTGCTGCTCGGTATTGATCCGACCCAACTGGGTGGGGCGCCGTTTGCATTGGCGACGGATGAAGCGGTGGCAATATGGGCCAACGAGATCGATCTTAGGGTCAATAGAAACGCCCGCACTTATGTGTTGCCTTGTATCGCCGGTCACGTCGGCGCTGACGCTGCCGGTGTCATACTATCCGAACGACCTTATCAGGACGACGCCATGACCTTGCTGGTGGATGTCGGTACCAACGCGGAAATCATATTGGGCAACCGCAATCGATTACTAGCCTGTTCCAGTCCGACAGGTCCTGCGTTCGAAGGTGCTCAGATCAGTTCGGGTCAGCGAGCGGCGCCTGGAGCTATAGAGCGGGTACGAATTGACCCAACAACACTGGAGCCAAGGTTCAGTATTATCGGTAGTGAGTTATGGTCGGATGAAGAGGGTTTCGAAGAGTCGATCAAAGCGACAGGCGTTACCGGAATCTGCGGCTCCGGAATTATCGAGGTCATCGCCACTATGTACTTGGCGGGCATCGTTCGCAGTGACGGAACCATAGACGGCGCACTGTGTAAGCGCAGCGACCGGGTTGTTTCGGATGGTCGGACCTTTTCATATGTTCTGTATGACGGTGACGTCAAGATCCACATCACGCAGAATGATGTGCGGCAGGTCCAGTTGGCGAAAGCGGCCTTGTACGCTGGCGTCAAATTATTGATGGATCACATGCAGGTGCGCTATGTCGATCGTATTGGCTTGGCGGGGGCGTTTGGCAATCACATCGATCCGAAGTACGCCATGGTGCTTGGCCTGATTCCCGATTGCCCATTGGACCAAGTGTCATCGGTGGGCAACGCCGCCGGTAATGGGGCTCGAATTGCCCTGCTAGACCGGGACGCACGTGTTGAAATCGAAGAGGTAGTTCGCCGCGTACAAAAAGTGGAGACAGCAGTAGAACCGCGCTTTCAGGAACACTTTGTCGAAGCGATGGCGATCCCACACCAATCGGACGAATATCCAAATCTCGCCAAGGAAGTCGATCTACCACCGCCGATGGAACCCGCCAGCAGCAGCGTCACCCAATCCAGCCGGCGTCGCCGCGCCCGCCGGTAACCGGGGACAGTATACTTTTTAAGCATAGAAGGGCTTTTTTTGATTTTATCGGCAGGTGCGAAAGGCTAGTTAGTTCGCAACTGGCTGTTGTTTAAAAAGTATACTGTCCCCGGTTTACACTTGCCCTGCTGCCGCTCGCCGGCGCTCCTCCCTGGGTGGCACTCCGAATATAAGTCGATAACACTTACTGAAATGGGGTGCTGAAATAAAGCCGCATGCCAGTGCGGTGTCGACAATAGGCATGCTAGTTTGCAGCAACAATTGACGTGCCCGTTCCAGGCGAAGCTGTAGGTAATATCGAGTAGGCACGCAGTTGAGATATTTCTTAAACAATCGTTCGAGTTGTCGGCGCGACAGTCCTATGTGTTGGGATAACTCGTCCAAAGCCATCGGTTCTTCGATGTTAGCCTCCATTAGGGACACGGCTTCCAACAGCTTAGGTTGGCCGGTGCCGATCCTATGCCGCAGTGGCACGCGCTGGCGATCGTGATTGTCGCGAATTCGATCACAGATAAACTGTTCTGATACCGCGGTCGCGAGCTCTGAACCGTGTTGTCTTCGTATAAGGTGCAGCATCATGTCCATCGGAGCGATACCGCCGGCACAGGTATAGCGATCTCGATCGATCTCGAATAGTTCCTGTGACACGACGAGGTCGGGATGCCTCTCTCTGATTCCAGCAAAATTTTCCCAATGAATCGTACAACGATATCCCTGCAACAACTTGGCTTCAGCCAAAAGATAGCTGCCGGTACACAGAGCACCTAAAGTTATCTTTCGATTGGCGAGTTTACGCAACCAAGGCAAGACCTGTGGGTCGTAAGACCGGTGAATTTCGACACCGCCACACACAAATATCGCGCCCGCTTGTATGTTTTCGGTCATCGTAAGGTCCGCCGGAATACGGATGCCGCTACTGGACGCTACCGGATTTCCATCAATGCTGATGGTAAACCATCGATAGAGTTCCTGATTGCTCAATTTGTTGGCCATACGCAGTGGTTCCACCGCGGAGGAAAAGGCCAATAACGTGAAGTTTGGTACTAAGAAAAAACCATAGCTGCGCGTTAATGCGCCAGTACGTGAGTCAGACATTTATTCCCCCCTCTGGCAGTGAATAAACCGAGTCTGAAAGTGGCCCCAAAATATATTCATAATGCGACATCTAGTGTCGCAAACAGTAATAGTATGAGATAAACAGGTGTCGTTTCAAGAAAAATCATACAAATAGCGACACCCAGGATCTGCTTATCCAGCCTGTCATAAACCGGGGATATATTTTTTAACTGTAGGAGCGGCGCCCTCGCCGCGATTCGATCGGCGCGGGGGCGCGTCTCCCACAGGTGGATTTAAAAAGTATACTGTCCCCGGTTTAATCGGGCTCTCAACAAAGGGATCTAAGGAGTAATCACATTGACACAGATCATCGTCTGGCTAATCGTCGGTGCCATAGCGGGTTCACTCGCAGGCCTTATTGTCAAACGCACAAAGCGAGGTTTCGGAAAATCAGCTAATTTGGGTATCGGTTTGGCTGGAGCCATCATCGGTGGCCTCTTGTTCCGGTTGTTTGGAATAGACTTGGGGTTGGGGGATATCTCAGTGAGCCTGGAAGACATTGTTGCTGCGTTAATCGGCTCCATTGTCTTTCTAATTCTGTTGCGTTTTCTCCGCAAACGGAAAGCATCAAGATAAACCGGGGACAGTATACTTTTTAAAAGACCGCAGGCACGGCGCACGCGCCGCGATGCAACTGGATTCCCGCTAAAAGCATGCGGGAATGACGGATGTACAAAGCCTATCCCACAAACGATGTTCTCTTAATAAACGCGATTGACGGTAGGTTGTGGCTAGTGACTAGTATCGAGTGCGGTTCAGTTAGTTGTTTCTACTAGCTTCTAGACACAAGCCACTCGCTACTGTTATGTAGGAGCGGCGCCCTCGCTGCGATCAAGTCGTCCCGAGTGCGACGGTCAGAGTCTATTCTTGCGAGCCCATCAGCCATTCTATAGCCGCCGCTCTGCGTTGATCGGCAGTGTCCAGGTGATCAGATAGTCTATGTAACTCCCAGGTAATGGCATGCTCTAGAACTTGCCCGACTTCGAGATAGACCCAAGGGCTTAGCAATTCGAGTTCGGTGTAGTCAGTGCAAGTATAAACTTCTACACTCAAACCATCATCAGGATAGGTTTGGTTAACATCGCGTCGAAAGAATTCAGCCATAACTATATTGCCCACAATAGCCGCCAGCCAGCGATCTGAATCGGCCCCAGCCTTTTGGCATTCCACAGCATCGGGTAAAAAGACACCAACGCCATCGGTGACGGCAAAGTTCTTTGCCACCGTACTTTTTTTACCACCTAAAGCACTGTATCCCAGTTCAAGGTGACTGTTCGGATTGAGCAAAAAAAGGACTTGTTCGGGTGGCGTAATTTGGGTCACATTCCAGATCGTGTATCGAAGCGGTTCCACACGAGACACCTTGAGTTTTTCAATCCTTTGTAAAATCTGGATCCGCGTTCCCTTCGCTGCCATCCTGATTTCACGCACACTACGCGCACCATTGTATTCGCTGACGGGGCTAGTGATAACCACGCCGTTCTCGAGCAGTTCGACTTTGTGCTTTGCTCCGTCGAACCAGTGGTCAGGCGGCCAGGAATAACCGTTGATGTGCTCAAATTCACTTTGTTGATTAGGCCATACTTTGTCACCTCCAAAATTAGTCCATATAGGCTTTCCATTTTTGTTCGTGCGGGGTTTGTCCGTTAGAGCTTGACCGTAAAACTCAGGGTTCGTCCAAATAATGTTTTCATCGTCCGCAAAACCATAATGCATGATGCGACCGATCGTGGGGACCACCACCAATTGCACCACCCCGTTAGAGACTTCCACAGAGCTTGCCCAACCTTTGTAGTTCACGTTTCTCACCGTCACATCTGCAACCACCGGTAACGAGATACAAAGTGCGCAACAAGCTATAAATTTAAGAAGATGCATATCCTTCCTACTCTAGTCCTTAGTCAGTAGAAGCCCCCATATCCCAATATGCTAATGTTAAGGTCTGGCCACAACAACAATTCGACACTGTTTCATTTGGGAGATCAAAGTGGAGCACACATACAAGAGTATTGAAATAACTGGAAGTTCGAAAACAGGAACCGATGATGCGATTCGAAACGCTATAGCGAAGGCTGCACAGACAATTACGAATCTGCATTGGTTCGAAGTTGTCAGCACGCGAGGGTATATCGAGGACGGCAAAGTCCAATACTGGCAGGTAACTCTAAAAATCGGATTCAGACTGGAGGACTAGTTCCTGGATTACCGTATCCCCCGGATTGAGTCCGGGTGCTCGCAACGAAACGATTGAATCTGCCAAATGCCCCAGCATTGCCCACCTTGTTGCAATATGCGGGCCTAGCCACTATTACCAGCCATCCGCTACTGCGATATCAATAATTCGCGTCCGGCATGGACGACTTACGCTGCTCCATAAAAGCAAGTAGGGCTTCATCTATCGCCGGGTCCAAGGGAGGGGCTTCGTATTGATTAAGCATCTGCTTCCAGATGTTGTTAGCGCGTTGTGCTGCATCCTGACTCCCCTCAGACTCCCACTGTTCGAAGCTATTGTTGTCGGCGATATTGGACCGGTAAAAAGCAGTTTCAAAATTGGCCTGGGTATGGGCACACCCCAGGAAATGACTGCCGGGCCCAACTTCCCGAATTGCGTCTAAGGCCTGTCCATTTTCGGATAAGTCCACCCCCTGTAGGAATCGCTGTATCATGCCTGCCTGATCCGCATCCATGATGAACTTCTCATATCCCATCGCCAGCCCGCCTTCGAGCCATCCCGCAGTGTGCAGCATGAAATTAACGCCGGCCAACATCGCGGTTTGAAGTGTGTTGGCTGATTCGTATGCGGCTTGTGCGTCCGGAACTTTGGAGGCGCAGAGCCCACCGCCACTTCTAAACGGGACACCGAGTCTCCGGCTCAACGCCGCTGTGACGTACATCAGTAAAGAAGGTTCTGGCGTCCCGAACGTAGGCGCACCCGACTGCATGGATACGGAGCTTGAAAACGTACCGAAGACGACTGGGGCGCCCGGTCGGACCAGCTGCACGAATGCCATCCCCGCCATGGCCTCAGCCAGTATCTGTGCGGCTGTGCCGGCGATGGTGACCGGTGACATGGCACCGGCCAAAATGAACGGAGATATGACCGTGGCCTGATTGGCTCGAGCATAAACGGCGGCTGCGGAAAGCATGGTGGCATCAAAGGTCATCGGAGAATTGGCGTTAATTAAACTGACGGCAACCGTTTTTTCCCGTCCTGTTTCCGCATCGGTAAATCCATCCCCGAACAAAATCTTGGCCATTTCCACTGTGTCTTCTGCCCGCTCAGCCGCGGTGACGGATCCCATGAAGCATTTATCGCTGTAACGCATGTGGCTATAAACCATGTCCAGGTGGCGTTTATTCACTGGAACATCAACCGGTTCGCACAACGTGCCACCAGAGTGGTGTAGCCCGGGTGACATGTAGGCAAGCTTTACGAAATTCTGAAAGTCCTTCAGCGAGGCATAGCGCCTGCCTTCGTCGAGATTGCGTATGAACGGGGGACCATATGCCGGAACCAAAACCATGTTGTCACCACCGATGACTACATTCTTGGCCGGGTTCCTTGCATGCTGGGTGAACTCAGCAGGTGCGGATTGTTCGATAAGGGATCGGCACATGCCCGGTTCAAATCGAACACGTTCTCCCTGCACGTCAGCACCCGCTTCTTTCCATAGCCCCAGTGCCTCAGGATCATCCCTGAAGTCTATACCGATTTCTTGCAGTATGGTGTCTGCGTTCTTTTCTATTAGAGCCAGTCCCTCGTCATCCAATACTTCGTAGATTGGAACCTTGCGTTTAATATAAGGGACGATTTCCACACGACTTGCTTGTGCACGCGAGAGCCGCCTTGCTTCTCTTCCACCGCCACGTCGCCGACCTCTAGTTTCGTTCATTTTGTCCTAATAAATCCCTGTCAAATAAGTTTCTGTTAGATTACGTTGCTCATGGACAAGTCTAACTATTGAATCTCCCGCTGCAGCCCGTTGAGCGACTCGTATGTTCTTGCTTGCGCCATCCTGGCAATTGACGCATATTCATATCGGTCGCAATGTCCCAATACTGAGACATTAAGCATTTCTTTAAGAACTTTGACCTTTAAACTTTAATCTTTAAACTCATTACTCGATGTCCGAGGTGCTGCAAACCCTTCTCGATTCTAAACCGTGGGTGTTGGCGGATGGCGCCACGGGGACCAACTTGTTCGCGTTGGGTCTTCAAACCGGTGACGCACCCGAACTTTGGAACGTGGAACACCCGGACCGGGTCGCCAGGCACTACCAAAGCTTCATCGATGTTGGTTCGGACATTATCGTGACCAACACATTCGGTGGCAGCAGCTACAGACTGAAGCTCCACAGCGCA
>JASJAT010000203.1 GCA_030066885.1 Arenicellales bacterium | reverse complement strand
GCTGCAATGGCGAGCCAGAGCACGCTTATGTCGACAAAAGCCAGATCCATGCGATGCAACCCAAAGAACAGCCAGGACCAGGCGGCATTCAGCAGCAATTGTAAAAAGTACAGCGCGAAAGCCGTGCCGGCGCCGCTGAATCCAACCGCCCGCCAGACTAGCCAGCCGGCGACAGCGATCATCAGATAAAGCAGCGTCCAGGCGACCGGGAACAGCCAGTTCGGTGGCGTCCAGGCCGGCTTAGCCAGCGCTTCGTACCAGGCACCCGGTTTGAACATCGCACCTGTGGCCGCGACTGCAGATACCAGTAGAACAAAACCGATCAGTCCGAAAATCAATGGCAACATGGATAAATCTCTAGTTGTGCCATCCATCGTTCAAATCTCTAGAAGCGGTAGCCCAGTGACAAGAAGGCATAGTGTAACCAGGCAGAATTATAAACGTCATCATTATCCACGCCGCGTTCAAGGGTCCAGTACCCGCCGCCCAGGTTCCAGTTAATGTTCAAGTCGTAGGTAAATTCCATAACAATCAAGCTGATGATGCACTTTGAAGCCCTTTCATTCAGCATCGCAACCCACTTACTCATAATAGAGATCTCCTGTAGTAGATGCTGGAATACCCGGGTGTTTGCGATCCCCCCCTGAAACTTCAGGGGTTGGCTGAGAACTAAAATCCCTGATCAAGTACCTTTGGCTAAGGCATAGCTCGTGAATTTTCTTTGAACGAAATTCACGGGGCATAGTGTAAGCAATAATTGGGAGTCTGACTAACGTCTGGTTGGGTCGACTCCGGGCAACCGCTTAGAACATTAAACATCATAAATCGAATGTTGTATCGATATCATATAAAGCTGCCGTAAGAGCAAGCATTTCAACTTCCGCCTGCATTTTTTCAAGCATCTTTCTAGCACCGCAATCACCTTCCAGTTCGCATAGACGATCGAAATGGTTCTTTGGAAAGATGGCAGGCACCCCTGGGTACCCATCATAATTAGCAGCAACCACTCTTTGTCCATCGAACCGATTGATGAGCTGCATATAGTCCTGGTAACGTAGTCGATGCTGATCAGCGAGGGCGATCAATACTGCATCATATCGATTTGATCCCTTGATTTTTTCAACACCAATGGCAATGGAGCGGCCTAATCCCTCTTCCCAATCCGCATTAACGATGACAGACGTCAGATCAGAGATAGAGGGTAGTATCTCCTCCCGGTATGCGCCCAGTACAGTATAGGTATCTGTTCCAGTGACCGCCGCCAGTTGTTCTAGGCTATTGCGAACCAGGGGCTTGCCATTGATAGGAGCCAGTTGCTTGCAGCCGGCAAAACGCCTGCCGGCCCCCGCCGCCATCAACAGCCCGGCAATGCGCATCACCCTACAGCGAAGCGTAGATCGGGCTGGCTCTGGCTGCGATGCAGCACCGCGTGGCACTCCGACAGGATCGACAGCGCGATGCTTTCCGGCAGTTGTCCACCGATATCCAGACCCGCAGGTGCGGAAACCGCATAGGTCAACTGTCCTTCACTGAGACCGGCGCACTCTAGCACCTCTTTATAGCGGTGGCGCGGTCCCAGCAACGCCACATGCTGCAGGCCGGTATTCTGGCAATAGCGCATTGCCTCCGCATCGATATCGACGTTGTGCGACATGATGACCGCCGCATCGACCCTGCGCTCTCGGATGTAGACGGTCAAATTTTCGTCCAACTGCCTTAGGATGGTGTCCGCCGCCGCAAAGTGCTCCGTGCACGCATTGGTCGGCCGCGGATCGACCAGCGTGATCCGCCAGCCCAACTCTCCCGCTATGGAAACCACGGGGCGCGCATCAACTCCGCCACCCACCACCAGCAGGTGGGGCTCCGGGCAAATGGGTGTGACAAGCCAGTCACCATCTACGCGTGTTTCGATCACACTGCTGGCTGGTTTGCAGCCTTCCTCGGATTTAAAAAATGCCTGTGTTGCCCCGATTTTCTGGTGATATCTCCCCGAATCCCGCTGTTCAAGCGCTGCGACCATTTTACCCAGATCCAGGTCGTTCTCTCTGCTCAAAGGCTGCAGCATGATGTCCACCTTACCGCCGCAGCCAATACCGAGCTGAAAAGTCCAGTCGTCCTCAGCACTGTCGTCGTAGCTTAACAGGCGGGATTGACCATCCCGCATCGACCTGTGTGCATGACGAATCACATCGGCTTCGAGACAACCACCGCTTAACAGCCCAAATTGCTGGCCGAGACCGTTGATCAGCGTCATTGCGCCCGCTTTTCGATAAGCCGAACCTTCGGTGCGATAGACGGTGCCGAGCACCCAGCTCTGATCCGGGTCCTTTTTCCAGGCTGCAAGCAGTGCGCTTAATTGATTGCTCATGGCGTTCTCCTCACACAGGTTGATAACCGGCCCGTGTCATCGGTAGTTCTGTGATACGGTCGCCGGTCTGTGCGAAGATCGCGTTGGCCACCGCTGGACCGGTGGGCGGTACCCCTGGTTCGCCGACACCGCTCGGCGATTCGGTCGAAGTGACGATGGTGACCTCGACTTCCGGCATGTCAGTCATGCGCAATGGCTGGTATTCGGGGAAATTGGACTGGATGACCTCGCCATTTTTAAAGGTGATCTCGTTGCGCATGACCGCGCCGAGCGCAAATCCGACGCCGCCCTCCATCTGAGCACGGATGACGTCGGGGTTGACCGCGATACCACAATCGACCGCGATATACAGCTTGTTGACGTGAAAGCGTTTACCGAACACCGCGACATCGGCCACCGCTGCGACCCAGGTGTTGAAGGAAAAATGCGCGGCGAATCCCCGCTTGTCACCCTTTTTCCAGCCGGCAAGGTCGCGGACTGCCTCGATGACGCCGGTCATGCGTTTTTGCCTGGCATCGCCGTGATCGAGCAGCGACAGGCGCAACTCCACCGGATCTTTTCCTGTTTCGTGTGCCACCATGTCGATGAGGCTTTCCATCACGAATCCAGAATGGGTGTGGCCGACCGAGCGCCACCACAGTGTCGGCATTACCGATTTGAAATCGCTGAGTCCAACCGCCAGGTTCGGCAGGTTGTACAGCGTGTCCTCAGCGCCTTCGACGGAAAGGTGGTCAACGCCGTCCTTGACGGTGAGGGATTCTATCGGGGTGCCCTTCGTAATCGACTTGGTCGCGATCTGGTGATCCCAGCCGAGGATGTTGCCGTCGTCGTCCAAGCCGATTTGCGCCTTATGCAGCGCCATGGGGCGGTAGTAACCGCCTCGGATATCATCCTCCCGGCTCCAGACCAGTTTGACCGGGGTTTTTTTACCGAGCAACGCGAACGCCAGCGCCGCCTCCACCTGATAATCCGCAGTCGGCGTCCCGCGGCGGCCGAATGAACCGCCGGCGTAAACCGTGTTGATCTCTATCTGCTCTGGTTTCAGACCTAAAACGTGACTGGCAACAAATTGCACGGTACTGGGCCCCTGGCATCCATCGTGGAATCTGACCCCGTTTTCGGTGGGCTCGATGACACAGTTGAGCGGCTCCATCGGTGCGTGGGCGAGAAACGGGAACAGGAACTCGGCCTCGATGGTCTTCGAGGCCTTGCCGATCGCCGACTGGGCCTCGTCACGGCCGGTCTCGCGCACATTGTACTCCGGAGATGCCGCTAGCTCGCGGTGCGCGTCGATCATCTCGGAGGTGCTGCGCGATTCCGCCTTGCTGAAATCCCATTCGGCGGAGAGTGCATTGCGCGCCTGCAGCGCCGCCCAGGTGTTTTTCGCGAACGCGACGACTCCGGCCTGGTTAGGCAATGCTTTGGCGTCGATGAATCCAGCGACGTTCTGCGCCGAACCGGCGTCAAAGGACGTGAGCGTACCGCCGAAGCGCGGGCTGCGCAGGATCGCCGCGTACACCATGCCCGGCAGCTTGACGTCCATCGCGAACACCGCACTGCCGTCGGTTTTGGATACGCTGTCCTTGCGCGGCAGTTCGAGCTTGCCGATCAGCTTGAACTGATCCGGAGATTTCAATTCCGGCTCCCCGGATGGGGTCAGTTTCACCGCCTCGGCGATGAAATCACCGAAGTGGCCCTGCTTCGAGCCGGCTGTCAGGATGCCGTTCGAGACGACGATGTCTTCCTCTCCCACACCCCACTTTTGCGCTGCGGCCTGTACCAGCAATTCACGCGCGGCAGCGCCGGCTTTCCGGTACTGCATAAAAGAGTTGGCGATCGCGGTAGATCCTCCGGTGCTCTGCACGCCCCAGAACAGGTTCTTGTATTTATCCTGGTCTGCCGGCGCAAACTCGACTTTCACATGATTCCAGTCGGCATCGAGTTCTTCGGCAACCAGGGTCGTCAGGCCTGTACTCGTACCCTGTCCCATCTCGAAATGCTTGGCAATGACCGTGACCGTACCGTCGCGGTCGATGCGCACGAAAGGATTGACGACGGTTTCTTGATGGCCAGCGGCGAGCGCGCCACGTGCGTCGATACCGACAACCAACGCTGCGACCCCGGCGGCGCCGGTCTTCAGAAAACTTCTGCGGGAGATCTGTACGCTCATGTCATACCTCCAGATTGCGCGACGCCAGTTTGATCGCATCGCGGACGCGCACATAGGTCGCACAGCGGCAGACGATGCCGGCCATGGCCGTGTCGATTTCTGCGTCGTTTGGCGACGGATTGCCTTCAAGCAACCCGACAGCCGCCATGATCTGTCCAGACTGGCAGTAGCCGCACTGTACAACGTCCCGGTCGCGCCAGGCCTGCTGTACCGCATCGGCGATCGGCCCGTTGATACCCTCGATTGTCATAATACTCTTGGCCGATGCGCTGTCGACGGGGAGCGAACAGGACCTGATCGGCGCGCCGTCGAGGTGCACGGTGCAGGCGCCGCAGGAAGCCACCCCGCAGCTGTACTTGGTGCCCGTCAGACCCAGTTCGTCGCGAAGCACCCACAACAACGGTGTGCCGGGTTCCGCGTCGACTTCGCGAGTTGATCCGTTGACATTCAGTTGATAGCGCATAGCCCTACTCCTTCCCTCATAGTTCGTTGGCGGGATGATTACGTACAACTATAGGTCCGTCAGACTCGCGTGATTAATACCTATTCCGACAGAAAACTTGCACAAAACTGCAAACCTGACGAGCAACGGGTTTCATTTATTCGGGTTTTTGTTATCGTTTGTTTACACTTTCTGATCTGAGACGACATGCCTGAACTCACCGACAAACTCGCACAACTGGCCGCCCTGATTGAGAAAAACGTACCGGGCAACGGTCTGCACCGGACACCGCTCAAGCACCTGCGCCTGTTCAGGGAGTCGCGCTCCAGGGACCTTGAGTCGGTCACCTACGAGCCGGCACTGATCATTGCGGCATCCGGTTCCAAGCACCTGTACCTCGAAGGTGTGCGTTACCAGGTCAACGCCGGCACCCTGTTTGCATTGTTCATGCCGATGGTCATGAAGTGCGAAATGTTCGACGTCGACGAGAACAACCCGATGCTCGCGGTCGGTATTGTTCTGGACCGGTATCGTTTGGCCAAACTGCTGCACCGGATCGACAACGTCGATTACGGCCAGGTTTCGAGGGAGGAAGTAAGAACGAGCGGGATCTTTTCCGCGCCGACCAATTCCAGGCTACTCGACGCGGTGATCCGTCTGCTCAAGACCCTCGACGACCCGGCAGAAACGGCGGTGATCGGTGAGGCGATCATCGACGAAATCTATTTCCGCATCCTTACCGAGGAACAGGGTGGCTCACTGCGCGTGTCGCTGCGCCAGCAGGGTCAGATCCAGCAGATCTCGCGGGTGGTGGAATACCTGCATGAAAACCTGGCGAAAAACCTATCCGTCGAAGAGCTGGCTTCGATGGTCAACATGAGTCCATCCGGCTTCCACAAGAAATTCAAGGAAGTCATGCACCTATCGCCGCTACAGTACACCAAGCTGATCCGCCTCAACACTGCACATACTTACCTGCTGGAAGGGATGAATGTCAGCGAGGCCGGTTACCTGGTCGGTTACAACAGTCCGGCGCAGTTCAGCCGAGAATACAAACGCCAGTTCGGCGAAACCCCTTCCGCCATCTCTAGACCTAGGGAATCATCATATGTGACTGGATCACCCGGCTATTCGCCATGATTTTCAGCGCTCGTACGGCGCATACTCGCGCGGCGGTCGGACTGGGTCATGAGCCGAGCGGGCCTTGTTATCTCGCTGATGGCACTCGACCAGACACACGAGGCACAGCGCGAGGTAGACGAGAGGGTCGTTAATGTAGCGAGCTACTGGGCGGGTGGTCTGGATATCCAGGACCTAGTTCAAGCGTCGGTCTTATGACAACAACGCCGCTTGTCTGCAATCCAAGCAAGCAGACAGAATGCAGTTTCTCAACGAGTACAGATTCAATACCATGACCGTAACCCATTACTTCTGTAGGCGCTGTGGAATATTCGTTTATTTCCATTCTCGATATGAGGGAGAAAATACTTACGTTGTGAATGTCGGTTGCTTGGAAGGAATAAATCCTTATGAAATTACATCCAAAGGTAGTAAAAGGAAAATCGTTTTAATATCCTAGTTCGCGGCTAACGAACTGAACTCTATCCAATGCCTCTTAGCCACTACATCCTGTATCTGGCATTCCAATGTATCTTATCCCTCGATAGCTAACTCAATAGCTTCAATGTTCGCTTCCGATTCTATCTCTTTCTTAGCCCACTTATACCGATTTCTTTCTAAATCCTTAATCATATCTCGACGAATTTCAACCATCTCCTCTATGTGATGGATCGGTCTTTCCATGTTCCTGTCCACATTCGTACTCCTGGAAAATTGTTTAGGTATGTTGTTTATCGCGATAGTAAGTTTATTTCTTCAACCAAATGGGTGAGATTGACTCACATCAATACTTTCCTGCGGTCATAAACGTAGGCTGGCATTATGGAATTAGTATTAGGTTTAGTTCTTCTCCTAGCACTACTCATAGCGCTTTGGGGCTGGGTGAGGAACAAAACTAGACCAACAACGGCTACTAAAGAAGACGAGGTGGAACTCCACGATTGGGAGTGGGCAGGTAATAAACTTGGTTGTTTAATTATTGCAATCGTAATTGCAATAGTTGTGGGTTATCCCATATTTGTATTGTTTATCGCTCCCATTTGGCCAGATTAAATCCTATTTCGCTTGCTCTATTCGGATAATCTATACCGCTGCGG
>JASJAT010000037.1 GCA_030066885.1 Arenicellales bacterium | reverse complement strand
AAGATCTCCAGCGGCCGTCTCGCGGTCAACGTCGAGTCCAATTGTCGCAGACTGCCTGCGGCAGCGTTACGGGGGTTCACAAAAAGTTTTGCACCCTGGCTGCGTTGCTCTTCGTTCATACTGTTGAACCCAGCATGCGACAAGAATACTTCTCCACGCACTTCCAAAACCTCAGGATAATCCGAGCCATGCAACCTTAGAGGTATCGTCTTAACTGTTCTCAGATTCTGGGTAATGTCTTCACCTGTATCCCCGTCACCTCGGGTAGCCCCCCTGATTAGAACCCCGTCTTGATATAACAGGCTCACTGCCACCCCATCCAGCTTCGGTTCAGCCACATATTCCATGGACTCTTTTCCTACACGTTCGCGCACACGTCTATCGAAGGCAAACACTTCTGACTCATCAAAAGCATTCGACAAAGACAGCATCTGTATTTCATGCTTGACTGGAGCAAAATCCTTTAACGGCGCCGCGCCAATTCTTTGCGTAGGTGATTCGGGGCTGATCAGCTCCGGGTATTTTTCCTCTAGCTGCTGTAATTCTCGAAACAGGCGGTCGTACTCTGCATCACTGATACTGGGCTGGTCTAAAACATAGTATCGGTAGTTGTGTTCGGTCAGGGAGGCACGCAATTGGGCGGCCCGTCTGACTGTCGACGGGGGAACGGTCACGAGTAGTGGTTCGGTAGTACCAAAAGACAGTTAACCCGCATATCGCACCGAGCAAACGAGTTAAAAGTGCAAAGTTCAAAGTAAAAAGTGAAATATTGAAACCTAAAACATTTATTCGGAAAACAGGTTCTTTCAACTTTCATTTTTTAGCTACCTGGATTGCCGCAGCCGCTGATACGGCCTCGCAATGACTCTGGCCGGGGCCAGCATTCAGGGCTCTGATGCAATATACGGGTTAAAAAAGACGTAACGTTTTTTCACTTCCCGGCTGCACTCCTTTGCTTTCCATTTCTTGTGCTATCTGCCGTATTTGTTGACCTATGCGCTTGAGGCCTTTTTGGGTCATGCCTCTGAGGTTGTGGTCGACCAGCTTTCCATCCAGCCGTTCACATAGTTCTTTTGCATCGGCAACCATTTCGTTGAAGATTTGCGGTGGGTTTTCCGAGCGTGGAATATTCATGAAAAGGGTGATGCCGCTCGTCGTAAATCCCGAGTTACTAGGCAACTCCCCATTTTTCTGTAAACTCGCCAAACTATAGTGCAACTCCCCACCATGTACATTGGGGCGACGTTTTTCATATATCGAACGTTGGGTAAAAAGTAAGCCCATGTCCCTGGCGCACCGATGTATATCTGACCCTTTCAAATCTCCATTTCTTCCAACTATGTTCAAGATTGCTACCGCGTCATAGTTTTTACAAAACTCATCCAGTTTGCGCGCGTGTTCAAGCGCATCGTTTAAGGAGATGGAGAATTTGAAGCGCCTGCCGAAAACCTCGGCAAAGCGTAAAACCATTTGCGAAAAGTGGTTCAGCTCACTTTCCGTGATGGCACCTGATCGATCAGCCAGTTGTACTGCGATACCCACATCCGTGAATTGAGCGGATTCAGGTTGCCTTTCCAGATTGCACCACTTTTTTTCCGGATGCAGTAAGCCAAATATTTTGTGTTGCTTTTTTATATCAAACTCAAATTGTCGATATATTCCAAGCACGGTGTCCCGATTTATGACATTTTCACCTGGAATACGTGCCACCAGTTCTATCGGCAGCTCATCTTCGAGATCAGGTTCCTCTTGCCTTAAACCACCGCCATCAACTTCTGTGGCTAGGGAAGTGTCTTGCGCCGGTTGCTGAGCTGTATCCATTCTTTCCCGTATAGTCTCGCTGTCGCCGATCTGTACATCCTCCACTTTCTCTTCGCTTTCCGGCTGCTCTTCTTCTCCGGAGACTGATTCGATTTGAGGTTCTACCCGGCCGGTCGGAGACGATGACCAAAAAGGTTGCCTATCGAAAAAAGAGGGTCGCTGTCGCCGTGGGTGAATAATGGAGTTGCTTTCATCAACATCTTTTTCACTCACCTCATTCTTCTTCCGACTCGATTTATATCGATCATAGGAAACCACTGCAACCACAACGAAAACTACGATACCCGCAATAAGCAACGCTGTTTGCAGCTCTATCATTGTGCAGCCATCTGTACCGCTTCTTCCACGTCAACCGATACCAGGCGAGACACCCCGGGCTCCATCATTGTAACGCCAATTAAGATGTGTGCACTTTCCATGGTTATCTTGTTGTGGGTAATGAAAATGAGTTGAGTTCGATCTGACAGCGTATTGAGCAATTCCGTGTAACGTTCAACGTTTGCATCGTCCAGTGGCGCATCCACCTCGTCAAGGATACAAAAAGGAGCTGGATTCAAATCAAAGAAGGCAAACAATAGTGCCACGGCCGTCAATGCTTTTTCACCACCGGATAGTAAATGTATTGTACTGTTCCGTTTTCCGGGTGGCCGGGCCATGACCGCTACCCCGGTTTCCAAAAGGTCGGTGCCAGTCAATTCGAGATATGCGCTGCCGCCGCCGAAGAGTCTAGGGAAGAACTGCTGAAAGCGAACATTCAGGTTTTCGAATGTTTCCTTGAATCTCACCTTGGTTTCTCGGTCTATCTTCTGAATCACCGATTCCAAAGTGGCCAGGGCTTCTGACAAATCTGCATGTTGTTTGTCAAGGTATACTTTTCTTTCGGCCTGTTCTTCGTACTCCTCAATAGCCACCAAGTTTACTGGCCCGATTCGATCGATTCTTTTTGTTATTTTGTCTACCGATTCTTGCCAGTCGGCTTCTTCAGCATCCTCAGGCATCTCCTGCAACAACTGCCTAGGATCGTGTCCCACTTCGGAAATTTGCTCGCCCAGGGTATCCCGCCTGACAACCACTTCCTGCCTCGCGACACGTTCGGTTTCAATTTCACCGCGCACACTCTGCGCGTCTTGCTCATGTGTAACACGCTTCTGTTCGGTCTCTCTTATCGACTCATCGAGCCTCTCGACCTCGGTACGCGCGGCAGTCAATCGCTGTTCCACGGACACGCGTTGTCCCAGCAGATCCTCCAAGCGGCTTTTAAGATCCGTGGCCGGCTCCTCATCCTGACTTAATATAGATGTCAGCTGTTGTCGCCTCTCCACAATACCGGCATATTGATTTTCTAAGCGCTGAATGTTCTCTTTGATTGCCGACCATTCGGTTTCTAGTCGCTGATTTTCGGCTTGTACTGTATGCAATGCTTCCCGGGCCTGCACAGCTTTCGCGTTATTTATATGCAACTGCTCCTTGAATTGATCCCGAGCCGCTGTTAGCTCACCTTGTAACTGTGCAAAATCCTCAGTAGCCAGTTCCGCACCACGCAACATACCTTGTGCGTTGGTTAGCGTATCGAAAGTCTGCTGAATCTGGTCGCGCAGCTCTTTCAATTCAGATTCAACTTGCTCTCTACGCGTAGTCAACTCTAAAGCTCTCGCCTCCATGCGTCCCAACCGGTTGTGGATCTCGGCGCGAAGTTTGGTTTCACTGGTCAATGATCTGCGTTGATCCGCGTGCTCTTCCTCTAAAGCGACCAGCTTCTCCTGCTCCCCTTCCAGTCGCCTTGTCAACTCACTCAATGCGTCTGATGACTGCTCTAGCTCTTGTTCCAACCCCTCGATTGCCTTTTCCCTGGCCAATATACCCGCGTTTGAATCTGATCGATTCGCCAACGCCACCCAGTTATTACCAACCCAAATCCCATCTGCAGTCACGACGGATTCATGAGCCCCAAGCGAATGACGCATACTCAGTGCTGAATCATAGTCGTTTGCGATATAAACGTCCGACAGCCAGTTACTTAAGTCGATCGATTTGCAATTAACTTTGTCAGCCAAACTCGGTCGGTCGTTCTTTGTTGGCGAATTGGAAGAGTGTTCGATCAGGTATGCATCCACCTCGGTAGCTTCCGTCACTGAAATAGAATCCAAATCTTTGACGCAAATTGCACCGCTTCGAGCACCCAACACGCGATCTACGGCTCGCTCCCATCCCGATTCAACCACGAGCTCGGTGGCTAATCGTTGTGCTTCGTCCAGCCCGGATACAGACATCCACTCGATCAGTTTAGCGTCGTGTTGTCCCAACGCCGCAGCTTGAAGCTCTTTTAAAGAACTCAGTCTCGCAGTTAGTGCATGATATTGATCTCGTGCTTCGTTTTCCTGCTCACTGATTTCCTCAACGATATTGCGAGTCTCCCCAATTCTTCTATCCAGGTCGTCGACCTGCTTTGCAATTTTTTCGCACAGTTCGTCGTGCTCTCGAGCCTCCGCCCGGAGCTGTTTTAGTGTTTCGTTGTCAACTTGTGCCTCGAGTTTTTCAAGTGTTTCCTGCAAGCGATCTTCCCGGCTCTTCATGTTTGCCAGTTGCGACTCGTGCTCTTCGATTCGCGTCCGTTGAACCTGCTTCTCCTGTTCGGGTTTGGCCGATTGGCTACTGAACCGCTCCCACTGTGTTTGCCACTCGTTGAGCTCTTTCTCCGTTTCTTGTTGTTCCTCCAACACGCTGGCAAGCAACTCTTTTGCCGACTCCAGCCCAGGGGCAATCTGACCTCGCTTCTGCTCTATGTCTTTGAGGCGCCGTCTATCAGACTCCAAATGCTGTGAAGTTTCTTTATATGAGTCGGCCACGCGCTCGAATTCTTGCTGTTGCTGCGTACGAGTTTGCCGAGCGTGCTCGATCTCTTGTTCTACACTCGCAATCTCCCCGCCGACTTCATAAAACTCGGCTTGCACTTTATTGAACTGTTCATTTGTCTGGCTTTGCTTTTGACGTAATTGTTCGATGATTTTTTCGTCGGCTCTTTGTTCCGCGAGTTTTGCGTCCAGCGCATTCTGCAGACTTGCCAACTTTCTATCTTGCTCACCAGCTTCGGCATCCAAATTTCGCCAACGTAAGCTCATGAGCTGGGCACGCAGCAATCGTTCCTCGATCTTTAACTTTTTGTATCGCTCGGCAGCGCTGGACTGTCGTTTCAGCCTTCTCAGTTGCGTTTCTAGCTCGCTGCGGATATCGGCGACCCGATCAAGATTCTCTTTGGTGTGGCGGATCCGAGTTTCAGTTTCCCTTCGACGGTCTTTGTACTTTGATACGCCAGCTGCTTCCTCTATCAGAGCACGGAGTTCTTCGGGTCTGGCTTCGATAATCCGTCCGACCATACCCTGTTCGATGATAGAGTAAGAGCGAGGTCCCAATCCGGTACCCAGAAAGATATCTGTGATGTCGCGTCGCCGGCACCTAACTTTATTAATGAAATAGTTCGATTGGCCATCGCGTGATAACTCTCTCCGGATCGCGATCTCGTTGTATTTGGCGTAAGGTCCGGGGGCTTTACCTTGACTGTTGTCAAATACGAGCTCGACCATGGCTTTACCGACGGGTTTACGCGCGCTCGATCCATTAAATATGACATCTGCCATGCTGTCGCCACGCAGCGTTTTCGCAGAAGATTCGCCCATTACCCAACGTACAGCGTCAATAACATTGGACTTGCCACAACCATTGGGGCCTACCACGCCGACTACCTTAGACGGTACGGAAACCGTAGTAGGATCTACAAAGGATTTAAAGCCCGCAAGCTTGATATGCTTAAGATGCATCGAACGGCGTGATGTCGACTAGAGTCATCCCGATTGTTTGCCTCAAATAACTACACTGAAGGGTTATGATATGGGTGTTGATCTTAAAACCTGTTTGTAGAGTATCGGTTCCGATAAAATCCGGGCCGAAAATTACCACAAGGAAAGCCAAATGCCCATGCAGCCGAGCCGGGAATTGGAAGTTTTTGATAATCCCAATCCACAACGTGATTATACCGTCCGCATAGAAATCCCGGAGTTTACCTGTTTGTGTCCCGTTACCGGACAACCTGATTTCGGCACCCTCTATCTGGAGTATATTCCCGACCAGTTCTGTGTTGAATTGAAGTCCCTCAAACTCTACATCTGGAGCTATCGTGATCAGGGGGCATACCACGAGGCCGTTACCAATCAGATTGTCGAGGACTTAGTCGCAAATCTGGCGCCGCGATATCTCCGTCTCACCGCAAAATTTAACGTTCGTGGAGGATTATATACGACGGTTGTAGCGGAGCATCGACAGGACAACTGGGAGCCGCCCGCTCCTGTGCAGCTGGCGTAACATAAGCCGGGACAAAAATCACTTGCCTCCTGCTAAGGCAGCAATACGGTTGAACCCACGGTCTTCCGCGCTTCCAAATCAATATGCGCTTGACCAGCATCCTTTAGCGCATAGGTTTGATGCACATTGATTTTCACCACCCCTTGCGCCACCACATCAAACAGCTCTCCAGCAGCTGTAACCAGGTCTTCGTGCTGGGCTGTATAGGTCATGAGTGTCGGCCGGGTGAGAAACAGTGAGCCTTTAGCGGCCAGCACCCCGACATCGAGCGGCGGTACCTTACCCGATGATTGACCAAATAGAACCATTGTGCCCAAAGGACGTAAACAATCCAGCGATCGATCAAAAGTATCTCGACCAATAGAATCGTACACCACCGGTAACATGGCTCCATCAGTAATTCTTCTGACTTCTTCAAGGAAGTCCTGCTCCTTATATAAGATCGGGTAGTCACAACCATGGGCCTTGGCCAACGCGGCCTTGTCCGGATTCCCAACCGTGCCGATCACTGTAGCACCCAGATGTTTGGCCCATTGACAGGCAATCAAACCCACGCCACCCGCAGCGGCGTGGAACAATATGGTGTCGCCCGGCTGAACCGCATAGCATCGGCGCAATAAATAGTGTGCAGTCATTCCCTTTAGCATCATCGCGGCCGCCGTTTGATCATCTATTCCATCCGGTATCTTCACCACTCGATCAGCCGGCATGATTCTTTGCTCTGTGTAAGCACCTACCGGCAGGGACGCATAGGCGACGCGGTCCCCTTCTTTGAGATCTGTGACACCAGAACCAATCGATATGACGTGGCCTGCTGCCTCCATACCGGGGCTAAATGGACTGGTGTGCGGCGGATAAAGGCCGGTACGGTGATACACATCGATGAAGTTCAAACCTACAGCAGTTTGCTCAATGAGTATTTCTCCTTGCCCAGGCGAGCCCATACTGACTTGCTCCCATTTCATTTGTTCGGGCCCACCCACTTGATGCACCTGTATGGCCATTGTCATATTAACCACACCTATATCAGTTAAATTGCCGCGCAAACTATAGGAAGTAGTGACATCGGTCAAATAAAAATGGTAACGAGTGGCGAGTGCCTAGTAGCTAGGCGTGTATTAGATTACGGCGAGGCTACTGGTTCTGCTGAACACCATCATACATTGCTTCGTTTTGGGCATTGAGTATTTCCTGGTGTTGAGCGATGGCTTCAGTTGCCAAGTCACAGAGTGGGGAAGACACATGCTCAAAGTGTCCGAACCTGTCCTCACCCCGTACCAGCATTGCATAATCCTTCTTCGCGATGGTTTGACGCACATGGGGTGCAATATAGTTCACTACCAAGCCTATTCGGCGGTCATCAGACCGATTCGGTGCCGATGCGTGTAACAACCTGCCATGGTGAAACGAGGCCTGGCCGGGTGCGAGTTCGACGTGGATGACCTTACTTTCATCGATCGTTACAGCAGCTTCTTGGCCGCGGGTAAGGAAGTTCGAAGCGTTGAAAGTGTCATCGTGGTCGACGAGCCCCCCTTTGTGAGACTCAGGGACAAACCGCATGCATCCGTTTGCCCTATTTACAGAGCTCAACGCGATCCAAACGCTCACCACCGCGTCACCATCGAGTCCCCAGTAGCGCAGATCCTGGTGCCAGCTTACATAACTGTCACTTCGGGGTTCTTTGATGAAGAAAGTCGATCCCCAGACCATAATGTCAGGACCTAATATGGCCTCCACAGCATCCAAGATTCGGGGTGTGCGGACGATGGCATCGGCAAAACGAAATATGACGTGGGGGTAGTTAAGTTGGGTTTTGTTACCCAATTGACCGCCCCGGATTTGTTGCTCCAATGACTCAAGTTCAACGCGATAAGAAAGCGCCTTTGTTGCGCTCATGGCAGTCAGAGGAAAAAAATACCCGAATTCGGCAAACCGCGTTACAAGTTCATCGTAATCAATCGGTGCCATCATGAGTTACTAACCGTCTTGTTCACAATGTTCCTGCAAACTGTCTTGCTGACTATCGTAGATAATTTCACAGATAATGGTGTCATTACCGCGTACCAGCACGTAGGTTGTAATCGATACCACCCGATCTAGGTTTTCATAAGGCGGTAAACCGGGCCGGGTCTCGTTACGGCTATGCATCTCTTTTACCTGCCAGCCCTGGTCTCTCAAGTCCTTGACGGTCATTGGCGCAGGGGCTGTTTGTTGGGCTTGCACAAGCGAACACAGACTCACCATCACACCCATAATAAGAACAACTAAGAGCCTCATATGAGCCACCGAGATCCATACACTGTCGATGACAGTATCTCGCGTCCGCATCACAGTCAATATGTAAACCAGTAGCTGGTGGCTAGAAACGAGTAGCGGGTATGCCTACCCTAATTACGAGGCGCGAAGCGCCGCGCTTCGACAGCAACTACAGTGGTACGAACGCTACAGGGATTTTCCGCGGAACAGATTAGCCCTCACCTTTGGATCCTGATGCAAAGCTAGGAACCTTCACATTTGATCAGGGTTAGCGAGCGGCTAGGCCGCTCTGCTTCCCCTAATCCGATCGTAGGCTTTTTGTATCTGCTGAGTCTTTTCCGTTGCGATTTTCATCATTTCATCAGGCAGTCCTTTTGCTACCAACTTATCCGGGTGATGTTGATTCATCAAACGTCGATAAGCTCTTTTTACCTCTGCATCATTGGCGGATCTCTTGACTCCGATGATATCGTAAGCGTCTTCTAAACTGAGTCCTCGTTTTCTCTCACGGTTGACCCTTTCATGGGCCGTTCCGCGAATAAACCGCAGGACTTCCGTGATGTAGTTTGGAGGGAACCCGAGTTGCGTAGCTATTTTGTCGAGCATTGCTTTTTCCGGCCCCTGTATCTGGCCGTCGGCAAGTGCCGCTTGCACCTGAATTTCGAGAAACATTTGCAGCAACGTAGTGCGGTAATGGCATTCCGCTTTCAGTTGCGCAATGGCGTCCTCTAGAGGGAAATCGGATTTTTTTCCCGCGTTGAACAACTCAATTGCAGCCTTGCGTTGATCCCTATTCAACTGCATCTGACCCATAAGGTTTTCCGCAAGGGCAATTTCGTGTGCCGATACACGTCCATCAGCTTTCGCAAGGTGTCCCATGATGGAAAAAGTCGCAGTAAAAAACGCGGCCTGTACGCGTTCTTGGCTTCCTACTTTTAGAAAGTCACCTTCTAAGCTTCCCAATCCTTTATCGAATTGATGCCCAAGCGTCGCGCCGAGTACAGCACCCAACGGCCCGCCAAGCATAAAGCCAAACGCACCCCCCACCAATTTTCCCCACCAAGCCATCTTATTTCTCGTTCTTGCTAAAAAATCTTAGTTGATATTTGTTTTATGTAGTTGCACACATGAAACCAGTTACATCTCACGTTGACACATCTGGTCGTTCAAGCCGTAATCGGGAATCACCTATTTCCCACTTGTCTTAGCGTTAGTGTGTCACCGCGTTGAACTAACTCCAAATGCTTGAGATAAGTCATACCTAGCAAGACAGCGTTGTTTGAACTATTTGGATTAATCGCTGCTCTGACATCTTTGAGTTCAATTTCGCCAATCGTCACACTTTCAAGCGTTGTGGCGTACGTTGTGATCTGTCCATTTGCGGTTTGCACAAGCCTCCTTGCTCCCGGTTTCAGTTCCAGTCGTTGGGCAATAGCAACGGGTACAGAGACCAGCGTGGCGCCGGTATCCAGCAAAAACTCAACTGACTGCCCATTTATCTTACCGGTCGCAACATAATGGCCAAAACGATTTCGTTTTAACACAACTTCTTTGGCCTGGTCCGAAGTTATGATTGTATCAACTTGAGTATTTGGATTTCGTTGCCAGTCAAGCACACCCGAAAACACCCAGGTGAGTAAAGCCGCAGCTAAAATCCAGGCTCCATAAACCATGAACCGTCCGATACGATCCTGGCTATCAGTAGAATTGTCCACTTTCAAGTTAGTAAAGAGCTACTTGGATGAATGCGCTTATTACAGTCCCGCTACCGAATCTAGTGTAGTGTTTGAGAAATAACTTGCCATATTCTCGAGACGTCATTTCCGCATGCTTTTAGTGGGGATCTAGGGTCTTGAGTCAATTGATTCCCCTTACAGATACGCCGGAATGAGATTCTAGTTTGAACCGTACAGTGCCAGCACTTTTATTGGTGACAGTAGCGAACTATCACGGGTAGATGTCTGCAATCGCTAGGGTCTGATATTACGGAAAAAACAATTGAATAATCTCTAAAATGAAGCAACTAAGCTATGTTAAAGTGCCTTAAAATCTGAAAATGTAAAATAATACGTTTATCGGATTCGTCTCACCCCGGGAGGGATAACCAAGCGAGGTCCTATGCGTTTGATACTGCTCGGTGGTCCTGGTGCCGGCAAAGGCACTCAGGCTCAATACATATCAGAAAAGTGTAACATTCCACAAATTTCCACAGGAGATATGTTACGTAGTGCTGTCAAAGCGGGCACTCCTTTGGGGTTGGAAGCAAAAAAAGTAATGGATTCTGGTCAACTTGTCTCCGACGATATCATCATGGGGCTGGTCAGAGAAAGAATACAACAACCAGACTGCAGCAATGGCTATTTATTCGACGGGTTTCCACGCACGCTGGCCCAGGCGGAGGCAATGAAGAATGATGGGATCGATGTCGACTTTGTAATCGAAATCGCAGTTTCTGATGACGAGATCATTAAACGAATGAGTGGCAGACGGGTGCACATGTCGTCTGGTCGAACTTATCATGTTGTTTTCAATCCGCCTAAAGAAAAAGACAAGGACGACATAACTGGAGAACCGCTCATACAAAGAGACGATGACAAAGAAGACACCGTGCGCCAGCGGTTGGCTGTATATCATGATCAAACAAAACCCCTCATACAATACTATTCAGAGCGGGCCGGAGCCGAACCTTCTGCACCAAAGTACGTACGCGTTGAAGGGATTGGCAGCGTGGAAGAGATTAGAGATCGGATCTTTACTAGTTTAGAGGTGACTACCTAAGAAGTTGTCCGTTGGGGTAGATTTTTTACACTCGTTATTTCTTTCGCAAAGGCGCAAAGCCCACTAAGAAAAAAGTATATCGATCTGTGACAAAGACCAAGTCTTTGCAAGCTTGGCGTCTTGGCGAGAATATTTACTAACGTAAGGAATTCCTGACTCTCTTGGGCTTAATATGAAGTAACGGCAAGGGTCTAAATGCAACCCAAGCGGAAAAGTGAATGACTGTAATACTGGTTTTCGCAGGGAATTATTGTTTAATTCGAACGGCGGGCCGACATCCACAGATCAGAAGTCCAGCGCCTTAACCTAAGAAAACGGCTGTCGGTGTCGTTGTTCTCTGAATCCGCAAATGAATCATCATTCAAAGTATTGGATCGTTCAGTAAGCGCGGTTGTCTGAGGTTCGTGTCGCGCCATCGCAAACTTGATCTTGTACGTAATTTCGTCCAAATCATAGTTGTTTGCAGGCATTACCCTCAGCAAAGGGAGTTCGGCTGCACCTAATGCATCTTCCAGGACGTCTTCTTTCGTGTTTTTGTGTCTGCGATTTGCAGACGGATCAAACTTCACGGCCAGGGCTGGCTTTAGGCTCGAGTCACATACGAGAAAATCGACAAAACGGCGTTGCACCCGCGTCCAATGCACACGAAATTGCGGGTCGTGACCGGGATGACTCAGAATTTGGGGTAAGCGAACTTTAGGGTAAACCTGATATTCATCGCCAAGTGCCTGCTTAAGCGCGTTGTAGTAAGCGAATTCCTGGGTGTTCATAAACGATTTTCGAACACGATACGGTGGCAGAACGCCCATAGAGGCATACTGCTTACGTTGTTTTATCCAACCGCTCAGTCCCAAAATGGCGAGCAAAACAACTGTTAAAAGTAGAATCGAGATTTGCAACGGGGTGCTCGAGTAAAACGTTATCGATACTACTCAGTTTAATAAGCCAATCCCCAATTACAAGGTAGATCCCTCGGTATAACCGTTCGCTCCGTCGATTAAGGTGGTAGGTTGCGACGGGTAGTTCAATTAACTTGTAGGAAATGTTTTACAAAGTAATGATAAATATAATTTATTTAATTTCTCTGAGCTCGACCTCGAATATCAATGTCTCGTTGGGGCCAATGCTGCCGCCTGCGCCCTGCTCGCCATAGGCGAGGTGACTCGGTACATACAGTTTCCATTTCGATCCGGCCGGCATCAATTGCAAGCCTTCCTGCCACCCTTGTATCACCCCATTAACCTGAAACGTAGCCGGGGTGTTTCGCCGATAGGAACTGTCAAATTCAGTACCGTCAATTAGTGTGCCTCGATAGTGCACCACTACTGTGTCGGTCAGCGCAGGCTTTTCGCCCGTACCTTCTTCAATAATCTCATACTGCAACCCGCTATCCGTTTGGATAACACCTTCTTTCTGCCCATTCATCGATAAAAATTGGTCTCCAGCTTCCTTGTTCTTAGCGGCTAAGGCTAGCTGAATCTCCTCCAGCTTCTTACGTTCTTCGTTCATAGCGGCCTGCATTTGCTCCGGGGTTAGTTTTAACTCGTTGCCGGTGAGAACATCCCGTATCGCCTGTGTCAAAGCATCTACATCGAGGTCCATATTCTGCCGAACACGTTCCGCGATACTGACTCCGATGGTGTAACTCAGCCTTTCCTTTTGTGTAGTCAACGTTTCCTGTGCATGGACTACAAACGGTGTACACACAATGCAAGTCAGTATTAATCGTATATTTATCATTATCACTCCAATTCGAAATGTCCGCCCCCATTTTGCGCTCAATATTTACAGTCTAACACCATATCGAGTTAAAAGAATGAAAGTTGAAAGTCAAAGTACCTATTTTTCAATGGGTTGCTCTAACTTTCTACTTTCAGCTACTGCTGATCCGGCATATTCCCTACCAGCAAAGCCGGATCAATCCGTGCCTTAAACCAATTCATGCCCCAGTGTAAATGCGGCCCGGTAGCACGACCGGTCGCTCCCACCGATCCGATCACACTACCCTTCTCGACGTATTGACCTTCGGTCACAAAGATGTCGCTTAAATGAATAAATATCGACGTCAAGCCATGGCCGTGGTCTAGATTGATCGTCCCTCCGGTGTAGAACATATCTTTGTGCACCAGGGTCACTTTGCCCGGTGCCGGAGCCTTAACAGGTGTTCCGGTAGGTGCGGCGACGTCGACCCCGAAGTGCGGGCGTTTAGGTATCCCATTCAACACGCGTTGACTGCCGAATATTCCGGAAATTCGACCAATCACGGGCCAATCAAAACCACTCAAGAAATCAGTTCGCGGTTCATCTCGATTTCGCGCGGCACCTATCAGAGCATTTTCCTGCTTGATGCGTTCCAGATCTTCAGCCGATGGCGTTACCTTTCTCGGCGGTAGACCGTCTATCCGCTGAATTTCATACCTGCGCGCTTTCACATTCAGTGTTTCTTGATGTTTTGTGCCGTCGGCATACTCCACATTCAACACAACGTTCGGTTTTTCGTCGCGGCCGAATCCCAGTACAAACCAGCCGTCAGGCGACACCCGGACCTGTCTTTCACCTAAGTGTATTTTTACGTCGGGTTGAACCCGGCCAATAACAATGCCACCTTGAATAAAATCCCCCGTAAACTCGATACTCGGATCCGCCTTCGCAACTGACAAAAAAAGCGATAGACAAAGAGAAACTCTCGCCAAGACGCCAAGCTCGCAGTAGTGGTACATGGATGTACCGTTAACGGAGCTAAGGAAGCAAAGTTTAACCTTTATGTTAGAGAGCATCTTATGTCTTTCTTGGTGTGCTTTGCACCAGCCGCTAGTCACTTTAGTTAGCGCTGGCACTCGGTCCCGTATTGTCTTCGACCAGCCGTGTCACCGCTTCATCAAGGGCAAGGTTTTCCTGTTGTTTGCTACCCAACCTGCGCACAGTTACGGTGCGCTGTTCTGCTTCCCGACGGCCTAACACAAGGATCACGGGGATTTTTTGCAAGCTGTGATCACGAACCTTATAAGAGATCTTTTCGTTACGGATATCGAGCCGTGCCTTTATCCCTGAAACCTTCAATTTAGTTGTAACCTCTTTAGCATAGTTGTCGGCGTCAGAAACGATAGTCGTTACGGCAACCTGGACAGGTGACAACCAAAACGGAAGCGCGCCGGCGTAATGTTCCAGAAGGATCCCGGTGAACCGCTCTAGTGACCCAAACAGCGCTCGATGCAGCATAACCGGCGTGTGTTTCTGGCTGTCTTCGCCAATATAATGTGCGCCCAAGCGCGCCGGCAGATTAAGATCAACTTGCAACGTACCACATTGCCAATCCCGACCAATGGCATCCCTAAGTACAAATTCAAGCTTTGGACCGTAAAACGCACCCTCTCCTGGATTGAAAGTATATTCCAAACCGGTTGCCTCCGTGGCCTCGAGCAGCGCCTTCTCCGCGGCATCCCAAACCTCATCGGCTCCCACTCTATTAGTCGGCCTGTCGGCATATTTGATGTGGATGTCGTCGAAACCAAAATCCCTGTATATACCAAGTAACAAGTCACATACGTTTTTACTTTCCGAGGTGATCTGATCCTGCGTGCAAAATATGTGGGCGTCGTCTTGTATGAATGCACGTACCCGCAATAAACCATGCAAGGCTCCGGAAGGTTCATAACGATGCACCTTTCCAAACTCAGAGATCCGCATGGGCAAATCACGATAACTGCGTAAGTCGTGGTTGAAGACCTGTACATGCCCGGGACAGTTCATGGGCTTGATCGCCAATGTCCTGTCGTCCGGGGTGTCCATAGTAAACATATTGTCACCAAACGACTCCCAATGACCCGAAGCTTCCCAGAGACTTCGGTCCATGAGCTCCGGTGTATTGACTTCCAGGTATCCCGCCGCGTCCTGCTTAGCCCGCATATAGTCAATTAAAGTTTGTAACAGCGTCCAGCCCTTGGGGTGCCAAAATACAGCTCCGGGCGCTTCTTCTTGCAGGTGAAACAGGCCCATTTGCTTCCCAAGCTTACGATGATCACGCTTCTCTGCTTCTTCCAACTGCTTCAGGTAAACTTTCAGCTGTTTTTCATTGGGCCAAGCAGTGCCATAAATCCTCTGCAGCATTGGATTTTTAGAGTCTCCCCGCCAGTACGCACCGGCGAGTTTGGTCAGCTTAAACGCCTTACCCAGCTTACCTGTAGACGGTA
Organism: Arenicellales bacterium; assembly: GCA_030066885.1. Classification (GTDB taxonomy): domain Bacteria; phylum Pseudomonadota; class Gammaproteobacteria; order Arenicellales; family JAANXG01; genus JAHEKE01. Next base: position 21,392 of record JASJAT010000037.1, on the reverse strand, counting down.
AATGTGGGCCTCGGCAAAGGTCAACGAAATCGCCTTGCCGATAGAGTGTAATCGGCTCGCTCTCGTCTATATCCTCGATTATCTGGGCCTTGTACTCTTCCCCTATGCTCCGGAAATATCCAATCGCATCTTCACGATCCCACACTTCTCGGGCAATGGTTTCGTCACGATCGACAATTTCTCGCATTCGATCCTCTATTTCTAACAGATCGTCAGGTACAAAAGGTTCCTCACGAGCGAAGTCATAATAGAAACCGTTTTCAATAGCGGGGCCAATAGTCACTTGTGTCTCTGGATACAACTCCTTTACGGCCTCGGCCATAACATGCGCGGCGTCATGTCGAAGTAATTCGACACCTTCTTCGCTGCGGCGAGTGATAATCTCTATCGTTGCGTCTTGTTCGATGGGACGGGTTAAATCCCATAGTGCTGCGTCGACGCGAATAGCTACCGCCTCACGGCCTAGCGACTCGCTTATCTCGTTTGCGAGCTGTTGACCATCAGGCGGAGCCTCAAAATTTTTTACAGCCCCGTCTGGAAATGTAATCTGTACTGACATTTACTGTTTTACCAAAATATGAAACTCTTAACCGCGATTATGGTTTATGCCGTAGACACCTTCAATCTACTGTTAAGTCGCTAGCGAACTAGTGGCTAGTAGCTAGGAACTGCATTCCACACATCGACTAATGTTCTATACATTGGGATGTTCCAATGCCGTGATTGTTGTGATCTTGTTTCTGCCCACCAGATACCAGCTACTCCTGTGTATTCTGGTATTCCTTACTTTGCCTCTCTTGACCGCAGCGACGATCGGCTCAGGTTATCACAGCTGTAAATTACTGTCGTCAAGGGTTTACAGAGCAGCGCTAATTTGTTTGACTGACCACTGACTTTAAACACGAACACCCACGAAATCACCTCACCGTGGCAGACACACTTATAACCAACGCTCGACTTATCAATGAAGGCGCTATTAGCGAGGTTGACGTACTCATTCGCGGGGATCGCATTGAACGAGTCGATAAAACAATATCGGCCGGCGCGAACGTGGATGTATATGATGCCGAGGGAAACTGCCTGTTGCCAGGACTCATCGATGATCAAGTCCATTTTCGTGAACCCGGGGGAACGCAGAAAGGAGATATAGCGACCGAATCGGCAGCGGCACTGGCCGGAGGTATCACCAGTTTTATGGAAATGCCCAACGTAAATCCACCCACCGTCAGCCGGGACCTGTTGCAACAAAAATATATGTTGGCCGAGCAAAAATCTCGTACCAACTACGCTTTCTATTTGGGCGCTACCAACGACAACATTGATCAGGTGCAATCGTTGCTGCCCGGGGAAGCTTGCGGTGTCAAAGTATTTATGGGGGCGTCCACGGGCAATATGCTGGTAGACAAACCAGCGACACTAGAAGCGATATTTTCCTCGTCGCCGGTTCCCGTCGTCACTCATTGTGAAGATACCCCTACAATACTTGCCAACGAACAACATGCACGCGAGCAATATGGGGAAAACGTCCCAATACAATACCATCCGCTCATTCGATCAGCCGAAGCGTGCTATATATCTTCTTCACTGGCCGTGGAGTTGGCGCATCGGCACCATACACGTCTTCATGTCCTACACTTGACTACCGCGCGTGAGCTTGAATTGTTCAGCAACCTCGCGCTGGACCAGAAACATATTACGGTCGAGGTTTGCGTACACCACTTATTCTTCGACGATTCCGACTACGCATCAAAAAAAGGTTTGATAAAATGCAACCCTGCGATCAAGACAAGCGACGATCGACAGGCATTACTACGGGGCGTTACGGATAATCTAGTTGACGTTATTGCCACCGATCATGCGCCACACACCTGGGAAGAGAAACAACAACCTTATTTTCAGATGCCCTCCGGGTTACCGCTCGTTCAACATGCACTGTTGTCTGTGCTTGAGCACTATCATAGGGGTATATTGAGTCTGGAACTCATAGTACAAAAAATGGCACACGCCCCCGCGATAATCTTCGGTGTGGTGGATCGCGGTTTTGTCCGCGAAGGCTACTGGGCTGATCTGGTTCTCGTCGACCTAAACAGGCCGTACACGGTGGCCAAAGAGAATGTCTTATATAAGTGTCGCTGGTCGCCGTTCGAGGGTTATTCTTTCAGATCCTCGATAATGGCCACTTGGATCAACGGTGAACTGGCTTACCACAAAAACAGAGTGCTCGATAACGTTCGTGGTAAACGATTAGAAATCGACAACCACCAACCTCGCTAACCTGGGATTTATCGACACGTCTACAGTCGTTACCCCATTATCTTGCCATCATTACCGCCAAGACGCATTCGCTTCATATTAATTCACGTCAGTTCCGTATTCTCCACAAAGACAGCGCCTCTGCGGTCCTGAGCCATTATCCGGGATCTCGATGAAATATGCGGTCAGGGGTGCTTTATTGCACGTTTTGCTCTATGAACTCGATGGCTTTGTGCAATCTGCGGTCAGTTTCCTCTTGTCCCAATATGGTCAGAGTTGCATCAATGGGTGGAGATACCGGCACACCCGCAACGGCGACGCGAAGCGGTTGAGCAACCTGGCCAAGTTTGAGGTTCATTTGGTCTGCGATTTTATGTACCGCCCCGTGCACGCTCTCGGCTTCCCAAGTGTCAAGCCCTGCCAGCTGATCCCTGAGCGACTTGAGGGTCTGCAGGGCCGGTGCCTTAAAGTGTTTTTTGACGGCTTTCTGATCATACTCTTCCGGGGGGATATAAAAGAAACGACTGCGCTGCACCAGTTCAACTAAAGTCTTGGAGCGATCTTGATTGATACCCAGTATGTCTTTCCAGTTATCCATACTGTCCACTGTGATCCCCGCATCGCTGAAATGTCGGGTGGCGTGTTGTTTCAGGTCCTCGACCGTTGACGACTTAATATATTCATAATTGACCCAGAGCAGTTTTTCCGGATCGAAAACGGCCGCGCTTTTGTGGACGTCTTTGATATCGAACAACTCGATCATCTCGTTCAAGGTAAACAGCTCTTGATCACCGTGGGACCATCCCAAACGCACCAAGTAATTGAGGAGGGCATGCGGCAGGTATCCCTGATCTCGGTACTCGGTAACACTGACGGCTCCATGTCGTTTCGACATTCGTTTTCCGTCTTGACCTAAAATCATGGGCACGTGTGCGTATATCGGCGGCGATACACCGAGGGCCTTCAGGATGTTAATTTGCTTGGGTGTATTGTTGACATGATCATCACCCCGAATAACGTGTGTGATCCCCATGTCCATATCATCCACCACTACCGTCAAGTTGTAAGTGGGCACACCGTCGGATCGGGCGATGATCAAATCGTCGAGCTCGGTATTGCTTATCTCGATTTTACCTTTAACCTGATCATCAAAAATGACTTCGCCTTCCAGCGGATTTTTGAACCGAACTACCGGTTGCACGTCCGGAACAGGAGATCGTTGCCTGCAGCGACCGTCGTAACGGGGCTTTAAACCTTGCTCGCGCTGCTGTGTGCGAAGCTCGTCGAGTTCTTCCTTACTGCAGTAACAATAATACGCCTGCCCGCGTTCGATTAACTGATCTATGACCTCTCTGTATCTATCCATGCGTTTGGTTTGGAAATACGGACCATCGTCGTAGTCGAGTTGCAGCCATTCCAGACCATCGAAAATAGCTTGCACCGATTGTTCCGTTGAACGCTCGAGGTCCGTGTCTTCGATTCGCAAAACGAATCGACCTTTGTATTTCTTGCTATACAGCCAGTTAAATAACGCCGTACGAGCACCGCCGATGTGCAAAAAACCGGTTGGACTGGGTGGGAACCGAACAACTACAGTCATTCTTCTTCTCTAATTAAGGTATGTAAGAGGAACCTAGCGCTGATTATCACGGCGAGGGCGCCGCTCCTACAACCAATATATCAAGTTCGCAAAGTCTAATTACTTAGTACTTTTAATGTTGGTGTGCCGATGAATGTGCCTTTGCCTGCGCGTAGACGGATTCAAGCATGGCGTGCAGTCCATTGCTCCTGGTTGGACTCAGGTGTTGGGCGAACCCAATCTCTGAAATAAAATCCGGTTTTGCAGCCAAAACGTCGTCTGGATAGCGGTCGTTAAACACCCGAAACAACACTGCGATTAGTCCGCGAACAATAGCCGCATCGCTGGTGCCACAAAAATGCAGCCGTCCGTCAAGCATTTCAGAGTGAATCCAGACTTGCGACTGACAGCCATGTATCTTGTTTTCTTCATTCTTCCACTGTTCCGGAAACTCTTCGAGCTGTTTACCCAGATCGATTAGATATTCATAGCGTCCCATCCAATCATCAAACAGATTGAATTCACTGATCAGCTCCTGTTGCGCACTAAGTATCTCGTTTGAATTCATACTCATATCCGCCGCCAACGCGTGCCCTCAGGGCCATCCTCGATCGCTACGCCCATGGCGTGCAGCTCTTCCCGTACCGTGTCCGCTTTCTCGAAGTTTTTGGCGCGGCGAGCTTCGTTACGCTCGGCAATCAAACGATCTATCAAAGCGGTATCTAGATCATCGGACTGGCCTGCAAACCAAGTCTCCGGATCTTCCTGCAATATTCCCAATAGCTCGCCACATGCAATCATTTGCGTTTTTACATTGGTCCGAGCAGACTCGTCCGTCGCTGTATGGGCCGATTTGGCCAATGCCGAAACCTCGGCCAGGGCCTTGGGGGTATTTAGGTCATCCAGCAGTGCGTCTACGAATGATTCAGGCGGCTTATCGATCTGGTCCTTGTTAACGGGCACATCTTCCAAATCACGCAGTGCTTGATAAAGGCCGTCTAGCCGGCGCTTGGCCTGGGCCAGCGTTTCGTCCGACCAATCCAAAGGTGCGCGATAGTGCGCGTTGAGCAAGGCTAGTCGCACCGCCTCACCTGGGGCTTGTTTCAACAGGTCTCGGACAAGCAACACATTACCCAATGATTTGGACATCTTTTCGCTATCTACGTTCACAAAACCATTATGAACCCAATAACGAGCGAATATCTTTCCGTCATGTGCACAGGTGCTTTGTGCAAGTTCATTTTCGTGATGGGGGAATATCAAGTCATTGCCACCACCATGGATATCGATAGTCTCGCCCAAGTGGGCCTTAACCATGACCGAGCATTCTATGTGCCAACCTGGTCGTCCGCGACCCCAAGGGCTCTCCCAACCGGGAAGGTCTTCGGTCGATGGCTTCCATAAAATAAAATCGCCTGGATTCTTCTTGTATGGTGCGACTTCGATCCGCGCCCCCGCCAACATATCCTCTTGATCGCGGTGTGACAGTCCGCCGTATTGAGGAAAAGACGGGACATGAAACAAAACATGGCCATCCGCTTCGTAGGCATACCCCTTGCTTATCAGGGTTTCGATCATTTCGATGATTTGCGCGACGTTCTCAGTGGCTTTAGGTTCCGCATCCGGTGCCTGTACCCCCAGACAGTCGAGATCATCGTGGTAGGCTTGGGTGTATCTTTCCGCGACAACTGATATTCGCACACCTTGCTCGGCCGCGGCCGCGTTGATTTTGTCATCGATATCAGTGATGTTTCTAACATAGAAAACATTCCCAAAGCGCCACCGAAGCACTCGTGCCAGAACGTCGAACACCACCGCAGGACGCGCGTTTCCGATATGCGCGTAGCTGTACACAGTGGGCCCGCAGACATACATCGACACGCGATCGCTGTCCTGGGGAATGAATACCTCTTTCTGCCTGGTTAAGGTGTTATAAAGTTGCAAGGGATGTCCTGAAATGCCGTCTTTGCTGCTTTTTTACGATCTTGCTAAATAATCAATATAGTCTTTCACAACTTGGGCGTGATCAAAAGCCATCGGCTGTGGTAATCGATCTATGGAAAAAACATCAACGCGTGAAGCATCATCCGCCGCCGCCGGTTTTCCCCTACCGGTGCCAACATAGATTGCGCTGACTACGTGGCAGCGAGGGTCCCTGGTCGGCTCTGAATACAACCCCAACAAATCCTGTAAAGTGACGTCCAGTGAGGTTTCTTCTTTAGCCTCCCGTACCGCGGCGTGTTCTACCGTTTCGCCGATGTCCACAAAACCTCCCGGTATAGCCCAGCCCACCGGAGGGTTTTTACGCTCTATTAGTACGATGGATCGCCGGCTTTCCCCTTCCAGGTGGATTATGACATCGGTTGCAAGCAGAGGGGTAACGGGTTTCGCCAAAGGTTATTTCCTTTTAAACCGTGGTAGGAGCGGCGCCGTCGTCGCGATTTGATCGGCAAGAGGGCGCGCCTACTACAAACTCACGAAAAGAATAACTCTCGCCAAGACGCCAAGCTCGCAAAGACTCCTTTAGCCCAATGCTACAGTGCATGTTACTGTTTTTTTTCTTGGCGTGCTTTGCGCCTTTGCGCGAGACATTTTGTTCGTTTATGTACATGGATCAATCGCGGCGAGGGCGCCGTTCCCATCCCACAGTCTTTTGTAATGTTAAAAAGTATACTGTCCCCGGCCGATCACTACGGTTTGATGAGCTTCCTGATTTGGGTGTAGCGACTTATACACACGCCCATTTCTTCAAACTTCCTTAGGCAATCGAAGAAGTATTCCCGATTGTGACCGCTCTTACCGCGGCTGCCGCCGATGACGGAAGCGATCGTTCGATCACTTAAATCTTTGGCATACTGGGGGTGATTGGTATCTACGACGAAGGTCAGGCCCAGCTGTGTGCCACTGGCGACATGAATTCTGACTCGCGTAGGGATATATGCATAGCGAGCCATTTCTCTCTGCCAAAGGTAGTCAAGCACTTTCTGTTTTTTCGCCATACCCACGCGAAAAGCTCGCCCTAGACATGATCCCCCGTTAGTTAGACCGAACACCAATCCCGGCCTTTGCTGAGTTCCTCTGTGCTCAACCGACCACAAACATAGATCACGACGAAAACCAAAAACCTTGGCCGGCGCTGACTCGACATATTCGAAATCTGGCCGCCACATCAGCGAACCGTAGCCAAAAACCCAAAGGTCACCTGTGGGCAGTGCAGGATAGCTGCGTTCTACGTCCATCGATTCTGACAAAACGTTACCGATCGATCGCGACTTTTTTGCATTCCCCTTCGCAATCACAGAGTAGAGCCCGATTGGCAACTACGCCTTCGATCTCAACATAATCGATGAGGTTGGCATAGGCTTTCCGAAAATATCCTTGTTGTATTGCGCCGGTTGCGGCACACTCTGATTGCAACCAATGCAGATCGCGCCGTGCCTGTAACACGATGCTCCAGACCTGCCTGTCGGGGCGATCGGTTTTTGCGATTAGCTTTTCGTAGTCCTGGTTGGCCACATCCCGATTGTCATACATGGCGTTCTTATATTGTATGCGTACGTAGGACTCCGCGGAGGCGCCCGCATTTACAGTCTGCACCGTGCGCAATGTAGCGTTATCCATGTGAACCGCGCCCGGCAATAGGTCATGTCGTTCACTTCCCATCTCTTCGACCAAGAATTCCCATGGAAAGTCCTTGGTCAGGTCCAACACTCGGCTATCTGGACCCGATGCGGCCAGCGCCACAAGTAATGGCATAAAACATGCCGTGACGATTCCGACAATCCATACCGGTTTTTCTAAAAGCTTCGAAATTTTCATGTAACGTTCATCCACGGTAATCGATTGAGATCGACATTTCCCCCGGTCAGAATTATACCAACCTTAAGACCGGTGATATTGACTCGACCAGAGAGGATCGCAGCAAAAGGTACTGCAGCGGACGGTTCCACCACCAGTTTCATACGTTCCCAAATAGTGCGCATTGCGTCCGTTATGGTGTCATCGTCCACGGTTACGACGTCATTTACATGGCGGCTTAGAATGTTGAATGTACGCTCGGACAATGACGCGAGCAGTCCATCTGCAATTGAACTGGGCCCCGCTGCCGATATTAGAGTGCCCGATCTAAACGAACGGTAGGCATCATCAGCGCCCTCGGGCTCAACCCCTATGACTTTAGTTCTTGGGGACAAGCCGCGAACTGCGAGTGCCGTACCACTGATCAACCCCCCACCACCGATCGGTGCCATCACCACGTCCAGTCCAGGAACCTCCTCCAACAGCTCCAGTGCTGTCGTGGCCTGGCCTTCGATCACTAGTCTATTGTCATACGGGTGAATGAATGCTGCGCCGGTATCCCGCACAATGTCGTTCAGCACACTATCTCTGGCCGAAAGCGTTGGTTCGCAATAAGTAATTTTCGCGCCATACCCCGCCACAGCTTCTTTCTTAACCCTAGACACGTTACTGGGCATCACGGTATATGCTGTGGTATTTCTCATCTTTGCTGCCAGCGCCACGGCGGCAGCGTGGTTACCTGATGAATGGGTCGCGACGCCGTACCTGATCTGGTCTTCGCTGAGGCAACGTATCGCATTGGTCGCACCACGGATTTTAAACGCACCCCCTTTTTGGAAATTTTCACATTTGAAAGTGATCTCACAACCTGTTATCCGGTTGATCGAGCTCGACGTAAGCACGGGCGTGCGGTGAACAAACGGTGCGATGCGCTCTGCGGCGGCGCGAATGTCATCGAGTGTTGGGGTATCTGACATGCCGCAGGCTAGAGTTTTAAAGCAATACGCCGGCCTTCGTAGATCGCAGCCGGTGCTTGTCTGGGTGACACACAATCCCCAATGCTGAACACCGGCCGGCGATCTTGGTCGAGGGCTCGCGTCAGCCCGTCTTCGGGGGTGTTGGCACATGCTAAAACTAAACTGTCGAACGCTTGCTTATTTTCCAATTCGGTCATAAAGCTAAAGATGGTTGCGCCGTCACCGTGCCACTCTGTCACTACGGAATCAGTAATGAATTTGACATCCAGTTTGCTGAGCTTCTCGCGCAACGGAATGTCGGACGTGGTGCGCGTGAGTTCACGGCCCACATAGGTATCGGGAGTGAGCAAGTGCACCTTGTACCCTTTTTCGGCTAAATACCAAGCCGTACCCATACCACGCCAGGTCCCGGTGTCATCCAAAATTAATACGGTCTCACCTAAACGGGCCGACCGACTCATCACATCTTCCACCGCCCAAACATTTCCACTATCTATGCCCGGTAGTCGTTCCACCCCTGGTAAATAGCGCTGATAACCCGTTCCTGCTGGTTGCGAACCCGTGGCCAAGATGACAATTTCTGCATCCGATGCCTTGATATCATCGGCTTCCATCGGTGTGTTGTAACGGATATCGACGCCCAGTTTGTCAAACTGGACCGCATACCAGTTGATAAAGTCCAGGATCTGTCCTCGCCGGGGCTGTAGCCCGGCGAGGCGAAACTGCCCTCCGAATTCACCGGACGCCTCAGCAATAGTGACGTTGTGCCCCCGCACCGCCGCCACCCGGGCGGCCTCAAGCCCTGCTGGACCCGCACCGACGACCAGGATAGATTTTGTCGAATCGGCGGGTGCATGAGGTTCCCCGCCCCACTCGAACTCGCGCCCGGCAGAGGGATTGATTAGACAGCTTATCCAATAATCCCGTGAGCGTCGCCCCCAGCACTGATGATTACAGGAAATACAAGGACGGATGTCTTCGGATGCTCCCGCTTGGGCCTTATTGGCCAGGTGCGGATCGGCAATTTGTCCGCGTACGATAGACACCATATCGGCCTGACCTGAGGCAATGACGTAGTCCGCGTTTTCCGGTGTACGAATATGACTCTCCGCCTGGACTTTGGCGTTGGTGACGACCTGTTTGATCGCTTCGGCGTATGGCGGACCGAGTTTATCTTCATAAAGCACTGTGGGCATAAGCCGAGTGAAGTCAAAATAACCGCCCGTTCCAACCGATACGTAGTCATAGAGTTCCCGCTTATCGTGCCACGCCGCGATCTCCTGGTGCTGTTCGACGGACAGCACTTCCGGAAAAGCAGGGTCAACGCTAATAGCGACTCCGATAATAAAGGCCGGGCCCGTCACTTCTCTTATACGGGTCAATACGGCATTTGAAAAACGCATTCGATTCTCAAAAGAGCCACCATACTTGTCGTCCCGCGTGTTGGTGGTGGGTGACCAAAACTGTTCAATCAATGCGTTGTACGCAGCCATTAACTCACAGCCATCAAATCCCGCTTGCTGTGCCCGCTTTGCGGCCGCTGCAAAAGACTCAATTACCTCTTCGATTTCGCGCTCCCTCATCGCGTGGCTGCCATCGGTATCATGCAAGGACGGCAAACCTGACGGCGACCAGTTGGGTTCATACGAATTATCCCAGTCCGCGTGGGCCCCAACGTGGTACAACTGCTGAATCATCACCGTGCCGTGTTGATGACACGCATCGGTTATTTTCCTGAAGTGCGGTACGATACTGTCATCTTCGTGAAGAAAATTGCCCCGAGTCAGGACTGCAGTACGATGAACGGGTACCGGCTCCACGACGATCATGGCCGCACCACCGATAGACCGCTCCAGGTAGTAACCAAAGTGGCGTGCTCTGGGCAAACCTTCGACACTCATATTTGCTGTGTGCGCACCGAAATTGAGCCGATGTTTTAACTTCGTGCCCCGGATCTCAATGGGGTTAAAAAGATTTGGAAATGGCGTCGTCATTGCGGTCACGCTTAGATCTAATAGATAACAGGCATCTCCGGATCAGCCCGGTACGTTAATAACTCCGCTTCCCCTTCGCGGATGACAATATTCTCCTCATGTACCATCAATTTGTTGGGCGCGAAAGACATGCCCGGTTCGATGGTAATCACCATCCCGGGTTTCATCACGGAATAATCACCGAACCTATTTGAAGCACCCTCTGTGAGTTGCATACCCAAGCCATGACCCAGCCTCCCCACTTCGTTCCCCAACGCCCCACCATTCTCTAGTACCCTCCACATGGCCGCGCAAAGCTCAGAGTGGGTCACACCAGGCCTAGCGGTCCGTATCCCAACTTCGGTGGCCTCATAGACGATGCTGTACGCTCTTTTTGCCTCATCCGTACTTTCTCCGAACGCAAAGTTCCGATCAAAGTCGCAAAAATAGCCATCGTAAGTAGTACCGGTATCAATGATCAATATGTCGCCCTTCCCCAGTTTCCGATCGGTTGGTCCCATAATGATGTTGTCGTAACCGCCAAAACCGGAAGCACCGATCAGATAGGGGCTACCGTCTGCACCGCGCTGGAGAAGGTCACATTTAAATTGCCGACAGATCTGGCGCTCCGTTTGCCCGATTGAAGCGTAGGTAGGAAGTGCTTTAAAGCCAGCGGAGGTTAGCTCACAAGCAAATCGTATTTTGTCTATCTCAGCTTCTGATTTGATGGACCTCAACTCGTTTATGATGGCACTTGCATCCACAAATTCGATGCTTTCCAGCTCCTTAGCGAGTGTTTTGAAATCCGTCAACGGCATACGCAGGCTGGATTCGTGCCCCATTGGCACACCCAACTTTTTGTGTTTAACGCAGAGTGTCGATAAGAGCTCTCGCAATAACGAGATTCCATCGTCTTCCGGGTTAGGGGCGGACCAACACCGTATATCGTCCACCCAGGTCTGTCCCATGCCTGCTAAGCCGATCTCGGGTATCACCGCCACCGGTTTATCAACTGCGGGAACGACTAGAAACCAAGGTCGTGTCGGGCTTTCCCAAAATTGGGTGTGAAAACCAGAAAAGTAGCGTACTTCGGGTTCTGTAGTCAGCAGAATCGCATCAATACCCGATGACGCCATGAGGCGTTGGGCCCGCTCGGTACGATTCTCATATTCGGAATCTGAGAACCCCCGGGAAGGCCCTTGCTTTTTACTCAGCATATTGCATCATCGCGAAAATTCACTCTACTGGCAAAGACTCTCGCAGAAACGCTAAGCCCGCCAAGGGGTTACGGTTAAACAGAAAACGAGATTGTCGATATAACGTCTCTTGAAACAAGTCCAACAGATGAGGAATATCTTGGCGCACTTAGCGGCTTTGCGAGAGTCAATAATTAATGTGAGTTAATCCAACAAGAAACCAATATTGTCCTTGATCCGTTTAGCTTTCTGCAATGGATGACGTGCTTAACCGCTTGAAGCAAATAACAAATACTGCTAAAAAAAAGGCGAGTCATTGAGACTCGCCCTTTTCTCAGCTATTCCAAACTTACTCAGTGACTATACGTGGCCTCAAGATCACCGCAATAGCGCGTCGATTCTTCTGCCGACCTGCGAGGGTGTTGTTGTCGGCTACGGGACGCGTCTCACCATATCCTACGGTTTGAATACGATCCGGGCTGACGCCAAAGTCGTCGATAAACTTCTGTCTGACCGCTTCAGCTCGGCGATCCGAAAGACCCTGGTTATACTCTTCCGTACCTATCCAGCAGGTATGCCCCTCTATGGTCATAGTAATGTCTGGACTTTCCCTAAGTACCTTAGCGATCTCGTCGAACTGAGGGGTATACACCGCTTTTACGTCGGATTTGTCAAAATCAAACTGCACCAATAACTCAAAAGTATCAATGACTTCTTGCTGGGTTGGCACAGATTCTGGCTCAGGCACCGGCTCGGAGACCGCAACGGCTTTGGGCTTGCGAAAATGCCAATTGAGCGCAAGCCCTAAGGCCTTGTCAACGTTCGATTCATCGCCGACGTCATAGAAAAGCTGGTAACCAACCCTGAGTTCCAGGTTATCTGACAAATCACCGGAGATACCAATCCCGCCCTGGATTTGCTGGGTATTGTCGTCCGTGGCCTGATCCACGTTGAAACCGCTTAAGCCCGCAGATACATAGGGTTTCCACTTCTTTAAGCCAAAAAACCGATACACATTAACTATTGCTTGATCTGTGGCTACTTCGCTGCTTCCATCGGTGCCCAACGTCAGATCCACAGACCACTGGTCATTGAACTGATAGCCCAAAATTGCACTAAACATCTTGGAACTATGGCCGGGAGAGCTGGTCGGAACTCCGACCACCCTGCTGTTGTCCAGGGCCAGTGCGCTTGCTCCCAAACCCAAATAAAAATTCGGCTCAGTTTCAGCTAAACCAGAATGCGCAAACACACTCAAGAAACAACCAGACAGCAAAACACCTAACTTTCTCATTTCTTTACTTCCTCTTATTCATATGGTCGGTTTGGCAGCCGCATATGTGGCGTTATTGGATGTTGCCTCTAACTTTACTACACTTTGCAGAACGCATTTTAAACCTCGCAACCTTTAGTAACGCTAAACCAGCGCTTTATCGAAAATCCCAATGCATTCATTCAAACGACATATTTTAACCACAAAACTGTGCTACAAATAGTTATAATGAATTAGAATCACTACCACAGACAAAAATCATTTAGAGATATCCGCCATGTGGAAAAAACCCAACGAGACAGAAGCTCCAGAACAGATCACTGAACCCAAACCCAAAGCCCCTTCTGTTCCCAAACCGACGCAGGCTGGTGGGACTTCCATCATAGGGACATCCATTGTCTTGCATGGAGACATTAGCGGCGACGAAGATTTGGTCGTGAAAGGTAAGGTAGAGGGCACGCTCAATCTGCCAAACAACAACATCCAAGTGGATCCCGAGGGTGATGTCAAAGCAGACTTAAAGGCACAAAAGATATCAGTCGCGGGTAAAGTAGAAGGAAACTTAGCAGGTGGTGAACGCGTAGTAATCGAAAAATCCGGTCAGGTTGTAGGCAATATTGTGGCACCCCGGGTAGTTTTGGAAGATGGCTGTAAATTCAAGGGCAGCGTGGAAATGAACATGGAGCCTGCTAGCAAGGCCAAACTAAAGGATGTCGGTAGCAGCACTGGCCAATCCCAAGCTTCGAAAGCTACCAGCTCTGGGCTCACAAGTGCGTCCGGAACGACTTAAGCTTAAAACAGACAAAAGATCCTCACCGTCTTCAGCACCTAAGCGTTCTGGTCCTGAAACGCATAATGTGCGTTCCGGGTTACTCCCCGTTGTAAGGGAGAACTTAGGCCAGCAGACAAGCACCATTTTCGATCTGGCGCCACCCACATCAAAGAAGTGCGCTTACCTTTGCGGCTCTGGAACGAAAGTTTACTGGGATAACTTGGCTGGAAGTATCAGCCATACATTCCATGCAAGTGACGGAATTGACGTTCCATCTAAACTAAAAAAATGGACGCCACCAAAATTTCAAGGTCATTTAAGCATGGTTCTGGCGTGGTGCTACTTTGACTACTTGGCCCTAGATGATATCAAGAACTTGTTCGAGAAACTGAACAAGTATTTCACCAAGGGGAGTCGGCTTTATTTCTTGATACAGCATTCACCACTGATACCACCAACTGCACCAATCTTTGAACTAGAGCTCGATGACATACTCCGTTACAGTTCAGATCCACCCACCTTGGAAGCACCCCGCTATGCTCCGAAACAACTGGAATCCATTATGCCGGGATTCGAGATCGAGAAGTTGTATCTGATGAGCAACGGTCTGCAGGAGCACTTGTTCTATAAAAAGCTATAAACGTAGTATCTAGTGCCTAGTCACTAGATACTAGAGACCAGATACTAGTTCGGCGTAAACACCATTTCACGCCATTTGGCGTATGCACCATGCGAACCGGACCCACACGGATAGACTTCTTCACCGTAGAACTCAATGATCGATCCTTTTTTGACCTGATGAGTTCCCGCATCTATGGGAATAACCCGGTCGGGGCAATTCGTCCGCCAATTTGGGCAATCACAAATCAACTTGCCTTTGGACATTGGGTATTCGCCGGCAGCTACTACCTTTCCATCGATCGTAATCTTGAACTTAGGCGCCCCATCAAACTCTAACTGCGCCATTAAGATCACCCTATAGTCTCCGGTATTCCCGGGAAACGTCGCCCTGCAGGTGCCGGAACCAGTACCTGCTTTGAGGCCAAGCCCGCCATCCCGGTTACCCCAATTCCCGGTGCAATTAAAATCCTTAAAAGCGTTGAGCCTGACTTTAGTAGGTTGCAAATTTTCGGGTTCACTATTCTCCTGTTTAGCGATTTCAGTTGATTCAGATTCGGATGCCTCAGCGTTGCCATTGCCCCCACCACTGGCAACTTTTTCCATTTGATCACATCCAAGGATAGCTATAGTGAACAAGACCAAGAGAGAAGTGCGAGAAAACTTCGCGGAGAATTTCTTCATATTAGACCCACCGGTGACCTGACTTAAACTAGCGACGCGCGGAAAATAGCGTAATACAAGTTAATGATCAATACCGTTGTATGTTCACGGCATAGGTATTTCTTGAACCCTTGCCGGCACGTAGTACCCAGTTTGAACCGCTGGGCGTTTAACGATTTCGAGATACCATCTCTTTAGGTTCGGATAGTCGTTTAGATCCATTGTCTGATAGTCGAACCTTGCAATCCAAGGCCAGGTTGCAATGTCTGCGATTGAGTAGTCATCAACCAGGTATTCGTGATCGCCAAGTCGTTTGTCCAGCACGCTGTAGAGACGACGATTTTCAGTTAAGTAACGTTCTTCGGCATAGCTACTTTTTCCCGGATTGTACCTAACGAAATGATGTGTCTGACCGAGCAAAGGGCCAAGACTTCCCATCTGAAACATCAACCATTCCAAGACTCGCCAATATTCTTCACCGCTGCGAGGTAGAAACGATCCGGTCTTCTTCGCCAGATACATCAAGATCGCCCCCGACTCCATCAACGTCAGACCATTGTCGTGATCAACTATTGCCGGAATTTTATGATTGGGACTGATCTTTACGAAACCCGCCTGGTGCTGCTCCCCCTTGCCCAGATCTACGGGGAAAACTGTATAGGGCAATTCAACCTCTTCTAACATGATTGACACCTTTCGTCCGTTTGGTGTGTTCCATGTATAAAGGTCTATCATTTATTGTTCTCGTCGGTCGGGTGAAGTTTGAAGAATAAAGTCAAAAGTCTAAAGAACCTTTTCCTTAATAAAAAGCTTTGGCTTAATAATTTACCTTTTACTTTGAACTTTAAACTTTGTACTTTTCAAAAACCCTCTACCCACATTAAGGCAGTTGTGTGAATGCGTTTCTGTACATGTCCGTCGTCCTGATCTGGGGCACGACCTGGATCGGGATCTATTGGCAATTAGGTACAGTGCCACCTCTAGCATCAGTCTTCTACCGATTTATCATCGCCGCTGCCTTGCTGCTGCCTATTCTGAGGTTACTTAACAAAGTACAACCCGTAACCTGGACTGATCATCGCTATTTCTTGTTGCAGGGATGCTGCTTGTTTTCTTTCAACTACATATGCTTCTACATCGCAACCCAGTACATCGTCAGCGGGCTGGCATCAGTCATTTTTTCCACTGCTACTCTATTCAACGCGTTAAACAACCAATGGTTTTGGGGCGAAAAACCCACAGGACAGACCTACCTCGCGGGTGCGCTGGGAATCGTTGGTCTGGTACTTCTTTTTTGGGAAGATTTGGTGGGTGGCACCTGGTCGCTAGATGTACTACGGGGGCTTGCTTTGGCCGTTCTTGGTACCTATCTCTTCTCCTTGGGCAACATGATTTCGATTCGCAACAGCAAACACAAGCTACAACCGCTAACCACCAGTGCGTACTCTATGATCTATGGTGTTTTAATCCTAGCCGTTACAATGACCGTCACTCAAACACCTTTGGCGTGGGACTCTCAACCATTGTATTTTGGCAGTCTGCTCTATCTCGCTATTCCGGGCACGATACTGGCATTCACGGCGTATTTGACCTTGATCGAACGAATAGGAGCGAATAAAGCGGCTTACGCCACGGTGATGTTTCCAGTGGTTGCCCTATCGCTTTCTTCGGTCTTCGAAGGTTATGAGTGGCAACTGCTCGGCTTTGTTGGGCTCGTCTTGGTGTTGCTAGGCAACGCAATTTTGTTAGGCTTGAAGTTTACACTGTCCAAACCCAAGGGTCCGCATCAGTAGCGAATAGACAATGTAGGAGCGGCGCCCTCGCCGCGAAATCGGCGCGAGGCGCGCCTCCTACATACACACTAATATCGTCCCATTTTCACTGTGACTTTCTCCAGGCCCCCCATCTAAGCTAAGCTAGCCGCCGCATGTCGTAGCGTTGCTGCAATTCGGCCCACAGTGCTTCCGCTTCGTCAATAGAGGCTTGTCCGTATAACGACATATAGGCAGAAATCAAATGCAAGAAATTTGATTTATGGTGCTTTTGCCACCATGGCAGAATCCACGATTCAAAAGTACCCGCGGTGATCCCCTCGGAACAATATACCGCCTCAATTACACCTTCGCCCTCAACGTCGATACGACAGGGCTCAAGTTCATATTCATAACTCTCAAAGAACCTAATACGCGACCAATCGGTCTTGGTTAAATCCTGTAAGACGCAACCCTCAACTATGGCATTGGGTTGTGCAACCAAGACTGGGTAGGTCTCGTCAGATATGCGTACACAGCGGAACCCAGCCAACGTTGCTGAGCGAAGAAACGGTTCTTCTATTTTGCGACCTAGAACAATATTGAGAACGTCTAAGTCCATCAGAGTACCAAAAACAAAAAGCGGTGGTTTTTTCAACACGGAGACTTACCTTTTGCACAGCAGACACATTCTAACACTCGGAACGGAGAGGCAATAGGAACATTTGGTCGCACTGGTCAACGAGTGAAGTGGTGTAACCCATAGTAGCGGTGACCTCGTCGTGACGGTCGGGCGGGTGCATCTCCCTTAATGGTTACTATTTACCAAGCTCGCGAATTCTTTGTCGAGCTTTCTCCAACTCTTTGATATTCATGTCTCTGTTTTCACGGAGTTTGCGCATGCGACGTTCGTGTTCGGCAGACCTCCCTCCCGCACGTTCCATGGCGTCTTTACAGCGGCGTAATTCGTGCTCAAACTCGTCAATCGCCTCGACGAGCTGTTTGCAGAAAGCCTCTAAGCGCTGGGTTTCCGATTCTTTGGGGTGCATGACATTCCCGTACTACTCTTGGGTTTATGGGAATAGAAATTTACAGTGCAACCTGTGGATATGCAGATCCTAACTGAACAGCTTGTTCAAATGCATAAGCGAACTTCAGCAGATGTCGTTCGTGGTGATGCTTGCCTACCATCTGGATTCCTACCGGCAATCCGTGCGAAGTGAATCCACAAGGAACTGAAATTGCGGGAAGCCCTACCAAAGTTATATACCAACAGCTTTTCATCCAATCAATATAAGTCTTCATTTCGACACCCTCGATCTCGCGTACCCACTCTTCTTCTATTGAAAAAGGTACAACTTGAGAAACCGGCAGCACCAAAAAGTCGTAGTAATCCAGAAATTCTCTGACCCGGTGATAAAGTACAGTGCGTTGTGACTGTGCACGGGAAATCTCCACCGGACTTAACTCGAGCCCCTTCTCTATATTCCAGACTACGGTATCCTTTATGTGTTCACGGTGTTGGGCCAGGTCTTCAGCGTGATCCGATACATACATCTGGGCGCGCAAGGTCTGAAAGGTATCGTCAGCGCCGCTGAAGTCGGGATGGGCTTCTTCTATAACGCAACCCATATCCCCAAACTTCGGCAATATGTTTTCGATGACTTCGACGACTTCCCGCTGCACCGGGAATTGTCCGAGGTCCTGGCTCCAAGCGATCCGCGTACCGGTAAAATCTGCATCAAGGTCCTCATGGAAAGGTCTCGAATGTTGCGAAAATGAAATGGGGTCACGCTGGTCGGCACCCGCCATCGCCGAAAGCATGAGGGCAGCGTCGGTAACACAACGTGCCATTGGGCCGACGACCGATAAGGTATTCCAAGCATCAATGCGTGGATAACGCGGTATCCGTCCCGGAGACGGCCGCAATCCCACCACATTGTTGAAGTTCGCTGGGTTTCGCACCGATCCTCCCAAATCACTGCCGTCGGCGAGAGGAATCATCCCGCAGGCGAGTGCCACCGCAGCGCCACCACTGCTCCCCCCCGCGGTTTTGCTCATGTCATAAGCGTTATGGGTAGCACCAAATACCGAATTGAACGTGTTCGATCCTGCACCAAACTCCGGCGTATTCGTTTTACCAATCACAATCGCCCCAGCAGCCTTAAGTCGTTCTACAAAAAGCGCATCCGTGTCTGGTACAAAGTCTTTGTAGATAGGGGAGCCGAAGGTGGTGCGAATGCCTTTGGTTAAAGTCAGATCCTTGATTGCGATGGGCAATCCTTGCAGTAGCCCGACGTCTTTACCTTGGGCCAGGGCCCGGTCCATTTCCTTGGACTGATCCAAAGCTAAATCAGCGACCAACGTACAGATGGCGTTGACATTTGGATTTACTCGATCGACTTGTTGTAAGTGCTCGGACACTAGTTCCTGCACGCTCACTTCTTTGGTCGAGACCATTTGAACGAGTTCGAGCGCTGTTTTGAAATACAGCATTACAAGCTCCTTATGGCAGAACTAGTTAGACACAATTAAACAGTATCACCCCTATTTAACAGCGTTTAAAACTCACGCTGATCGAACACTTTTACAATAGTTTCAATATCGGTTCCTATAGCACGGTCCCGCGTAAAGGGTTTTACTTTTTCGAGGACGTAATCGCGTATGAGTGCAATGCCTCTTCCTGGTGTCTTACCACGGCGATCTATGGCCGTCAAACTAGTCAACAATTCGTATGCCAGCATCGTTTTTACGACATCCATCATCTCGAACAGCCTAGACAGAGCTCGCAGCCATCGACATGTAGTCCTCCTGTCCAGCAGCTGTTGAATACAGTGCATAGTCTCAAAATCGTGTAGTTCCCCTTCCTCGTCTTGATAAACGGTAGGGTTAAAGGTAATGAACCGTTATCCGTACGGTGACGGCTTCCTATACTTAAATAAGTAGGCAATATTTAAGGAGGACTGATTATATGGCAGATGAAGTATTGGAATTGAGTTGGCTTTTGGCCAAAGAGGACGGAGCTGACGACAATCTCGACATATCTCCATATAAAGCCTATTTCTGTCTGAAGTGGGGCGGTGAGATTATAGATCAACGCGAGTTCACCAAAGCGGAACTCAAGAAAGAGATTGACAGGCTTCACAAGAACGGTGAAAGGCCAATTGAATACGAAGAGGCGTTAAAGGAACTTTCTTCAGTCGGATAGTTTCAAGGGCCCCTCACCGAGGCTGCACCAAGACACCATTGTTATCGCGAGGACGATACAATCTCGCTCGAGTACAGGCCACAAAAAGAAAAACCCCCGGAACATTTTGCCAGAGAGGTGATCCGGGGGTTTTACCCAACAACCAAAGGAGGAGATATGCCCATCTCCGTTGTTAAGGTTATACGATGGATTGACTAGAAAATATTGACCCAGATCAAAAATTGAGTGGAGAAGAGCTAGAATTTCAGCCGTCGGGTGAGACCGGCGATCCTGACTCGATCAGGCACCTCCAAACTTCGATAGTCTCATCTGATTACCAGCGGACACCTGAGAGTGCACTCCCCTGCCAGGACAGAGGAGCGAAAGTTCTAATTATTGCTGTAGAGCTCGATTTAACTCACATCGGTAATGGTTTAGATCCGATCTGGACCTGTTGCTGGAGAAATTCGGCGGTGCTTTTAACACGCTGCAGCTCCTGCACGAACAGATCTCGAATACTCAACATACCAACTAACTGATCTTTATCCACGACCGGTAAGTGCCGAATCCTATTTTCGTTCATGAGGTCGAGGGCTTCGTCCAGACCCTGTTCGGGACTAACGATGATCACTTTGGTGATCATGTGCTCCCCCAACGTGGAATCTAAAATTCCAGTTCCCTCCCGATGCAAACCCCTTATGACATCACGCTCGGTGAATATTCCAACAACGCCCGTATCATCACGGATGACGACGGCGCCTATGTCGTGGTCGGCCATACGAGCAACAGCAGCCGATACTTTATCGGTTGCATCGCATACCACAATTTCATCTGGATTCGGATATTGTTTCTTATTGAGTAGTTCTGATATCAACATAATGCGGTACTCCCAACAAATGTGAGAAAGCGACACAGCTAAATACTACAAAACGAAAACGACGCGCTTTTCAATGCGAGGGCCACGTCACTACCAGAGTCTTACGTGCTGTGCGCGCTTACTATACTGCGATCTGTCGAACACTGCAGGTTAGCTACCCAAAAATGGTTTATACAGAGATAAACCGGGCTTAGATTAGCTCTGTGCAGAAAGCTGGGGTTATTTAGTGACGACTATCGAGTACGGCTACTCGCTACTGTCATCCTGACTTAATCGAATCTCGATCCGCTCCTTTCCCGCCCCGGGGTTCCTTCGTTTCAGGTCAATGCCACCAATCTCGCCGGTACGGCATAGGTGTGTGCCACCACAGGGAACTTTTGCAAATCCTTCAATCTCCCAGAATCGCTGTTGTCTTTCTTCGTCACTGTACGCACTGATAATTTTTTTGTCTGCCCGTATCAATTCGACGGCTAGT
>JASJAT010000202.1 GCA_030066885.1 Arenicellales bacterium | reverse complement strand
GGTCTTTTTAAGAAAACACTTTAAGCGTATAAATCAGCTTTGATGTGTAGATATACTTAAATATATAAAGCTACCCAGCCACATTGTTAGCCCGCCACCCGCTCTTCTTCTTTGGTTGTATCTTCTTCGAAGATCGGAATCACACGACTTAAGAGGTAATACGTGACGAAGGGTGCGGCCATGATGAGGATACACACGAGGAGCCCTTCTCGGCCGAAAAACTCCCAGTGATATTCGGTAAATCCCCGTTCCGACTTCGATATCAACTGTCCACCAACCACGGTGTTATACCGCATCAGCAGAACCTGTAAGGCCAGAAGCCAGCAGCCGATATTCGAGAGGTAGAGGAGTACACCAGGACGCACATCCGCAATCACCGCATAACCGAGCACGAACAGGGGTACTACAGAGCCTATGACGATCTGTCCAATAATATACGGGTTGTATAGTGGTCCTGCGATCAATGGTCCAACAAGCGACCAATGGTGCGCATCCTCATATTTGATGTACAACACGTCAAGCATTTCGATCGCAAACGCCAGGGCGAAAATACCCCATAAATAACTGATGAACACCTTCGTCATTTTGTAGTCGTAGGGTGCCTTTCGCCACCAATGTATGACGGTATACACCACAAACAGCATCGCCATGCCACTTACGACAGCGGAGGCAAGGAAAATCAGCGGCATCATCGGAGTTGCCCACCATGCGATAGCTTTCGATGCGGCGAGCAAGAACCCCACGTAACCGTGAAGTAGGAAAGCCCACGGAATACCGATACCCGCAAGGATGACGGTTAGCCTGCGATCTAGCGCGGCCGACCTCGGGTCGTATTCAGTAACGCCCAGAGTGAGCACGTACCATATCTTCTGTTGGAGTCCGCTTGTTTCGTTGTATCTACGTATGAAATAAGGGCGGTATATAAGCCAGATTTCGATTACCAGCAGAAACATGTAGCTGGCATATACGTATCCGAACACACTCATGGCCGATGACAGATGAGGGGTAAAAAAGATCGTAAAAGCACGTTGCGGTTGACCCAGATGAAACAGCAACGGAACCCCAGCAAACATGCCAAAGCAAAGAGACATAATCAAAGCGAAATTTTCTATTCGTTTGAACTCCTTAACGCCCATTACGTGCGATAAGGCGGAAACGACAAAGGCCCCGGCTATCAAACCCGTTATATAGGGGTAGATTACGATTAAGATGTTCCACCATACCTCCAGATTGTTAGGAAACACGTAGTTGACCAGTGCATCATTGGGCAGCGCCATCACACTACCTCCTTGGGCAATTCAACGTATAAACACATCGGTGAGGTATACATCTCAGGTTTCAACACCAGCCATTGACGTTTCTCAAATATCTTGCTGACCTCGTCATCTGGATTTTTTAAATCGCCGAATATCCTTGCTTTCGTTGGGCATGCTTCCACACAAGCGGGTTGCAAGCCTTTCTCAACCCGGTGATAACACCAGGTACATTTATCGGCGGTGCCAGTTTTATGATTGATGAAGCGTGAGCCGTAAGGGCAAGCCTGAACGCAAGAACCGCAGCCAATACAATAATCGGAGTCGACCAGCACGAAACCTTCGGGGGCCTTGAACGTAGCACCTACCGGGCACACCTTTGTACAAGGCGGGTCTTCGCAGTGATTGCACATCTTGGGTACAAAGTACGACCGCATCGCACTATCTCGGATCTTCTTGGGGGCTTCAGTAAAGCCGTTTTTGCCACCATCGGGCGCTTCAACAAAAATACCCCCGCTATTTGTGACGATGTAGCGTTCAACCCACGTCCTGAATTGTCCGGGTGGTACATCATTTTCTATTTCGCAAGCTCGTACACAGCCTCCCCACCCGATACATTTGTTTATGTCTATTACATAGGCATAAATGTGTTCCAAGCTCATCTGTTTCCAACCTTTACCTCTGGCCTGAAGTGCTAACACACCCGGGGTCTGGACCATCAGCACAGTAGCCGCACCAGCCGATAACATTTTCAAGAACTTCCTTCGATCGGAAAGTTTAATTTCAGATAGTTCGTAAAACTGTTTTGTTTTCATTAGCTATCCCCCGCTCGAAGAAACATTAGAATAACGCTCTGCGCGTTCTGGGTCAGAATAAGCGTCGTGTGGACCATGACACCTGAGGCAAAGGGGGTCTTCCTCCAGTTTTTTGTGCTTCCTAATCCGGCGAAGCGTCGGGTCTTGCGCAAACTGGGGATAGTCCTCAGGTTTACCGAGGAGTTTCTGATGACAATTGAGGCACTGCCAGGAAGAGTCGTTGACTACGATCGCGTCGGCGATTTTTTCCCCTTGTTTTACGTGCTTCGCCAGCGGGCCGTGACAGCCTTCGCACTGCAGGTGCCGGTGAGGCTCTGCTTTTGCAAAGTCGATAACGTCTTGATGACACGTCCCACCGCACGACGCGTTTCCACCATATACAGGCTCTTTTATTGCGAGCTCTTCAAGGGCTTCCCCTCGATACCAAACCTGAAAATTCCAACTAGAGGGTGTCGCAGCCCACTTAATTATCAGGAAAAAAATGATGCCGAGAAGAATAAAAATACCGAGGCGATGAAGGTGTCTCCTTGGCGATGGTTGTGTTTGCATAGTCGCTCCTCAGATGACCCGGCACCTAGCCTCCCAGGTGTCGCACCACAGTTGTAAACTTACCGTTGTTTGATCAAACCACGATACAAACAACACGCTGAAAAATGACTTGAACCGACTTTAGGCCCTATCCAATAGCAAACCTCCACTGTGCAGATCTTGACCTACATCAAGATAGTGAATTATTAAGTGGAATCCGTTGAGTCTTGTTCTGCCTTTGTCGCAGACTTTTGACACGGATGCGGATCAGCCAACATTTTCCAGACGCGTTTTCATTCAGGGATGGGTCCTTTATACTTCTTAGCTGTCATGGAAGTGCAGGCTTTGCCGAACCGGACCCTAGAGGAGAAGCGCGTCATGAATATGGCGCGCTTGCTTTGCCGCATGGATGAATATGTGATGCGCGAGTTCAGCCATCGCACTACCAAAGCGTTGGAAACCCACACGTTGTTTCGAATATCTTTCCTGCTATTTCGCTCATTGCTCGAGCATAATGTGCAGAAAGAGATCGCTAAGGACGAACTAGTAATTTGCCACACAGCCGAAGTTCTCCTTGCAGACAAACCGGTCGAAGCGGTGGACCGTCAAACCCTATACCAAAAGAGTCTTGAGATAGATACGGCGTTTCTTCGCCGGGCGGCGTTACTGCCGATTCGTATCAATATCCCATACGAAGCCATCGAACCGGTTCGCAAGCGCCGGATTGATAGCTTGTCGTTGGCGACCTACCACCTGTTAGAACGATGGCATTCCGATGGTAGATTCCACAGTGCCGTCAAGGCACAGTACTCGAATCCAGAGCTTTGTCAACGGATTACAGAAATTCTGCACCTGTATAGCTTGGAGACGCAGATACTAAGTCGTGCAGTGCGACTACCACTATTGTCCAGTCGTGACAAGCTGGCGGCACAGCTATTAGAGACTATGGAGCGCGTTGGTACAGATCTTGCGCATGAACTCACCACACAGATTTACGACGAGAAGGTTACGAAGATTCGTTAACAGGCTTAGCCACCAGCCCCCATAGCACACATTTATTTGATTAGCATCAATAGTGATCGAGTCACCAATGTTAGGATAAAATGGATTAAAAAGAATAAAAGGTCCTGTTATGTATGAACTTGAACAACCAGATAGTGTATTTGTTGACCGCGAACTGGCAAGGGAACAGGCGTTTTCAAAAGTCTGGACTGCGGAGCTGAATGATGTATTCGCCGATGTCGCGAAGTACTATGATTGTGCAAACCGCGTCGCCAGTCTGGGGCTTTGGGATTACTTTCAATCCAGTTTTGTATCGACCTTCGATCTAAAACCGGGATACCGTGTTCTTGACGTCTGCGCAGGCACCAATGCGGTGGGTATCGCGCTACTAAAGGAGTGTCCGGGACTCGAAGTACACGGCCTAGATCGAAGTGCTGAAATGTTGAAGGTCGGGTCAGCCACCGCGAGGCAAAAAGGACTGAGCATTACGAACTCTCTAGGTGATGTGCATAATTTACCCTTCGAAGACAACTACTTTGACATCGTCACACTGCAATGGGCGTCACGCCATCTCAGGGTGATGAAAGCCTTTGATGAAATAAAACGAGTCCTCAAACCGGGCGGCTATTTTTATCATTGCGATATGTTGCGGCCCCATATCAAGACTGTTGGAATTCTTTACTACGGGTACCTTAAGATGTGCCTCACCACGACCGCGTGGATTTTTGAAAGCAACCAAGCTGCGTTGAATTGTAGACAATACTTTCTGGATGCGCTGCAGCTATTTTACTCGACCGAAGAGTTGGCCGATCTACTGTCGGAAGTCGGTTTCGTAGATGTGAGGCATCAGAACCTGCTGGGAGGCATGATCGGATTCCACAAGGTTAAAAAACCGGAATAGCATGCTCGCACCAGACCAGGCTAACTTGTGCTGCTTGCCAGCTCAGGTTTGTAGATTCTGCAATATGTAACTTAAGTTAAGGAACAGGGTATCGAGCAGAAATAGGCAGTGGTTAGGTCTTCGTCGTAAAACTGATGCAGGTCAATACGAACCCTTCCTGACGGTGATATAAGCAACTGACGACTAAACAGAACAAAATTACGATCATGTTGATTAAAAATCTTCGTTCAATTCTTATCTTGAGTATATCGGCTGCCGTCGCGGTGGCTGTCTCTACTGGTGTCCGTGCGGATGAAGAAGAGGACTTCACTGTTGCGTTTGGAAAGTCAGAGTTCGGGAAACGCTGTGCAGTTTGTCACGGCCCTGATGGAGTGGGCGATGGACCGCTTGCAGAACTGCTGCTTCAACCGCCACCGGACTTGACCAAGATCAGTCAGCGAAACGATGGTAAATTTCCTGTATTGGATATTTATCAAGCCATCGACGGGCGGCGTGGATTGCGGGCGCATGGGACGATGGATATGCCAATATGGGGCAACTACTATAGAGTAGATGCGTCGGAGAAATTACGCGCTCCCCACGATGTGAACTATGAAGAAATTGTTCACGGCCGAATTCTTGCTCTCGTCTATTATATTCAATCGATTCAAGAGGAGTAGTTTAGGTTTGATTTAGACCCAGGCCTAACTTTGGGGCATATTATTTGCCTCTTGTCATATTTTATTTCCTCTCCAAACTTTCGACCTCGACCGGATTTTTCTTTAAAACATCTTTTTGATTTGATTCAACGATTTCAAGTACGTCTTGTTATTATTCTTATAAAAAGAAATGGATATATTTCCTTCTTTGTGTTGTTGAGTAGCCCCCCTTGAACTTTTTCATTCCCGCATGTTGTTAGCGGGAATCCAATATATTAAGTCCATGGATTCCGGCTAAAGACATGCCGGAATGACGGCTCAATATACACAGTACAACGCCATGTACTGTTATCCAGGACAACAGTGCGCTTCCACCGGAACAACGTTTCGGAATATGCCAAGTTATTTATGAAATACCGCACTAGGGCATAACCTATTCACCACGAGGATCCCCCAGACCATGTTATAAACCGCTGTACTGATAGGCTATACGCTCTTTCTAGAGAAATATCACGGGCTCTTACTAGGGAGAACAAAAACTACGAGTATTAAATCAGTGCAATACCAATAATAATTAGAACGACCAAGCCGATGAACACCGCGATGAGAACTTTGTGTCTTTTTAACTTTTGAGTGAGTCCTTCGACCTCGGCTTCCCGTGCTCGCAAAGCCCAAGCTGTGAGATCACCGCTAGAGATCAAGCCCTCCAACTTATCCTTGGTCATCAATAGTAGATGGCGGATACGTTCCTCAGTTACCTTCCGCATTGCTTTTTCTACGGTCATCGATGGCTTAACGCACTCAGGGTCTAGGGTCATTACCTTTGATACCTTGGTGGCCTTGGGATCCAGACTTTTAGCTACGACCCGGGCTAACAAGTCACGCTCCGTAAAAATACCGACAACACTGCCCTCCTCGTTCATTACGACTATCGCGCCAATACTTAAACGTTCCATTTTTTCAACTACATCAGAGACGAGGTCTCTTTCCGAGACTGTATGAATCTCTTCAGGTTTAGATTCCGCGATGACCCGCAGTGTGCTTTGCATGCTCATCAAGGTTCTCCAGTGGAAAAAGCGGTTAGTTAACGATCTGGTATAGATTGACCTTTAATCAATATTTCCACAAAGTGGACAATATCGTATTGATCTAGATCATAGAGGGCAGACAAAGAGAGGCTGTGTACACTAACGTACGACATCTCCCCCTGAACGCACTGATGTTGTTTTCACCAGTCATTCCCGCATGTCGTTAGCGGGAATCCAGTGGCATCGTGGCGTTGCTTCAAATGGATTCCGGCTCTACACTCGCTTCGCTCGCTCGGCCGGAATGGAGAGGTTTCCTAAGGTTCTACACCCACGACACAAGAATGAATTAAGCCGCTTGAACGATTTCGTTCCCGAAAGCCTTTAGCGGGGATCCAGTTTAGAAAAGATTGAAAGTTTAAAGAACCTGTTGTTTTGAGTTTGGATACATCACTTTTTACTTTCAACTTTATACTTTTAACTAAGTTGCTGGATTGCTTCGTGTGGGTGGATCATACGCTTTCGATGGTGGGTATATCTCTGTGCTCGCAGGTCCGATTATGAAACAACCGTTTCGGCGTCGATTCCAAAGAACGCCATTGCGTTGTCGGCAAGAATCAACTGCTGTGTATTTGCTGGAATGGTACCGGCTGCACGCACCAGTTCGCCGGGTGTATTCTCGACGGAAGATATAGAACGCTTGCTGGACGGAATTTTTTCTGATTGATCTATTATTGAAAATCGTTGGTCAGCTAGCTCTGGTATTACCCGACCCTGTGGGAGCGGCGCCCTTGCCGCGACGATAAAGAAAATGCCTAACCCCTTATAGAAGAATATTTTTCTCTCGCAAAGGCGAGAAGCACGCCAAGAACACAATAGCACTCTATGTCAAAGTTTAATTCTCTGCGAGCTT
>JASJAT010000201.1 GCA_030066885.1 Arenicellales bacterium | reverse complement strand
AAGCGGTGTTTCGCCCGACCGTTTTTTCATGAAGCGGTACTCCAACTGGATCAACCTGTGGCTGACGTACTGCATGCGATCGAGGCGCAGGGCATCAATGGAGGAATAGATTTAAGCGTAGCCTATCCGGAACTGGGCAACGCACTGCTGACCTGTGCGACTGAACCCAGGACGGTGGACGAGATCGAAAGTTATTGCACCCACCTCGAAAGGGTTATGTCGAGACACGCTTTAGATCCTCCACGTGCACAAAAAATGGCAGAATAAATGCATCCCCTGGTCAGCTCCCTCTTAATAGATACCGGCTTCTGGCATGTAGGAGGCACGCCCCTGAGCCGTTTAACTAGTAGCGAAGACGCCGCCGCTACCATCAGGAATGCGATACCAGCTGTATTTATCCACCCATCCAGAATACGTAATTAATGACCATGCTAATCTTTGAGCAATCCGAAACAGGGCGAAAAAATCCGTCACAAGCCCCCAGTGGGGATTCCGACATCTCGGATATCCCGCAAGAATTCTTGCGAGAAGATGCTCCCCTAATTCCTTCAGTATCAGAATTGCAGACGGTGCGGCACTACACTCGACTGTCTCAAAAAAACTTCTCTATTGATACAAACTTTTATCCATTGGGTTCGTGTACTATGAAGTACAACCCGCGTGCGTGTAACACGTATGCCATGTTGCCAGGCTTTGTTGATCGGCATCCATACTCGTCGGTAAGAACTGGGCAAGGTTTTTTGGCGTGCATGTTCGAACTTCAGGAAATGTTAATGGATATAACGGGTATGCGGGCTGTTTCATTGAGCCCTCTCGCCGGTGCCCAAGGAGAATTTACCGGGGTCGCCATGATTCGCGCCTATCACGATGCCCAAGGCGATGACGAGCGCTCGGAAATTCTTGTGCCCGACGCGGCGCATGGTACGAATCCAGCAACGGCTACTATGTGCGGTTACGAAGTCAAAGAGATACCCACCAACGCGGAGGGCGATGTGGATGTGGAGGTGTTGCGTCAAGTCGTAGGCCCCACCACGGCCGGTTTAATGTTGACCAATCCTTCGACCTTAGGAGTTTTCGAGCGCCAAATATTGAACGTCGCAGACATTGTGCACGATGCTGGTGGATTGGTTTACTACGACGGGGCGAACTTAAACGCCATCATGGGTAAGGTGAAACCGGGTGATATGGGGTTTGATGTCATCCACATGAATTTGCACAAGACCTTTTCGACTCCTCACGGGGGTGGTGGCCCAGGAGCGGGTCCAGTTGGCGTCAACGAACGACTCATGCCGTTCTTACCTATTCCCTATGTAATCGAGGAAGGCGGTCACTACCGTTGGGCGGAAGAGAGTGACTGTTCGCAGACCATCGGTCGATTATCGGCAAACATGGGCAATGCAGGTGTGCTGCTCCGTGCATATATCTATGCCCGTTTGCTCGGTCGTGAAGGAATGCAGCGGGTTGCTGAGTTCGCCACGCTGAATGCAAATTACCTGATGCGACGCCTGCAACAGGAAGGAGTTGATATGGCCTATCCTCATAGGCGCGCCGCCCATGAGTTCATCGCTACGGTAAAGAATGTCAAAGAAGAGAAAGGCGTCACAGCAATGGATGTTGCTAAGCGCCTGTTAGACAAAGGGCATCATGCTCCTACGGTGTATTTCCCTTTGCTCGTTCCAGAATGTTTTTTGATCGAGCCAACCGAAACCGAGAGCAAGCAGGAGCTCGATAGCTTCATTTCTGCATTTACTGAAATACTCAATGAGGCAAAACAGAATCCAGAGTTGGTCAAGCATGCCCCCTATACCACTCCCGTGCGGCGTCTGGATGAGGTAAAAGCGGCTCGGGAGCTTGATGTAGCCTGGCGTGGATGAGAACAGATGTTCTGTATGTTTCCCCAAAAACCTTCAATATAGGTATTTCGTTGTGTCTACCCTGATTTGCGGTTCTTTCGCTTATGACAACATTATGGTGTTCGAAGATCGTTTCAAGAATCATATCCTGGCCGACCAGGTTCATATTCTTAATGTGTGTTTCTTAGTGCCTAGAATGCGGCGAGAGTTTGGCGGGTGTGCTGGCAACATTGCCTACAATCTGAAACTTCTGGGTGGGGATCCGCTACCCATGGGTACCGTTGGTGAAGATTTTCGACCCTATGAGGAATGGTTGGATCGTTGTGGGATCGACCGTAGATACGTGACGAAGATCGAAAATAGGTTCACGGCGCAAGCCTATATAACAACAGATCTGGACGATAATCAGATTACTGCTTTTCATCCAGGCGCCATGAACGAAGCCCATGCCAATGAGGTCCCTGACAACAATGCGATACGCTTGGGGATCATCTCTCCAGATGGGGGACAGGCCATGCTTGAGCACGCCCGGCAGCTTGTCGATCGGGATATTCCATTCATTTTTGACCCGGGGCAACAGATACCTGTTTTCGATGGCGATAAATTAAATGACTTCATCCGGCAGGCAACGTACCTAACCGTTAATGACTACGAAGCGGAGTTGATACAGGAGCGTACGCAACGAACACGGGAGAGCATCGCCGCGGATTTGAAAGCTTTGATTGTTACCAAGGGTGGTGAGGGCTCTGAAATATATACCAAAGGTCAACGATTGATCATCCCGGCGACCAGGATATCAGGTGTAGTTGACCCTACCGGGTGTGGAGACGCGTACAGGGCGGGTTTGCTTTATGGAATAGTAAAAGGACTGGACTGGGAGACAACTGGAAGGATTGCTTCGTTGATGGGTGGGATAAAAATCGAAAGCCATGGCACACAAAATCACCGGGTTACGCGCAGTGAACTCGAAGCCCGTTTCGAAGAGAATTTCGGATATCAGTTGGCCGCATAATTAAACCTGTAGGAGTAGCGCCTCGCCGCGACCATCGGTGCCACTTCTACGAAGTTTCAGCCCTTTGAAAAGAAACACATATTCTCTCGCAAAGGCGCAAAGCCCGCCGAGAAAGAAATATTGGTAATAATATTAATAACTAGATTTCTTTGCGAGCTTGGCGGCTTGGCGAGAGAAGACACTGCTTATGGATGTGCAAGGCACAGTCTTTTATCATGTTAAAAAGGATACTGTCCCCGGTTTAATTCGTTTAATTAGATTTTTAACCTTTCCTTTACCCGGTATCATCAAATCCGGTTTGAGTTCATTCAAGGGAATCAAGACAAAGCCGCGTTTGTGCATCAACGGGTGTGGAATGGTCAAGCGCGGATGTCGGAAGGGGACATGACCGTATAGAAGAATATCGAGATCCAAGGTGCGCCGGCCCCATTTTTGTATTCGCAAACGGCGGTGTCGGCGTTCAATGATCTGCAGATGTCCAAGGAGAACCAAAGGCGATAACGAGGTTTTTAGCTGCGCCACTGCGTTAACAAAATCCGGCTGATTTTGTGGTCCGATCGGTCGGGTTTGATACAACCCCGAGTGTTCGACCAACTGCGAAGACGGCAACGCGCTTAGCTCAGACAGGGCGCGTGTTATCTGGTTGATGGGTTGCTCGGTATTGCTACCTAATCCGATATAGACGTTTGCCAAGGTTCAATATTTGGCCGGCGCTGAGTTTGGTCTATTCTTCCGGGTACCAACCGAATTCCTGTACCACCTCAAACAAATCGGTATCTGAAACCACTCCAACCGGGATTCCCTTTGCCTCTACGACAACGCGGCGAATGTTATTCTCCGACAACACCATAGAAACTGCCCTAAGTCCTGCGTCGGCAGGCACGGTAATCAGTGGTCGTGTAGTAATCTCACCGACACTGACGTTGGAGGTCGACTTATTGGCACCAACGATTTTTGTCACTACGTCGCGTTTCGTCATTATCCCCCAACTGCCACTGTCGTTGGGTTGCACGAGGATATAACTGATGTCTGCGGCGAGCATCTGATGCATGGCTTCGTCGACGGTGGCGGTTTCGCTTACACTCGTAACCGGAGACATTATTCCCCCCGCGGTAGACGGTTGTCGACCCGATTCCTTCATGGCCTGTAAGGGATCTGCCATACGCTGGGCTTCTCTTTGCTTACGCTCTGCTTCAAGGGTTTCTTTACGCTCTCGCTCGAAACGTGCCAGGTCCTCGGCGTCACCGGTAATCTTCGCAATCAGTGCATCACCAAAGGTACTCGTGGAGACAGTGTGGGCTCCTTCCATCAGACGTGCAAAATCATAGGTAACAAACTTGTCACCAATTACATTTGGATAGGCCGCGTTAATTAAGTCTGCTGCCTCGTTCCATCCCATGTATTCCAGCATCATCACACCGGATAGCAGTAGAGAGCTGGGATTCACCTTGTTTTGGTTTGCATACTTAGGTGCAGTACCGTGGGTAGCTTCAAACACCGCGACGAAATCCGCTATGTTAGCCCCTGGAGCGATGCCCACACCGCCGACCTCTGCTGCAACGGCATCTGATAGATAGTCACCATTAAGATTCATGGTAGCCAGCACATCAAACTCTGCAGGTCTTAGCTGTAAAAGCTGGAAGATGATGTCGGCAATGCGGTCCTTTATGATGATTTTTCCAGATGGGCACTTGCCTCCGTATTTCGCGTACAACTCTTCTTCTGTAATCGTTTGATCGCTGAATTCCTCCTGCGCAAGTTCGTATCCCCAATTCCGAAACGCACCCTCGGTAAACTTCATAATGTTTCCCTTGTGCACCAAGGTAACGCTTTCACGGTTATGATCAATCGCGTATTGGATAGCTTTACGGATCAGCCGTTTAGAGCCAAACGGACTTATGGGTTTTACGCCCAAACCCGCGTCTTCGAAAAACGTGGCGCCCATTTCGTTTCTCAAGAATTCGGCCAGTTTTTGGTTTTCATCGGTACCACTTTGATATTCGAGTCCCGCATATACATCCTCGGTATTCTCACGAAAGATGACCACGTCTACCTTTTCAGGCTCTTTAAGCGGCGAGGGTACGTTTTGATAGTAGCGAACGGGTCTGACACAGGCGTACAAATCAAGTTCTTGACGCAATGACACATTCAACGAGCGAAATCCACCGCCGACGGGTGTTGTCAACGGTCCCTTTATCGCCACTACGAGATCGCGAATGGCGTCCAACGTCTCATTCGGGAAATAGTCTCCTTCATATATGCCGGCGGCTTTCTCACCGAGATATAGTTCACACCAATGGATTTGCCGCTTCCCGGAGTAGGCTTTCTCTACCGCCGCATCCCATACCCGCAAGCAGGCATTGGTTATGTCGGGGCCTATGCCATCCCCCTCAACGTAACCGACTATAGGGTGATCAGGTACGTAGAGTTTCCCATCTTTAACGCTTATTTTTTCACCGGAAGTCGGAAGTTTGATATGTTGGTAGGTCATCGTTTACCTTTCTTAGTTATAACCAGTTTGTCTCTATTATTATCTATTCCATTCAACGATGCATCAGCTACATCGACCATTCGGGATGAGTTCTAAAAATGAAAGGTGCAGTCGCGGCGGGCCATAGCATAACGGCCGACACAGCGGCGGAGGTATTGCGCGCTGGAGGTAACGCCTTCGATGCGGCCATTGCTGCTTTTTTTACGGCTTGCGTGTGTGAACCCGTGCTGGCTTCTCTGGGTGGCGGTGGTTTTCTTCTTGCCAGGGACAGTACGGGTCGAACTAAAGTGTTTGATTTTTTTACCCACACACCACTTAAACAACAGGCCGAGATTGACGTTCATTTCTACCCGGTGACCGTTGATTTCGGTAGCGCCCAGCAAGAGTTCCATATTGGTCTGGGATCCTGTGCTACTCCCGGCGTTGTACGCGGGCTGAGCACTGTCCATAAACAATTGGGACTCATGCCCATGAAGGAGCTTATCCAGCCCGCAATGGAGCTGGCTCGGGATGGGGTTGAGGTTGATCCGTTCCAGGCCTACCTTCTGCAATTGGTCGCACCGATTTATTCTACGAAATCTGCTTTACCCTTGTTCTCCAGTCCTGCCAACCGGCAGCGGTTGATTGCGCCTGGTGATCTTTCAAAGAATACGGAGCTCGCGGAGGTAATGGAGTCCCTTGCCTTGGAGGGTGAGGATTTGTTTTATCGCGGTGAGATAGCACGTGCCATCGTTCAGGTGTGTGGTGATAAAGGCCACCTTACATACAAAGATCTGGTCGAATACGAAACGATGGTGCGAGACCCGTTATCAACAGAATATAAGGGCCATTATTTTTATACCAACCCACCGCCCAGTGCCGGAGGCATCTTGATTAATTTTGGGCTGAATCTACTCAAGCATATCGATCTGAAACGGGGTGGGTACGGCAACTATAAGCACATCCGAACATTGACCGAGATCATGTTGAAAACATCGGCAGCCCGTGTAGAACATTTTGCAGAAGGTCCTCACCACGGCCTGCTGGATGAAGACTTGTTGGAGCTCTATAGGAGGGAAGTCTATAAAACTGCCCGCGCATACAGAGGCACGACGCACGTTAGCGTGATTGACGGTCAACGCAACATCGCCGCCATGACCGTTTCCAATGGTGAAGGTTGTGGAGAGTTAGTTCCAGGGACCGGCATGATGCTGAATAATATGTTGGGAGAAGAAGACCTCAATCCCGGCGGGTTTCACCGTTGGAAAACCAACCAACGTATGTCGTCGATGATGGCACCAAGCATATTACAGGACCAGAACGGTGGTCTCACTGCCTTCGGATCAGGCGGATCAAACAGGATACGCACAGCAATTTTGCAAGTAGTGAGCAACATTACCGATTTTAACCTGGATCTTGAGTCTGCCATTGTTAAACCGCGCATTCACATAGAGACGGACGTGTTTAATGTTGAAGCAGGATTGCCCAGTGATACCATCGACCGGCTAACCCGAGAGTTCACCGAACACAGAATATTCGACCAAGCCAACATGTTTTTCGGCGGCGTCCACGCGGTACATTTAGACTCCGGAGGTGGAGTAACCTGCATGGGTGACCCTCGCCGAAACGGGGTCGGTGTGATCGTAAACTGACTAATCCGTATATTGCATCAGGCTGCCGGATGGTGGCGCAGGACAGGTCCCAGACCAGCAAGGGGCGGACCAAACCGTACACACCCAAGGAT
>JASJAT010000200.1 GCA_030066885.1 Arenicellales bacterium | reverse complement strand
GATATTGTAAATTAGAGCATCGCAATCCTCGACGACCCGTCGGACGGCGTTATCGTCGCCGATGTCGCATTCTTAACGATAAACAAAACAGCTACTTAGCGTGTTTGCCGAGCCAGTTAATGTACCTCAGTGTACTTAAGTGAACGTCAGTGCACCGTAGATTGGCATAATGCTGACACAGTGTCTGCTATTAGCACGTCAACGCAGCCCGATCGGTGAATCCCCTGTCTCGACGCCATTATTCTTGTACCGACAGGCTCTGTCCGGCACAAAACGGCCATTTATAAGGGGAAAAATCCCGAGCATAACCCCGCTTCTCTCAATTATCACTTAAAGCGTGCGGTGAGGCGTAAGCCCGCTCACGATTTGATGGATTAAATTATCCCGATAGTTTCACGCCTGGGTCGCGATTTTTTCACGTATAGGTTTTACATTGGGTGCTCGCGGATTATTTCTGCGAGCCGTAAAGGCAATAACACATGTGTTTTATAAAACCCTCAGATGTTAGGAGATTCACTGTGAATAAAGTATTAAAATCAAAAAGTACTCTACAAAGCACTAAAGACAAAGGCCAGGTCGCAATCGGCGCTCGGAGTCCTGCGTTCAAAGTAAGTAAAGATGCGCCAAAACGTACTAAGGATAAAGGCCAAGTTAAAATCGGCGCCCGGAGCCCTGCATTCTAGTAGTCTATTTTGTGTTAGATTCTGTTGTTAAGTTTTACAATCTCATTCCGGAAAGTAGGAGCCCCCAACGGGCTGATAAATCCGTTGGGGGCACCATTCCAACTCGTGCTTATCGATTTTGCGAAGCGCTGCGTACGGCTTCAGCGTTTGGCTGGTATGTATTCCCACCAATTGATTTCAGTTTAGTCTTTGACGGAACCGATACAATTTGGCGATTCAACGATGATGAACCCTGGTACAACTTAAGCGCAGTCCAATACCCAGGATTCCTCGACATTTTCAATAGTCAGTGCCCGGAAGATCTAACGGATTGCGCACCTCCATTGATCGCCACAGGCGCCGAACCCGGGATCGTTCAGATCTGGAGTGGATTAATCGCAAAAACACAAAAAGACTGGAGTTTACTTATACGTTCACCAGCTAATTTGCCTAAGAGTGCAAAGTACGAAAGCTACGAAGGTATTATCGAAACCGATGTTTGGTTTGGACCACTCTTCACTAATATTCGCATAACGAAAACAGATGTTCCGGTCGACTTCCGGCGTGAACGGCCTTTGATGCAAATTCAACCCCTGCATCGTTCTACTTACTCAGAAAATGTACTAAATAGTTTCGATTCGGTGGAAAGTGTCTCAGAATTTACGGATGAAGACTGGAGTGATTATCGAAAAACGATCACTCAACCTGGCAAAGCGGACAAAAGAGAAAAAGGATTCTATGCTAAACATACCCGGCGCCGAAAAGCTGCCGAACAGTAAGTAAAGATATAAAGTTCGGCTAAGATTTTAATTCCATCAACATTCACTTCACAGTTGATTGACCGTAATTCAATCTTAAGATCATCATACCTGCAATCATAATTATCATAACACCAAGCCACGTCATGTAACTTGGGTAGTCGCTCCAGATGACGATTCCAAGTATCGTGGTCCAAATCAAAGAAGTGTATTGGAATGGCGCTATTGATTTTAGATCAGCATGGCGCAATGAAATAGTGATAAACAAAGCTGCCAATCCGCCGAATATGCCGGTCAAAACTAAGGGTAAAATATCTGCTGGGGCAACTTCTGACCAATAGAATGGTGCCAACAGGCCGCTACACAGTATTAGCATGATAGACCCCCAGACTGTTATCGATAGTGCCGTCACTGTGCGAGTGAGCACTTTAGTAACTACTAGGACAAATGCACAAATCAGGGCGGCAAGCATAGGAAACAGGATGACCGGTCCGATAGCATTAAATTCTGGATTGATGATCAACAACGCACCCAAAAAACCGATGATCAGGGATACCCAAGCAGAAGGTGAGACCTGTTCTTTTAAAAAGATACGCGAAACCATTACCACGAAAAATGGGAAGGTTAAAAACAAAGAGAGCACCTCGACCAAAGACAGGTACCTTAAAGACACAACATAAGAACAAAAAACCAATCCCATACCGACCGCCCTGAGTAATTGGAGTTTGACGTTGCCTACGATCTTCCAGGAATCATCTTTCGAAATAAGTATCAATATCGCTAGCGGAATCAGCGCAAAACTCGCGCGAAAGAACAAGATCTGAGGCAGGCTGTATGAATTGGAAATCCATTTTGCCGAGGCATCCATCATTGCCTCGAACACCATGCCAATACAAAAATAGCCAATGCCTATAATGGTTTCTTTAGCTTGATCTGGGTGATCAAAGGAACTCATGCATGCACCGTACGCATTTATTGTTTTTATCTACTCTGAGCAGCATCAATCGAGCAGAATCTTATTTACCGTGGGAATCCTTTTCTAATCGATTAAATGGGTGAATGATAAAGACAGGCCGATCATCTGGTTTCACTCTGGGAGAATTTTAAAAATTCTCCAATTTGCAGAGTGGGAGCCGTTCGATCATTCACACTACGGCCTTTATTGGCACTGTTAAGACTGTTAATTAGCTCTATTGCCTTGTCTTTTTCCCCGTACCTGGCATAGCTTTCCGCCAGGTAGCGAATAGTCGGGGGATAGGGTCTATCGGAAGTCGCCGGCTGCAGTCGCAGAGATTTTTCTCCGGCAGCGATTGCAGATTCGTAATCTCCTGCGCGTGCATCAATCATGCACAAAGAAGTGATAAACATATACTTGAACGGTAGAAAACGACTCAGCCGGATTGCCTGTAAAGCTGATGTTTTTGATTGCGGTAGTCGGCCCAGGTACAGATTGAGCAGGGCGTCCGAATCATAGGTCATAATATGGTCCGATCCGAGTGCTTTGGCTTGCTGTATGTAGTCGGAAGCGATATCAAACTCGCGTAAGGTAAAGGCATAAACATGGGTCAACAAGGACATTACCAAAGGATTATATCGATCGAGCTCGATCGCTCGTCGCGAGTAGTATCTTGCCTCTTCCCGAACTTGCTTGAGGTCAACTACTCGCGGATCATCGATCTGGTGGGCCGACAGGTACGCCCGCCACGCGTAGACTACACTTTCTGGAATTGCTTCTATAGCTTTGTCTAAGCTTAACCGCGCTCGGTCCAGGCCGGCAAAAGACAGTTCGAACATGCTGGCGATTGCCTCATTGGTGAGTCTTAAAACACCACATTCATCCTCCGGCATCATCTCTGGACCACGACGGTACAGCGCAAAAAGAATCTCATCTACGGTTTCGGCCACTAGAGGTGTCATCAAAGATGGGTCTTCGAACAGGAGATCAAGCTTATCTAGTTCAAATTCATTTCGACGCGTGCAGATAACTTGATTGGTTTCGTTGAGTATCAGTTCTATCGTTAATAAAAGCCGATTAGACGTTTCTGTTACTCGCGGTAACAATAGCACTTGTGGGTTATTATTCGCCGACGCATTGAGAACATTAGGCACGGGTGAGCTGAAACGGTGATCAAACAGTTCTATGCCGCCACTAGACAGCAGTGATTTGACAATGCGATCCAGACTGTCGCTTAGGATTACCCTCTTAATGTCGTTTACGTGATCTGCGGTATCCCAAATGACGGGAGAAATCCCGATACAGACGCGTGACGGAGAGATACGGCCAGTAATCTCTGGCGAAGTATGAGTAACTGCCGGCTGATCAGGAACGAGTGAGTCAAAGTAAGCACGCGTCTCTCTAAGCCATTCTTCGAAATTGTGCTCGTGAGTAATATCCAAGCCTTCTAGAAATTCACCCTTTGACTTTATTGCTCTACTACGAGCATCAATATCAAAACACGCAAGATTCAACCGAACAACATCTCGCGGCACATCTTTAGGGAGTGGATCTAGATCTGAAGATCCGAGTAAAGCTCTCAGACTCGACAGTTCTTTGCGCAGGCTTTCTTGGGAGGAGCCCCGGGTCCAGAGATGGTCCTGAAGCCAGGATCGAGTACGCTCACCATTTTCCGCTATGGCCAGCAAAGCTAACAAAGCGCGTGCTTTCTTACTGGGGATGTCAACTAGTTCCCCTTTTGGGTCTCTTAGTGCAAAACTTCCCAAAAGCCGGAGTTGAAACTTATCTGAAGTAGTTTCGCCCAGAGTAATCTCCCGAGGGATTTTGTCATCTGGCTCGGTTGCTATGCCGTCAGAAACTATACCATCGGAGCTTTCTGAAGTGTTAACCCCTTGATCACGGTCATTGATGTTTACTGGGAACATCTCAGAAACGCCACTCTATTCGAATCGTAACGCCGGTTCGAGTTACTAACATATACGATGAGTGGGAAGGCAATGTGTTTACCCCGCTGTCCCAACTAAACGAAGCGATTTTTTTTGACAGTTGCGTATGACCTGGTCAATCGGAATCGGTTTGCCATAAAGAAAGCCCTGCCCATAGTCGATCCCAAGGGAAGTGACCATCTCATCAACTTCGCTATTGCTAATCCACTCCGCGATAGACTTGAGCCCCAATGACGCAGACAGTTGCTCGATTGCCCTGACCATGGCGGTATCGGTTGAATCCGTTGCAATGTCTTGTATTAAGCTACCGTCGATCTTGAGAAAGTCGAAGGGGAATTGTTTTAGATATTTAAACGATGAGACCCCACTACCGAAATCGTCTAATGCAAAATGACAGCCACGCTCTTTCAATCTGTCCATTAAATCGAGGACCTGACTGACGCTTTTTACTGTTGCTGTTTCAGTCAGCTCAAAGCAGATTCGGTCGCCCAGCACCTCGTATTCGTCAAATTTGCTGACAATATAACTAGGGATGTCCCCACTTGATATCGATATGCCAGAGAGGTTTAAGGATAGACGTACTTCGCTATGCTCACTTAAAGCCTGAAACTCTTTGAGCGTCTTATCAATGACCCAACGGTCAATGGAGGCCATTTGTCCATACCGCTCTGCGGCGGGTATAAGAAGACCTGGTGACACAACCTCGCCATTATCCGCGACGACCCGCAGCAATATCTCATACCACGGGGTGTGTTGGTCATTGCCCTGCAATGGCACAATGGGTTGCGCAAACAGGCATAATCGATCGTCGTAAAGAGCGTCCATGCACTGTACTGCTTTTATGATGTCGGAATAGGTTGTCGAATTGTCCGTCTGGGCAGGGAACACATAGATCTGATCACCACCCATGTCCTTGGCGGTATAGCACGCAAGATCCGCCTTTTTCAGCAGTTCTCCGATGTCAGTTGATTGGCTGGTGATCGTAACCAGACCCACGCTGGCGCGTATACGAAAAGTATGATTATTCCAAGTGAAATTGGTGTTGTTGAGTGTGTTTATGAAAGTGGTGGAAATCTTTGTGGCGTCTTTAGCGTTACAATTTTCGAAGATGATCCCAAACTCATCGCCTCCGAGACGTGCCAACGTATCGCGACCTCGAAACAAACTTCGCATGATATTCACGATTTGCCTCAGCATGGTATCGCCGGCCGCGTGACCGAAAGTGTCATTAACTATCTTAAACTGATCGAGGTCTATGTAGCAGAGGACATGCTCTGCATCGCGATTGGATACACTTTTTACGATACTTTCCAAGCGATTCTGAAACTCCCTTCTGTTAACAAGCCCGGTGAGTTCGTCGTGACTTGCTTGGAAGCTGAGTTGTTTCTTAACGCCTCTTTCTTCGGTCACATCTTGGGCTTGCGCAACAATACCGAGCACGTTCCCGTTGTCGCCGCGGATTGTCGTCATTGCTGATAAACTGTAGACGTCATGTCCATCCTTGTGGCGATACTGACATTCGTGTTGGTGACCCGTGAAGTTACCGTTCGCAACTGATCGAAAGTAGGCCTTTATGCCATCTAGATGCGAGGCGTCGACTAGTTCGTCGTAACGTCGTCCGATCAGTTCGTGCTTTTCATAGCCTAACAGGCGACAGAACGCGCTATTTACGCGTTGCATTGATCCATCCCTGGATAAAATTGCCATACCTACTAGTCCATCTTCAAAGATACCTCGAAAACGCTCTTCGCTGGCACGAACTTCCTGTTCATCGTTGGTTAATTTCTCATAGGACTTTTGAAGAGACTTATTTAATTCGTTGGCTCGTATAGCAGACTCGATATTGCGACTATGTTTTGTCGATATGACCCAGGAAGCCCATAAGAAGACAACTAGCATGGTAGAGGTGCTGATATATACCGGTTGCCAGCTCTGGACACACCAAACGGCGATCGGCAATACAGCACCTATAGAATAAGAAAAATATGCTTCCTTGATCGTGCCAAGGAAGGGGATGAGTGAAACTACGATGACCAATATCGGAAGTAATATTCCAATTTGATTAAACGGGGACACATATGAGGCGATCCCGACGCCGCCGATACCTAGACATAACCCAGTGGTGCCGGAGGCAATTGTTACCGCTTTTTCCAAATGGTGGATCTGTTTGGCCGGCTCCCGGGAACGCTTGAAGCGAACATAATGAGTGTAAAGGCAAAGCAATACGGCGATCGTCACGGCCGACCATATCAGAAGGAATTGAGTGGGGACTACTGTTCCAGCGAATATGATCCAGAATAAGGCAACTGCAGCCGTACCAAGCATAGTTGCTGGTAGGTGTTGATACACAAGTGCAACCATCTCAGCATGAATCGCCTGTGACATATTGCTGTCACTGTTTTTCTCAATGACAGATATACGAAGGCGATCCTGTTTCACAGGACGCACGATAAGAACCCCACTATTATTACCCCACTTATATAGTATAGATGGCCCTGCCTGTGGCACCAGGAAAATCAGAAGGGCCTGAAGATCACTTACTGTTGCTGGGATACTCGGTCGAGAATTAATGGGCCCCGCCTCAGTACATCTGTGGGGCTAATCTAGGCTACAGTACACGCTCTGGAAGACCGCTGTGATTACTCAAGGTAACAAAACTCAATTTGAGTTCAATACACTTGAGCGACCGG
>JASJAT010000199.1 GCA_030066885.1 Arenicellales bacterium | reverse complement strand
CAGACAC
This sequence comes from Arenicellales bacterium, assembly GCA_030066885.1. GTDB lineage: Bacteria > Pseudomonadota > Gammaproteobacteria > Arenicellales > JAANXG01 > JAHEKE01. The sequence continues at coordinate 7,017 of JASJAT010000199.1, read as the reverse complement.
ACCGCCTACAAGTGAACTTAAATGTTAAAAAGTATACTGTCCCCGGTTTAAGTAAAAAAAGGGCCGGCATACCGGCCCCAAGATTAGCCCTGCGGATAGATTGCTTTCCATGCTAAAAGAGAAGAATCCATCGACGCGCCTCATCGCTAAATGAGGGAACAAATACGCCGATGTAAGCCATAGGACGCGGGCCACCTATTTTTATTCCTATCGGCAGCAACAGCCCGCCGCATCCACATGGTGTTCGTATCATTGGTGGCTGACCATCGAGGGTGGATTTGTTTCTAAAGTGAATCTGTCGTGGAAATATGCAACTTGCACACCTGAAAAGAGGTCCTAAAATCCAGGGGACTTGGGAATAAACCCCAATTCCTTGCGTCCAGGTAATATATATAAGTATAAACAGGGCCCGTTATGGGGAAATTGCTGGCTAGTGTCGAATTTAAACGCCGACTAACTGCGGCCCGACCGCGCTTATACCGCACCGCTTTTGTGTGGACAAAAAGCAAGGAATTGGCGGACGATTTGGTGCAAGAAACGGCTACCAAAGCTTTACGAAAAGCGAAACAGCTTCGCGATATAGACGCTCTGGATGCCTGGTTGTTTCGGATCATGATGAACTGTTGGCGCGACTATCTTCGGCAGAATCCAAGCACAGAGGATATCGACAATCATGAGATCTCGACCGAAAACACGCCTGAAACCGATAACAGTCGTTCAGAGCTTATAAGGATGGTGAGATCCGCCGTGGGTCAGCTTCCAGACACGTTTAGGCAGACTATTGTGCTAGTTGACCTTGAAGGTTTTTCATATGTTGAAACGGCTGAGATATTGAATGTTCCAGTGGGTACAGTAATGAGTCGTTTGTCCCGCGCCCGTTCTCGCTTAAGGGATCGACTTGCGACCGAACTATCTAAGCCCATCGACTTGGGACATCCGTTGTGGAGGGTAAAGTGAATACGCCTAAAGAACACTTTTCAGACGAGATCCTGAATGCTTACGTCGACGGAGAGCTGGCGCCTGAAGACAGTACTCGCATTAGTGAGGCGATGAAAACTGATGAAATTCTTCGTCGAAGGGTGACCGACATAGAAAGGATCAGTGAGTTGGTGAGAGCAGCCTTCAGTGAAACCTCCTCTCCTATTCGTCAATCTACATCGCCGGCTCGCCGTTATCCGGCCATATATCTATGGCCGGCTGCTGCAGCAGTTGCTTTTTTCACCTTAACCGGGTTACTTGGCTGGCACATGTACGACCACCACGTGGGTGATGCTACTGTTGCAGCCGTGCTTGCGGCAGATAACAAACTCAAACAAGTCCCGACGAATCAAATCGATATAGCTCAAGAAGCCGTCAAAGTTATGTTCCACGTTGGTCGTGATGACGCCACGCTTTTCAACAATGTGCTCAGTGAGACGGACCGCCTGTTGTCGAATTACAATGATCCCGATAGGCCTCTGGTGATTCGCGTTATCGCCAGCCACGGGGGATTGTCCTTGTTTAGGGTCAACCTGACGGATAATGCCAATCGGGTTCGTGAAATTAAGTCGAAACACGATGTGCGTGTGGAGTTTGTGGGTTGCGGTGAAACTTTTAGTCAATGGCTAGCGAAAAAGAACGAAAAAGATACCGAGCTTCTACCGGAAATGTTGATGGTCGACTCCGGGGTTTTTGAATTACTCCGTCGCCAGAAACAAGGATGGACACTTTTATCGATATAGTAATAATGGGACATGGGAATGAGTGGAGGGAAACAAGGAGTAACACCACAACATATCTAAGAGTTGTAGCTGACCTGTTGGTATAAAGTTCTGTAGACGAGGTATCCGATCACGAGTCGTAATCCATTCTTTTCCATCCCGTTTCCCTACTCCGTGCCCCGCACCCCCTCGTTTCATCTTAAGGTTCGTGCCAGTTGCAGAAGAAGCGGAGAACTGTATATAATCACAGTGTACTGGATATATTTACAGGAATGCAATCTTTAACCCCACGTCAATCCGAAGTGCTGGCGCTGATTCGGGATCATTTAGCCCGATACGGCATGCCACCCACCCGGGCGGAGATTGCACAAGAACTGGGGTTCCGTTCACCCAACGCCGCTGATGATCACCTCAAAGCCCTGGCCCGCAAAGGTGCCATCTCATTAACCCCCGGCGCCTCGAGGGGTGTGCGTGTCCTGGAAAACTGGGTTACATCACACAATCTACCCGTCGTAGGCCGCGTCGCGGCGGGAAGCCCAATTTTTTGCGAGCAGCATATCGAAGATCACCTGGATGTGGACGGCACCGTGTTTAGACCAAGAGCAGATTACTTACTGCGGGTTAAGGGCATGAGCATGCGCGACACGGGCATACTGGACAAAGACCTTCTCGCTGTACACCGGACCCAAGATGTGAACAACGGGCAGGTCGTGGTTGCGCGTATCAATGATGAAGTTACCGTAAAACGATTCAAGCGGCATGGTCGCAAAGTAGAATTGAAACCGGAAAATCCTGACTTCCCAACTATCGTTGTGGACTTACAGAGCGAAGAATTTGAGATCGAAGGTATTGGCGTCGGGATAGTCAGAAATGGTAAGCCTCTTTGATGGCGATGGAACGGATGGACAACGCTACAGCCAACGATAAACTCCGCTCATTCAGGCCTGCACTCCTTGATACGCGCACCCAAATGAGCTGCGGTGTGATGAGTTTACGCGTGATTGGTAACCCTTTGGACGCGTTATGGTGGGTGCTACCAGCCCTCGCCCAGGTCAGTCACACTGATCGATGGACAGTGTGGCTAGGTCCCCCCTTTCGACCGGATTCGAGTTGCTTTAAAAGCTTGGGCTTCAATCTTTCCCATACTCGTGTTGTATATAGAGATAACGAGACTTCACGTAGTTTGGACCTTGTTGAACATGCTTTACGCTGCGCCACCAATGCCCTCGTACTGGCCTGGCCATTGCATTGTGACGATCAAGATCTGGCACAGCTACAAACAGCAGCCCAAGAAGGTGGATCTTTCGGACTGGTGTTTATGCCGGATGGCTTCCTCAACCAAAAAAGCTTATCTAAAAAGGCGTACCGTCCTCGACCCGAATATACCCGACAGCTTAACTTCGAACTGCCAGACGAATTGGTATCGCGTTCCTCCTCTACTTGTTAGAGAATACAAGCCGTCTGGTAGTAGTTTCTTAGTTAACTTCATTTGGAACTGACTCGATGGGTCATCGTCTATCGAAAATTACAACTCGAACCGGAGATGACGGCAGCACCGGCCTTGGCGACGGATCTCGCGTCGCCAAAGACAGTGAACGCATCGAGGCACTTGGCGCTGTAGACGAGCTCAATAGTTCGATCGGAATGTTGTTAGCGGAGGTATTACCCGAAGACCTGCGTGAACCTTTACTGGATATACAGCACAGCCTGTTCGACCTCGGTGGAGAACTTAGTATTCCCGGCTACAAAATACTGTCAGAGTCTGATGTATCCAAAATCGAGACACATCTCGAGGAATACAACAAAAATCTTCCGTCACTCAAGGATTTCGTACTCCCGGGAGGCAGCAAAGCTGCTGCACTGTGCCATGTAGCAAGAAGCACGTGCAGAAGAGCGGAGCGAAGAGTAGTTACCTTATCGAAATCTGGCGACGTATCACCGTTAGCCCAACAATACCTCAACAGGTTGAGCGATCTTTTATTCGTTCTAGCTCGTCACCTTAATCGCTATGCAAAAGTTGGTGACGTTATCTGGCAACGCGAGCGCAGCACAACATAAGCCCTAACTAAGCTGTCTCAAATATCGTTCCCAGTCAAAATGATCTCCTGGATCAGTCTTTCTTCCAGGAGCGATATCCGAATGCGCCACCACATTTGGCTTCTTAATTTCGGGGTAAGCCAACATGAGTGTATCGGTAAGTTGTACTAGCGTGTCGTACTGCGCATCCTCGAAAGGGCAGTCATCGATTCCCTCTAACTCAATCCCAATAGAGAAATCATTTACATTGCTCCGATTGTTGAAAAGCGATTGCCCGGCGTGCCAGGCGCGCTTATGGGCTGGAACAAATTGAATCAGTTCGCCATCCCGGCGAACAAGGAAGTGGGCCGACACCTTTAAGTGGCAAATCTCTGCGAAGTATTCATGCTCCCGAGGATCGAGGCAGTTACAGAACAACTGTTCAATAAAAGGACCGCCAAATTGCCCGGGAGGCAAGCTGATGCAATGTAACACCAATACCTCAAGGTCTATATCGGGCGGTCTGTCGTCGCAATTTGGAGAGGAGACGAACTTCACACCAGGCACCAATCCGGTTTTTTTATCCAATTTCAAAGTGACGTTTTAAACCTCCGGCCGAAACTAGAACTTGGGAACGGACAGACCCTGAAACCATTGGCGTCCGGCCTTGCTAATTCGCTATAGACTATAATAACCACATTAGGTTTGGTCTTGAAAACTTTGGCTGTCGAACGAAACCTATTGAGTTTGGTACAGAATCTCAGGAGACGCTCTATTCATGCCGGATTCGAATTCAGTAAACATCGCAAGGTTTATACATCAGTACAAGGGTATCGAAGGGTTCTATTTTCTCAATAAGAATGGAGAATTGGGATTCATCGACAGTGGGTCTCGACGTGCGATGAAAGAGCTTTTCCAGCAGGTAAATGACAAAGAGTTTCTCCAATCACACCCCAAATTCGAAAATGAACTCAATGCATTCAAGACCGATATCAAGGAGATAGTCGAGACTTACCTCAAAGAAGAAAGTGTGTCCGACATCGAGCTTGGCTATCTTCTACCCGTAACGGAAGGTAAAACATGGCTTTCTTCAACATTAATCTTACACAAGCAAGTCGTCGATACACTCGAGTGTGACGATCAGCTGTTGTACGCCAAAGGAATAAAAGACCCATTTCAGATCGATCAAGAAGCCGAGAAGATGAAGGGTATACGGAGTGTGCAACAAGGGTTTGACGACCTGCTTCATCACAAAGATGCTTTCGGTATGTATAAGTATTTCCCGGTATTGTTCAAGCTACCAAACACGGGTATCGAAGCGACCCAATCGGGTTCCGACAAAGCACCTGTTCGAGTACTCAACTTAAGGTGGCGCAAGAGCACTTCACAACAAACCAGCGCTTCAGGGTTTGCTGCACATGAGGCTGTTTTCTCGGTTCTTCGCACCAACCTTATCAACCGTGGAGCTATAGATCGGAACAGGCGAATCCAGAATAAGTTCCAAATCTCTTGAGGGAGAACAGACAGGAACTTTGCCGGTTTTTGAATAGTCCAATGGAATTAGGGTACTATTTCTGACAAATGTTACCGTGCTCAAATAAATCTACCGGACCGTTCCATCCAAAGGCTTTTGTCGGCTTTGTTGCCTTACTTTTACTCGGCATCACGATACCCGTTACGGCCAAACCAAAAGATACCGAAAACATTTTGGAAGTATACGCCCTGGCAAAGCCCATTCTTGACAACCCTACTACCGACAAACCGTTCTATTTGCATGCCGAAGTAGTAAAGCGTCGGCAAATGGGTGAAGCTGCCCTTTACTTTGAACAGCCTTTTAAGGAAATCTCAAGTTCTCTCAGCAAGTTAGGAAATTGGTGTGAAGTTTTACTCCTTCACCTCAACACAAAGGCGTGCACACACAGTCGAAGAAAGCGCGACAAAACCCTGACAATCTATCTTGGTCGAAAGTTCTACCAAGACCCCGATGACGCTTTCGTGATGACTTACAATTTCGAAACAGAAAAGAAAAAAGATTACTTTTCCGCTTTGATCACAGCAGAAGACGGACCACTCGGAACTTCGGATTATCGTATCCACTTTGAAGTTGCGCTGATAAACGGTAGAACATTCGGCCGAATCCAAGTATCGCAAAAACATAGTTGGCTCAGCTCTAAAGCTGCAAAGCTATATGTCGCAACAAAAGGAAGGAAAAAGCAGGGTATCAGTATTGTAGACTATGACGAGAAGGGAAAACCTATATATTCAAGCGGGGAACAAGCAATCGCGGAACGTAACCTACTTCGCTACTATTTCGCTATCACCGCTTATGTCTATTCGCAGAACGGCACTCGCAGCGACCGTTTCAAAGACAGCTTGGACTACTGGTACGACCAAACAGAACAATATGAGCAACTTTACGAAGTCGACCGCAGCCAATATATGAAAGACAAATACAAAGAATATAAAAATCAACTGGGCTTGCAACGCCTGGCCGATCACGAAGAATTGATCGCCATTAAAAAGCGGTAGCGCTTAAACCGGGGACAGTATACTTTTTAAAGTAAACTCACCTGCAGAAGACACACCTTTCGTACTTAGAACCGCCGCAAAGGTCACGCTCCACGGTTCTGAAATTAAAAAGTACCCTTCCGTTAATCCGTGGCTTTGTGCCTCACGGCAGCGAGTGTCGCTGGATTTGTCCGGGTCACCATCAAAAACAATACGAAAGCCAATCCGCCAATTGTGTAGTCTACTGCCTGAGTTATTATATGCACCGTAAATAAGGCCAACCCTGCAGTCGCAACGGGCATCCCGAGCATCGCGAATGCCGCAAGCCCGCCCGCTTCATAAGTTCCAAAACTCATGAACGTAGGAATTGGCAAACTTGCCGCTGCTTCGGATGCTAGCAATCCCACTAATATAGAGCCGGGATCCGCCCCGACAAGATCTGGGTAACCTGCGTTGGCAATACCCATAAACAGTAAAATAATACTGGAGTACTTGCAGACGCGAACTCCAACCGTTAGGAAAAAAGTCTTAAATATTGTCTCCCGATTCAGGGACAATTTTACACTGTCAGAAAACTGACTCACGAAAGACTGGGCCTTCAGTAAAAGTTTCGAACGACTATCAAAGCGACTCAACCAACGAGCGAAGATACTTAACCCCGGATAGAGGATTAGAATCCCTATTCCGCAAACAAAGATGAGAATAACCACAACTAACACTAGCCTTTGTTGGATACCCACATCCAATACCGGGTACAGCAGCATTCCGAGTACTAGCGGAATGATGACCATTA